>JBDTNH010000062.1:0-15050 GCA_039933845.1 Gemmatimonadota bacterium
TCCTCTTCCGGCTCCCACGACTCGTTCGACGTCCGGAGCAGCACCAGTGATTCCTGCCACCGCCCCAGCTCCTGCAGCGCCTCGGCCAGCAACAGGATCGCCGTGCGTCGCGGGGCACCGGTGAGCGCCGGCAACCCCGTCGAGAGCGCCAAATCCGCCTCGTGTGGCCCGCCCCGACGGATCGACTCGCGGCCACCAGCGAGCAAGTACGGCACCGCCTCCGCCAGTCGATCGCCGCGCACCAGATGCCACGCGATCTCGAGTCCACCGATCGGTGCCTCGCCGCCGTCGGCCGCCAACAAGCGATCGGCCACACGAGCATGCAGCAGCCGACGCATCGGTGTCGCCATGGCCGCGTAGCACTGCGCCCGCACCACCTCGTTCGCGAACTCCAGGTGACTCCCCGCGTCGCGCAGGATGCGCGCCGACGTGAGCGTCCCCATCGCGCGCATCGTGCGGGCAATCGGCAGATCCACCAGCGTGTACATCGAGAGATCGTTGAGCCGCTGGCCAAGTATCGCGCTCAGGTCGGCGACCGCGCGGGTGTCGGGCTCGAGGGAGGCGAGGGTGCCCGACACCAGTTCCGCCACCACCTGTGCCCTCGGGCGGCCACCCTTCTCGGTCATCGCCGTCAGCGTGAGTGCCAACGAGTCGCTGCCACTCCGGCGCCAATCCTCGACGAGGAGTTCAAGGATCATCGGCACGCCGGTGGCGCCTGCGAGAATCGCGCGTCGAACCGAGGGCCCCGGATCGTCGCCGACCGCGAACAGCGCATCGAGCAGTTCACCGCTCGTCACCGGACCGAGCGGATCGAGCCTGAGGCGAGTGGTGCCCGAGGAGTCGAGAAACCGACAGATCGCCGCGACCGAACCGCTCGCGGCTTCGCTCGATGACAGCAGCGCCAGCACCGGCAACTCGCGCAGCCGACGCAACACCAGATGCAGCACCGCGAGCGACGTGGCGTCGGCGAGATGCATGTCGTCGACCACCAACACCACCGGCTGCTCGTCGGCCACCGCATGCACCAGCGCCAGTACCGCCTCGGTGAACTGGAGCCTGGCACCCTCACCGGTCGCATCGGACGGCGCCGGGAGCGACGGCCAACGCTGACGCACGCGTCCAACCAACCGTCCCAATTCCGCCAGGTCTGCTGCCGGGGTCGCACTCGATCCCGGCAGCTCGAGCAGGCTCGACACCAGGCCGCCCACCGCGCCGAACGGCAACTCTCGCTCGAGCTCGTGGCATTGCACCCGAGCGACGCCGGCGCCCTCCAGTGCCAACGCGGTGCTCACTCGGCTCATGAACGCCGTCTTGCCGATGCCATCGTCGCCACTCACCATGATGTGCCGCGCCTCGCCGCGACGCACGGCTTGCCAGTGGTCATAGCAGGTCGAGAACTCCGTCGTACGGCCCACGAAGATCCGCTCCTGCCACTGCTCGGTGGGGACGTTGGTGCGTGGCGCGTGCGTCGCCTCGTGAATGCCGCGGCGACGCAACCGATCGGCCATCTGATCCACTTCCTCGGAGGGACGGGCGCCGAGCTCTTCGGCGAGCAGGTCGCGCCACTGGTCGTAGCCGCGGAGGGCACCGATCCGGTCACCGGCCATGGCGCGCGATTCGAGGCGGGCGCGGGCCGCATGTTCCGAGAGGGGATCGATCCGGACCAGTCGATCGGCGAGTCGTTCCATCTGGCGGACATCACCGACGCGGCGCGCCTCCGCGATGCGTCCGGCGAGCTGACGGTGTACCAGCGGCAGCAATCGCGTCCGTTCGGCATCGACCCAATCGCCAAAATCGCTGGCGTGCGGGATCTCGAACTCCTCGAGAAAGAGCGCGGCGGGGATATCGCCCTCGAGTGGGTCGCCGGAGCGAAGCAGCGCGACGTCGGTCACCACCCGCCCGGGCCGGAGGCGCACCGTGTCGCGTCCGGTCTCGAAGGCGTCGCCGCCCAATCGGGCCCGGAGCACTGACAGCGCCGTGGCCAGCGAGTGTCGTCCCTCGTCGATGCCGGCCCTGGGCCAAAGCAGGGCCGCCAGGCGGTCACGCCGGTGCGGGGCGGGGGGCTCGACCGCGAGGTAGATCAACAGGGCGAGATGCTTCCGAGTTCGCAGCCGGATCGGCTCGCCGTCGGGACCAACGAACGCGGGGTACCCGAGGCAGAAGAGGCGCCAAGGCAGCATCGGGATTGCGGTCCTCCGGAATGGGATGAAGTGGAAATTGCCACCCTTCCATCAAATACGGCTCAAATCGGGATCCCGCCAGCCCCGTGTGCAACGAATGGGGGGGAGTGTGCGTCATATAGGGCAGACCAACACGTTGCTGCTCAGTTGGTCGATTCGTAGGACCATTACAATCCGCAGTTGTGTAGTTCCTCCCAGACCGACCGGCCGCCGCCAGCATGGGGCCGCCGGGACGGTCGAGGATTGCCCCTTCCCTGATCGGCGATTTGGCCCCATACTCGTGAACCTCGGCTGACACGGATGTCGGCCGGGTGTGTGCGGGTCACCGTGCCCGTTCGTTTCCCTGACTGTGGGCATGAACGGATGAACTCCTCCAACAAAGGCTGGCACAGATGATGACCATCGCAATAGTGCTCGTGATTCTCTGGCTCCTCGGGCTCCTGACGTCGTACACCATGGGTGGCCTGATTCACATCCTGCTAGTCATCGCGGTGATCGTGATCCTCGTGCGCGTCATCCAGGGCAGGAAGGTCCTATAGCGTTCGATCGGCCGATGGCCGGATCCACGCTGGATTGAACAGAAAGGGCGGCGCCGAGTGGCGCCGCCCTCTTTGTGTCCTGAACCCGAGCCCACGGGCCGCCCAGACTCCGGTGCAAGCGTACCAAACCGCGGCGTGACCGCCGCGGCTCGGCTCGGCACCAAGGGCGGGTAAACCCGCCTTGCTCCGTGAGGAGACCGAGCGCGCAACGCTCGCCCACATGGCCCGGTCTTACCGGGCCTCCGTGCCGAGAAGCGGCTATAAGCCGCTGGCCGGAGGCAACGCCGACGATTTGATCCCCGCCCCCCGCCGGGCCAGATTTCGGCATCCCGACACCGCGAGCGCCCGATGCCTCCGACGCCGACTAAACCCCCCAAGCGCCTCGCCGACGGCCACGTCGGCGAGAAAATGGAAAACCTCCGGATCCTGATCACGCTCGCCCCGTGGCTGTACATCGTCCTCGTGATCATCGAGGGGCTCGTCGGCCTCTCGGCGGGGCAATGGTGGCTCGCCCTGTTCGTGATCAATCCGCTCCTCGTCTATCTCGTCTCGCGCGTGCTGCGCGGGGCGTTCGGCGGCATCGCGTCGACATTCATGGGCGGCCTGCTCTCGACGCGTGGCACCGCGCACACACGCGAGTTCTCCGAGATGGAGTCGTTGATTGTCCGTGGCGAGTTCGCCGAGGCGGCCGACCGCTATCGGTCACATCTGGTCGCGTTTCCGGACGACACCGATGCATCGATTCGACTCGCGGTGCTCACCGCGGAGAAGCTGCGCGATCCGGATGCGGCAGTGGCGCACTACCTCCACGCACGTGAGTCGGGGCCGACGCCGCAGCAGGAGACGCTGATCGGCAACGGCCTGATCGACTTGTACCGGGCCGCGGGAGACGCACACGCGCTCCGCGCCGAACTCGCCCGCTTCGCGCGACTGCACCAACACTCCGCCGCCGGACGACACGCACTCGAGGCACTCAAGGGAATGCCATCGTGACGTGCGGGTGTTGTTGGGGTCGCCGGCGTGGTGTCCCACGGGTTGACGGATGGCGCGTTCAGGGTGGTGCGGGGGAAGGCGTAGGGGGGGCAGGCATCACGGAGCACTTGCCTGGGCAGGCCATATGGTGCGGCGCGCGTTGCCCCTTCGCTCCGGCGGCTGTGTCGCCGGAGTCTACCCCGCCCCCGAAGGGCGGCGGGGCTCAGGGTGACAACTTCTCGCTTCTCGCTTCTCGCTTCTCGTCTAGATCCACGCCCCGCCCTCGATCAACTCGCCCACCACATCCTCGCTTGAACGATCCGCCGCCTCGGCGGCGAAGTTGGTCATCACCCGGTGACGCAGCACGTTCCGCGCGACAGCCTTGATGTCGTCGAGGTCGGCCTGCGGGCGGCCGTCCATCGCGGCGCGCGCCTTGGCGCCGAGCACCAGATACTGTGAGGCACGCGGCCCGGCGCCCCATTCGACGAACTCACGCACCAGTGCCGGCGCCTCCGCCTCGTTCGGACGCGTCATCCGCGCCAGCATCACCGCCGCACCAATCAACGTGGTGCTGACCGGAATCCGGCGCACCAACGACTGCATCCCCACCAGTTCCGCGCCGTCGAGCACCGTGCGCACGGCAGCCACCCTCCCGCCGGTTGTCGCGGTGACGATCGCTTCCTCCTCTGCACGACTCGGATACCCGATCCGAAGCTCGAGCATGAAGCGGTCAAGCTGTGCCTCGGGGAGCGGATACGTCCCCTCCTGCTCGATCGGGTTCTGGGTCGCCAGCACGAAAAAAGGCTCGGGTAGGTGATACGTCCGACCAGCCACCGTCACCTGATGCTCCTGCATCGCCTGGAGCAGCGCCGCCTGCGTCTTGGGAGGGGTCCGGTTGATCTCGTCGGCCAGGACCACCTGCGCAAACACCGGACCCTCGACGAACCGGAACGATCGCTTGCCGGTGGCCGGATCCTCCTCGACCAGCTCGGTACCGGTGATATCGCCCGGCATCAGATCGGGCGTGAACTGCACCCGATTGAACGACAAATTGAGCGCCTCGGCCACGGTCGAGACCATCAGCGTCTTGGCGAGGCCCGGCACGCCGACCAGAAGGGCATGCCCGCCGCCCAGGATGGCGGTCAGGATGCCATCGACCGCCTCACGCTGGCCCACCACCCGCTCGGCGACCTGGGACCGGAGGGCGTCCATCGCGCTGGCGAGGGCGTCGAGCTGCTGGAGGTCGGTCGGAGCGGCGGTCGAAGTCATGGGCACCAATTT
Source organism: Gemmatimonadota bacterium (assembly GCA_039933845.1). GTDB lineage: Bacteria > Gemmatimonadota > Gemmatimonadetes > Gemmatimonadales > GWC2-71-9 > Palsa-1233. The sequence continues at coordinate 4,973 of JBDTNH010000062.1, forward strand.
GCGAGAAGCGAGAAACGAGAAGCGAGAAACGAGAAGCGTGAGGCGAGAAGCGACCCGGAATCTAGCCGTTACGCGGGGCTTCGCCCCCCGGTTTCTCGCTTGCGAAAGATTTCACAAGCCCGTACCTTCCGCCGCCGTGAAGCGCCCTCAAAGAGACCCATCCATGCGGGAGATTGGCGAGGGTTATTCCTACGTCGCAGTGGGGATGACCTTCGCCCTGACCCTGACCGGTGCGGCGCTGCTGGGGCTCTGGCTGGATCACCGGTTCGGGACCATCCCGCTGTTCACCCTGATCGGGACCTTCGGGGGGATGGCGCTGGGTGGATTCTGGCTTTACCAGCGGCTTCGGAGCGAGATTGGTTCTGACGGCGAGCAGTAACCAGCGTCGCCGTTTGGTTCGTGGGCTGGCCGTTGCGGTGGTGGTGGCCGGACTGGCCTGGCTCATCTGGGATGGAGTGGCGGCCAAGGCCGCCGGACTCTTCGGGGTCCTGGCGACCGGGATCCAACTCCTGGCGGCGCGACTCGCCCGCCGACTCGGGACGCCGGCCACGCCGGACCACATGACCACCTATGTGGTGGGGATGGCGCTTCGGGTCGCTGGAGTGGCGGTGATCTGGGCGGCGGTGACACACGATCGAGCGGCGTTCCCTCCGGGGGCGGCCGCGCTTGGGTATCTGGGGACCCTGTTGCCCCTGCTGTGGTTGGAGACACGACTGACGTGACGAGCAACGAATCGGGACCGTTCAGCATTGCCGAGATGGTGTTTCATCACACCGGGGACGCGCACGAACTCGATTTCGCGCCGCTCTTCACGATCCATCTCCCGCAGTGGGAACCATTCCATCTCCTCGGCCTGACGATCGACCTGTCGCCCACGCGGCATGTCGTCTTCATGATCCTCGCCGCGGTGCTCACCTTCGTGATGCTCAGGGTGGCGGCCAGCGGCATCGCCAAGGCGCAACGCGCGGGCCGTGCACCGGGTGGCTACGCCGGCGCGATGGAGGCGTTCGTCCTCTATGTCCGGAACGAGATCGCGATCCTCAACATCGGTGAGGAAGAGGGCCCGCGCTACGCACCGCTGATCATCACGCTCTTCTTCTTCATCCTGATCGCCAACCTGCTCGGCATGCTCCCCTGGGGCGCCTCGGTCACCGGCAACCTCGCCGTCACCGGCGCCCTCGCAATACTGTCGTTCATGGTCATCGAGGTCGGCGGCATGGTCAAGCTGGGCCCCAAGGGCTACATGCGGACGATCTTCCCGCACATCCCCGGGATGCACGGCGTGGGTGGCCTCGTCATGACGATCGCGATGGGACCGATCGAGATCCTCTCGAAACTCGTCAAGCCGATCGCGCTCGCCATCCGGTTGTTCGGCAACATGCTCGCCGGCCACTTCGTGATCCTGTCACTGTTCGGGATCGTGTTCCTGTTCGGCAGCCTCGAATACTTCCGCTGGGGCATCGGGATCGCCACCGCACTCGTGGTGCTCGGCGTGATGATGCTCGAGTTGTTTGTCGCGTTCCTGCAGGCGTACGTGTTCGCGTTGTTGAGTGCGGTGTTTATCGGATTGATGCAGCACGAGCACTGAAACGAGAAACGAGAAGCGAGAAGCGAGAAGCGAGAAACGAGAAACGAGCTGTCACCCTGAGCGAAGCGAAGGGGCGAAGCTCGACGAATGAAAGAGCAGGGTTCACGTCTCGAAATCACCGGCTCCCGCGCATCCAGTGGGCTGGGCAGCAATGCGGTGAATGCCACCGCTTTGGGAACCGGGCCTTCGGGTCCGTCGGTTCCTACCACACGACCCGGTTCCGGAAGAGACGGGTAATCGTGCGGGGATGCGAACAACCATGGAATCTTCCACTTGAACGGGAACCAAAATGCTGAACATGCTGATGCAGGTCGAAGTGGTGCAGGCCGCGACTGCGGCCGCCAAGGGGTGGGCTTCGTTGGGCGCTGGTATCGGGATGGGTCTTGCGCTGATCGGCGCCGGGATCGGTCTCGGTCGGATTGGTGGTCAGGTCGCAGAGGGCATCGCGCGTCAGCCCGAGGCCGAGGGTGCCATCCGTGGCGCCGGCCTGCTGTTCGCCGTGCTCCTCGAGGGCGCCACGATCATCGCGCTCGTCTTCGCGTTGCTCTTCAAGCTCACCTGAGTCACGAGGGAATCAGGTCATGATGCTTTCGCTGCTGCCAGTGCTCCAGGAAGCTGAGCACATCGGCGAGGCCACCCTGCCGGCGCCGTTCTCGCCGACACTCGGTCTCTTCATCTGGACGTGGGTGGTGTTCCTGCTCCTGCTGTTCGTGCTGGGCAAGTTCGTCTACCCGGTCATCGTCAAGATGACGGCCGACCGTGAGTCGGCGATCAAGCTCCAGTTGTCCGAGGCGAAGCGGTTGCACGCCGAGGCCGGCGCGGTGCTCGAGGAGCAGCGGAGGCTTCTGGCCGGCGCGCGGGGTGAGGCGAATGCCCTGCTCGCCGATGCACGTCAGGGCGCCGAGCGTGAGCGGACCACCGCGATCGAGCGCACGCGTGCCGAGCAGGAAGAGATCCTCTCGCGGGCCAAGCAGGAGATCGTGGCCGAGCGCGATCGGGCCAAGGCCGATCTGCGGCGCGAGGCGGTGGATCTCGCGATCGCCGCCGCCGGCAAGGTGATCGGGCGCCAGCTCGATGCCGACGCCGATCGAAAGATGGTCGAGCAGTACCTCACCGAGATCGGACCGAAGGCGTGAGGGACATCTCGATCGCGCGGAACTACGCCGAGACGCTGTTCGAACTCGCCACCGCGGCGGGTGCCGTGGAGCCGTGGAGCGTCCTGATGGACGAGACCGCGGCGGCGATGTCGACGCCGTCGATCGAGGCGATGCTGATGTCGCCGCGCGTGCCGCGTGACGAGAAGGTCCGGATCGTCACCAGTGCACTCGCCGGTGCCCCGCGCACCTTCGTGTTGTACATGGGCGCGGTGATCACGCGCAATCGGCAGAACCTGGTCGGCATGATTGCCGACGAGTACCGCACGATGACCGATACACACCTTGGTCGCGCGCGGGCCGGGATCACCCTCGCACGCGAGGTCGATTCGCTCACCCGCACGGTGATCGTCGAACGCCTCGCCAAGTCGATCGGCAAGGAAGTCATCGCCGGCTTCGCGACCGATCCGTCGATCTTGGGCGGCACGATCGTCCGAATCGGGGATCAGGTCTACGACGGCTCGGTGAAGAAGCGCCTCAGCCGGTTGCGCCAGCAGCTGCTGTAGGGGCGCAGCATGCTGCGCCCGGTCTTGCCTTTCGAGGACGCCGGCAAGGGGCGCAGCACGCTGCGCCCCTACACGCAGCTCCTCGCGACTAGGCGAGATCTTCGCTTTATTCATGCATGACCGACTTCTCGGGCGACCGCCGCTCCTTCTTTCGACGGGCCTTTGGCGACGCCGCGCGTCAGGTGGGGAAGCTCACCGAAGAGCGGATCATCAAGCAGCGCTACGTCCGGCCACCCGGCGCGCTCCCCGAGATGGAATTCCTCGCGGCGTGCACCCGCTGCGGTGCGTGCTCCCCCGTCTGTCCGGCCGGCGCCATCATGCACGTCCCGAGTCGCGGTGGTCTGGCGGCGGGGACACCCTTCCTCGAACCCTCCCGGATCCCGTGCATCGCGTGCGACACGATGCCCTGCGCGACCGCCTGTCCGACCGATGCCCTGATCGTCCCCGAGGACGGCTGGGCCCAGGAACGCCTCGGCCGGATCGAGTTTCACGCCGAGCGGTGCGTTACCTTCGAGGGCAAGCCGTGCCGCGTCTGCGTCGAGGCGTGCCCGGTCGGTGAGACCGCACTGAGTTCCGATGCCGATGGCCATCCCGTCCTCAAGCTCGACGGGTGCGTCGCCTGCGGTGTCTGTGTCCGTGACTGCATCACATTGCCGTCGTCCTTCTCCTTCCATCCGGTGAATCGCTGATGCCCGACGTCCCGTTCCGCGTCGAGAAGCCCTGGGGTCACGAGCTGATCTGGGCCCACACCCCCCAGTACGTCGGGAAGGTGCTCCACGTCCGCGCCGGCCACGTGCTGTCGTGCCAGTACCACGAGCGCAAGGACGAGACGATGCATGTCCTCACCGGCGAGGTGATCCTTCGGCTCTGGGCCGACAAGGATGCCACACCGACCGAACGCATCATGACCGCGGGTGAATCGGTGCATGTCACCCCGTTCACGATCCACTCGATCGAGGCCGTCGTCGACAGCGACGTGCTCGAGGCCTCCACCTCGGACCTGGACGATGTCGTTCGGCTCCGCGACCTCTACGGAAGGGCATGACACGATGCAGGTGATCATTCCACTCGCCGGCAAGGGCTCCAGGCTCCGACCGCACACGCACCTCACGCCGAAGCCGATGCTCAAGGTCGCCGGCAAGCCGGTCATCGACTGGGTGATGGATCGTCTCAAGGGACTGGAGATCGAGGAGTTGATCTTCATCACGGGCCACCTCAAGGAACAGGTCGAGGAGTACGCCCGGTCGCACTACACGATCCCGTCGCGGTTCATCGAGCAGAAAGTCCAGGACGGTACCGCCGGCGCGGTGAATCTCGCCCGGCCGCATATCCACGGGCCGGCGATGATCATCTTCGTCGACACGGTGTTCGAGGCCGACCTGACGCTGGCCGCCACGACCGACGCCGACGGCATCATCTGGGCGAAGGAGGTCGAGGACTATCAGCGATTCGGCGTGGTGGTCACCGACAAGGACGGCTACATGACGCGTATTGTCGAGAAGCCGTCGGAACCGATCTCGAAACTCGCCAACATCGGGCTCTACTACATCAAGGACACCGCCGCGCTCTGGGCGGGCATCGATCACGTGCTCGCCAGTCCGCCGGTCAAGGGCGAGTACTTCCTGACCGATGCGTTCCAGCACATGATCGACCACGGTCGTCGGATCAAGACTGCCGAAGTCGGTGGCTGGTATGACTGCGGCCAGCTGGGCACCACGCTCGAGACCAACGGGATTCTGCTCGAGCACGGTGCGGCGCTCCGACCCGCAACGGTTCCTGAGGGTGTGACCCTGATCGATCCGGTGCGGATCGAGGACGGCGTCACGCTCGAACGCTGCACGATCGGACCGAATGTCACCATCGAGGCGGGGACCACGGTCACCGGATCGATGGTCCGCAACAGCATGATTGGACGCGATTGCCAGGTGGCCAGCTCCAAGCTCTCGGACTCGATGCTCGGTGACAACGTGACCGTCTCCCATTTTGCCGGCAGCTGTTCGCTCGGCGCCCACTGCACGCTGCACGGTAACCCATGAGCCCGGTCGACACGCTGCTCCACTCGTACCTGGATCTCGCCCGTCTGCTCGATCCGATGCAACACCCTGATGAGGCCCCGGCCGACGCCGATGCCCGACTCGGTCGGTTCGACGTGCCGTGGCTCACGGCACAGCTCGCGGCACTGCGGAGCATCGCCAACGCCATCGAGGATCTCGAGGATGTGGAGGAGCGCGACGACGAAGTCGATCGTACGATGCTGCTCGATACCGTGCGCGGGGACATCGCCCGACTCCAGTTCCTGACCGAGGGCCCGACCACCGATCCGGTGCTGCCACTCCGCCATGCGGCCGTGGCGCTCGACGCCCTGCTGGGCGAGGACTTCGACGTCGAACGTGCGCAGGCACTTGCGGCACGGATCGGCGAGTTGCCCGAGATGCTGGCGCTCGTGCGCGAGGACACCAGGCCCGCACCGGCGTTCCTCGTCGAGGCGGCGTCGGTGGCCGTCGAGCATCTCGAGGAGCGGCTCGATCTCGCCGCCGAACGACTCGACAATGTCGCGGTGCTCGGGGCTGCACGCACGTCCCTCGAGGATCATCGACGCTGGTTGCGCGACGCACTCGACTCCGACGGCGAAGTCGGCCTCGGTGAGGATGCCGTGCTCCCGCGTCTGGCGCTGCTCAACAACGAACCATTCGGCGTCAAGGCGACGCTCCGGCTCCTGGAATTGCGCCGGGCCGGCGCCGAGCGCGCGCTGCACACCGCCGCCGAAGATCTCGGCTATGGCGACGACTGGAGTGCGGCGCTCGAGGCACTACCGGAACTCAGTCCGCTCGATCCGTTCGAGCGACTCGATGCGTGGCTCGATGAGTGGGAACGTGCCGGGAGTGTCTACATCACCCTCGGGTTGGGTGTGCCGGATGCCGAACCGGGATTGGCGCCGAATGTCGATGATCGCGCGACACTCGCGGTGTGGGCGATGCGCGCCCGGGCGCGCGCGATGTTCGAGGCCGCCCGTGCGACCCAGGAACGTCCAGTGCGGCGCCTGCTGGTGGCCGATGGTATTCGTCGTGGCTGGAGTCGCGCCGTCGTGGCGTTGCTGAGGGACACGCCTTTGCTGGCGGCACCGGAACATCTGTTGGCTGCGGCCTGGTTGGCCTTGCTCGACGCCGTGGCGGCCGAGACCGACCTGATGCTGGCGTCACGCCTGGCGACGCCGGAAGAACTGGTGACGCGCGCCGGTGAGATCGCGCATCTCGATGAGACACGCGCGCGCGCCTTGGTGGTGATGGTCGCGGAGGAACCCCTCGCAGCCCTCGCAGCTGGGCTTTCACATGCGGGCTGGGCCGCGTGGCATGCCGATGAGGGCGGCGACCCGGCGCAGTTCCTCCACAAGGCGCTCGGCGCCGGTGGGCTCGCGGTGCCACTGGCCCGGTGGGTCCTCACCCCCGACGACGGCTTCGCGGAAGACGAGCAGGGCTAGAGCGGGGCCACGCCTGCAGCCGCCTCTTCCGGGACCGGTTCCGGAACCGGTTCCGGGACCGCGTCGAGCTGCAGGGCATGCCGAACCTGCTCCGCGATCGACCGCATCACGATCGCGACTTCCGAGTCCGGTGTCTCGACCATCGCGGGTGCGCCCCGATCGGCATCGTCGACCATCCCCTCCTCGAACGGCAGTTGCCCGAGCAGCGGAACATCCGCGTCGTCGGCGAGCCGCTGCCCCCCCCCAGTTCCGAACGGACGCCACTGGCGGCCGCAATCGCAGCTCGCGTGGCTCATGTTCTCCACCACACCGAGCACCGGCACTTCGAGTGTCTCGAACATCTTGATCGCCTTGGCCGCCTCGAGCGTGGCGAGTCGCTGCGGCGTGGTCACCACGATCGCCCCGTCGACCACCACCGACTGCGCCAGCGAGAGCGGCACGTCACCGGTGCCCGGCGGCAGGTCCACGACCAGCACATCGAGATCCGGCCAGACCACGCCACGCGAGAACTGGGTCACCGCCTTGCCGACCATCGGGCCGCGCCACACTGCGGGCGACCCCGCACCCAGGAAGAATCCGAACGACACCACCGAGAGCCCGTAGGCCTCGAGCGGCAGGATCTGTTTCTCGTCGTTCATCTGCGCGCGGAGAGCGCCGTCTTCGAGGCCGAGCAGGACCGGGACCGATGGGCCGTAGATGTCGGCGTCGAGGACACCAACGCGGAGTCCGGTCTGCTGGAGCGCGAGCGCCAGGTTCACCGCGACCGTGCTCTTGCCGACACCTCCCTTGCCGGCGCCCACCGCGATGATCCGCCGCGCACCGGGGAGTGGTCGTTGCCGCGCCCACGGGTCGCGTTCGGCGGGTTTCCGGGAAGGCGTCAGCAGTTGCACCTCGGTGCGAATGACGCCGAGTGCGTCGAGACGGGTTGTCACCGCATCGCGAAGCAGTCCGGGTACATCTTCGCGTTCGGTCGCGACGCTGAGCGAGACATGCACCAGATCATCGCGGACCAGGACGGAGCGAACCATGCCGAGCGACACGATGTCGCGTCGGAGGCCGGGGTAGGGAATCTCGGAGAGCGCAGACCGTACATCGGTTTCGGTGATCACGACGCCTCCGCCAGCGTGTAGGCGCAGCCGCGGTCTCCGTCGGGGATGTAGGCGGTGCGCATCGGTCGGGTCCCCAGTAGTTCGGTCAGCAAGCCGATTTCGGCACGACACGGGATATCGGTGGCGTCGACCAGGTCACGCATCGGACAGTGGCAGAGTCGCAGCTGCGGTGCCGAGCGCGTTCCCTGGAGCACCGGCATGAAGCCCATCTCCTCGAGGATCTGCACCACGGCCTTGAGCCGCCTCCGGCCGGTGAGGTGTGCCACGCGCGCCATGGCCGCATCACGGCGCATGCCGACGTGCTCGTCGAAGAAGTCCCGGAGCAGGTCCTGCTGGCCGTGCACGACGAGGTACCGACCGAGCGCATTGAGGATCTCCCCTTCGCGGCGCGGAAAGAGCCGCTCGGCGTCGTCGGTGAGGACGAACATCACCTCCGGACGGCCGGGGCCTCGACTCACGGTGCCATCGCGTCGAATGAGTTTCTGCGTGGTCAGGGTGCCGAGATGCTCGCGGACCGTCTCGATGTTGCGATCCAGATCGGTGGCGAGGTCGGGGACGGTGGCGCGGCCCCGATGCTTGAGCGCATCGAGCAGGGCGCGGTGACTGGGCGGCATGGGGTCGTGTGACACGGCAACCTCGATCGAGACGGTGCCACCTCAACTGGTGACGATCAAACGATGACTGGTGGCCGAGGAATAGTCAAGGTATATTCCTTGATAACAGTTTAGCCGGGGGCAGGGATGGCAGGCGAGGGATCAGGGGTTGAGACGGCCACGGTGGATCAGTTGATGGCGGATTGTCCCGATACGATGCGGGTATTCAATGCCTTCGGCGTGGACACCTGCTGCGGGGCGCACCGGACGGTGCGCGAGGCCGCATCCGAAGATGGGGTGCATGAGGCCGCGCTCGTCGCGGCATTGCAGCAGGCGCTGGCGGCGGCGTCATGAAGGTCATCGACCTCGAGGGCTCTGCCCATGACGCTGTCACGGCCAACCCCACTCGGCCAGCCACCGCGGTGCTCCACGACACTCCAGCTGTTCGGCTGGTCGTCTTCCGCATCGAGCCCGGCCAACAGGTCGCCATGCACACCAACCCCGGCACCGTGTTGCTGACCGTGATCTCAGGGAACGGCACCATCCTGGGTGACAACGAGTCGCACGAGGTGGGCGTGGGCAGCATGGTGGCGTATGCGCCGGGTGAGCTCCACGGCATGCAGGCCGCCAGCGAGCAGTTCTGCCTGCTGGCGACGATTATCCACGCGCACTGATTGGCCGGATGTCACGGCGGACTGCTCAGTATCCCGAGAACTCCTCGGTCCGGATGTTGTCCTCGTCGACCCCAGCCGCTTCGAGCAGCTTGCGCATTGCTGCGACCATTGCGGGCGGTCCATCGAGGTAGTAAATCGGGCGTGTCATGTCGTCGATGGCTTTGCCGAGCATTTCCGGGGTGATATACCCCGTCTCGCCCTGCCACTCGCGGGCGGAGCGTTCCATCGCGCTCATCGTGCCAACAAAGGTGCCGTTTGGATTGGCGTCCTGGGCCGCCGCTACTTCGTCCAGGAACGCCGCATCCTCGGGCCGGTTGTTCGAATAGAAGAGGGTGATCCGGTGCGGCAATCGCTCGTGCTGCGCATGGAGCACGATGCTCCGGACCGGCGTGATGCCGATCCCGCCGGTGAGGAAGACGGCCGGAGTCTCTGCATGATTGTGGAGCGTGAACGAGCCGTGCGGCGCATCGATGTGGAGGTCGGTCCCCGATTCCATCTTTCCCAGGACCCGCTTGAACGCGGTGTCGCGCATCCGCGTCGCGAACATCAACGTCTCCTCGTGCGGAGCGCTCGCGATCGAAAACGCGCGTGTGTTTCCCTCGGCGTCCGTCTCGGCGGGGTCGATCAGGGTGACATCGGCGAACTGGCCCGCCTTGAACGTGAAGCCGTCGGGCTTCTCGACGTGGAAGGCCATCGTGCCTTCGGCGACCACTTCCTTCCGGAGCAACCGGACGGTATGGATCGGCATGGTGCTCATCTCCTTGGGTGTGTGGACATCCATGGAACGCCCCAGCATACCGGAAGTTCCCGCCGGCTGATGGTGGCAGATGTCACCCGTGCATCACGACTGGTCGTGGATCCGGCTATCGAGGCAGACGGTCAGCAGCATCTCGCTCGCCTCGAGCGCCTCGACGGTATGCGGCACCGATGCGGCCAATCCGACCAGTTGTCCCGCGCGCAGCTCGTGGGTGGTGTC
>JBDTNH010000063.1:0-14624 GCA_039933845.1 Gemmatimonadota bacterium
GTGCTGGGCCGGGCGGCGCTGGGTCTCGCGCGGCGGGCTGGGTTGGACGAGGCGGCGGTGGAGCGAGTGCGCGGGGAGTTAGGGTAGGGGTCTACTGCCGCTGGTCGATCACGCGCACGCCCTTGGGCACGCTGAAGTCGAAGATGCTCGCCGGGATCGTCGAGTTGGTGCGGATCCGCGACAGCGTCAGGTGCCGGATGAAGAGCTTCTCGTCGATGTCGAACTTACGGGGCAGGGAACTCTCCCGATCGATCCAGAGTGTGGCCCGCCGGAACGGCATTGTCGGCGTGAGCGGCTCGAGCAGCAACACATCGGCCTTGGCACCATCGACCTGGTCTTCCCGCACGTAGCTCACCCGGTACTTCTCGAGCGGTCGCTCAAGGAACCACCCCAGCAAGTCGTACTCGTACACCGGACCGGCCGGCATCGGTAGCCGCATGACTTGGCCGGGGCTCTCGGACGGATTGTAGAACCAGGCGTGCTGCCCGTCCAGCACGAACGCCGTCTCCTTCGGATCGCTGAAGCGCATCGCGAACCGATTGCCCATCTGATAGAGCGTGCCGCGCGCCTCCGCCTGATCAATCCGCGGATCCTCGAGCTTCTGCCGGAACTCGGCCCGGAAGGAGGTGAGCGTCTGATACACGCGCGCCGCGCGAGTGATGACGCTCTCCGCCGACGGGGCGGCACCCTGCGCCGACAGCCCGATCGGCAGGGTCAGGACCGCGAGCAGGCCGAACACCAATCGCTTCACGCTGCGGCCCCGGCATGCGTCACGACACCGCGCCCGATGATCTCGGCGATCGCCGTGATCTCGCGCATGGTGCGCTCGAACTGCTCTGGGAAGAGCGACTGCGCTCCATCGGAGAGCGCCCGCTCCGGATTCGGGTGCATCTCGATGAGCAGACCATCGGCACCGGCCGCGATCGCGGCACGCGCCATCGGCGGGACCAGATCACGATGCCCCGTGCCATGACTCGGATCGGCGACAATCGGCAGGTGCGAGAGGCCATGCACCACCGCGATCGCCGCGAGATCGAAGAGATTCCGCGTGGTGGTGTCGAACGAACGCACGCCGCGTTCGCAGAGGATCACGTTCGGGTTTCCCTCCGCCAGGATGTATTCCGCCGAGAGGAGCAACTCGGGGATGGTGGCGGAGAGGCCGCGCTTGAGGAGCACCGGCTTCTGCAGCTTGCCGCATTCCTTGAGCAGCGAGTAGTTCTGCATGTTGCGGGCACCGATCTGGATGATGTCGGCCGTCCCCGCGACGAGCTCGAGCTGATTCGGATCCATCGCCTCGGTGATGATGAGCAGGCCGGTCTCGCGACGCGCCATGGCAAGCAGTTCGAGGCCTTCCCGGCCCATCCCCTGGAAGGCGTACGGCGAGGTGCGCGGCTTGAAGGCACCGGCCCGGAGCACGGTGGCACCGGCCGCCTTGACCTGACGCGCGGCGGTGAGGATCTGCTCCTCGCTCTCGACCGAGCACGGGCCTGCCATCACCACGACCTCGCGACCGCCAACACACGATCCATCGGCGAGCTCGACCCGAGTCGGCTCCGCCTTCCACTCCCGTGAGACCTGCTTGTAGGGCTTCGAGACGTGAATGACCTCGGCGACGCCCGAGAGGCCATCGAACCGGGTGCCATCGACGCGCCCATCGTTGCCGACGAGGCCAACGGTGGTCCGCTGGCGCCCCGGCATCGGCCGTGATTCGTAGCCCATGGCCTCGATGATTTCGACAACGGTGCGGATTTCCGCCTCGCTGGCGCCCTGTTTCATCACGATCAGCATCAGAGTGGTCCCGTCAGTACGTGGTCAGGCGGCGCCGGCGTGTTCACCGAGCCGGACGCCAACGATTGTGGAGACGCCTGGCTCCTGCATCGTGACACCATAGACACTATCGGCGGACTGCATGGTCCGGGGATTGTGGGTGATGACGATGAACTGGGTCTGGGCCTTGAACTCATCGAGGAGCTTGAGGAATCGCCCGACATTGGCGTCGTCGAGCGGCGCATCGACCTCGTCCATGAGGCAGAACGGGCTCGGCTTGGTCAGGTAGATCGAGAAGAGCAGCGAGGAAGCCACCAATGTCCGTTCACCGGACGACAGCAGGTGAATCCGTTGGGTCCGCTTGCCGCGTGGGGCGGCATGGATCTCGATCTCGGATTCGAGGGGGTCGTCGGGATCGGTCAGCGTGAGATCGCACTCGCCACCACCGAACAGCGTCTGGAAGACATTGGTGAAGTTGGTGCGGACGGCGGTGAAGGTCTCGAGGAAGAGCGCCTTGGCGGTGCCATCGATCTCACGGATCGCCTGCAGCAGTGTCTGCCGCGCCGCGACGAGATCGTCACGCTGCGCGGTCAGGAAGTCGGCGCGCTTCGATTCCTCGGCGTGCTCTTCCATCGCGAGCGGATTGACGATACCGATCGCCTCGAGTGCGGTGGTGATCCGTTCGGACTCCTCCTGCAGCGTCTCGAGATCGGCATCGACGTCGGGTGCGATGGCGACCAGATCCTCGAACGGTTGCTTCCACTCGGTCTCGACCCGCTCCACGACACGCCGCCGCTCCGCTTTCGCCTCGGTGAAGGAGATGGCGAGGCCGTGATGCTCCTCGCTCCGCGCCTCGAGTTCGTGGCGCGTCGTGTTGACTGTCGACTCGGCGGCATGCAGGCGCTGCTGCGCAGCCTGCAAGGTGCCGCTCGCCTCGCCCGCGGCGGTCTCGAGTGCCACCAACGCCGCGGCGCGCTCGTCTCGACCACTCTGCCACTGCACGCGCTCGGAGTCGAGCGCCGAGGCGTCGTGCTCGAGCTTCTCGATCTCCTGAATCCGGCTCGCCTCAGTCTGATCGGCCTCGGCGATGATCCGCGTGGCGCGTTCGATCGTGGCGGTCGCCGCACGAAGGCGTGCCGCGATGTGGGCTTCTTGCACTTGCCATTCGCTCCGCGCCTCACGGGCCCGCTCCTGCTCCGCCTCGACCTCGGTGAGCGCAGTACGGGCGCTGCCGAGTGTGTCGTCGAGTTCGGTCCGCTGACGGCCACCCTGATCGAGGAGCGTGACGACTTGCTCGTGACGCCCGGCGGCCGTGGCCTGACGCTCGGTGAGTCGAGCGAGTTGCGCCTCGAGTTCAGCGAGTTCGCGGTCCAGATTTGCGAGGCGCCGGGTGAGATCCTCGCGTGCAGCGACCGACTGCCGTTCCTGCTCGCGCAGGGCGGCCGCATGCTGCTCGGTCTCGCTGGCCTCCTGCTCCATCGCCGCGAGGTCACGTGACGTCGCGCTGCGCAGCTCGTCGGCGGTGGCGACGGCCGCTGTGGTTCGCGTGATGCTCTTGCCCAGCTCCTTGAGCTCGGCCCGACGCCGGAGCGGGCCGGTTGTGGCGCCTGGACCGGTGAGCCAGATCGACCCATTGGCGCGCCGGACGCCGCGGCCGGTGTCGAGTGGCGTCGTGCCACCAATGATTGCCGCGACCCAGGGCTCCGCGACCGGTTCGACCTTGAGCCGCGCATCGATCGCGCCCTTCCCGGCTTGGGGGCCGGGATGCACCGGGAGCAGGATCAGGGTGCCAGGCTGTTCGGACTGATGCCAGTCCTGGATCCGGGCGACGGTCGCCTCGTCCTTGACCAGAATGGCATGAATGAATTCGCCGAGGATCTGCTCCGCCAGCGCGGCCTCCTCGCCGTCGACGGTGATCACATCGGCAAGCGTGCCGATGACGCCGTCGCCGAACTCACCGCGTCGCGCGAGCAGTGCAGCCGCAGCGGGAGCGACGCCGACGCGATCTCGCTCGAGCGCCTCGAGCGCCGTCTGGCGTGCGGAGAGGGTTGCGAGTTCTTCCTCGAGGGCCCGACGCGCGGCGACTTCGCGCGCCTCGCGGTCGCGCGTCTCACGGAGCTTGAGGCGTGCCTGCTCGGCCGCTGTTGCACCATGACGCGCGTCGTTGGCGTGACGCTCCGCGACCGCTCGCGCTTCGACCAGTCGCTCGGCCGTGGCCTTCCGGTCGTCCTGCACCTGCGCCTGGTGCGCGAGTTCGTCGGTGCTCCGCGCCTGCAACGAGGCGATTTCGCCATCGAGTGCGGTGCGCTCGCCCTCGAGCTGGCGATGTCGCTCGGCGTGCTGCTGCAACTCGTGTTCGGTCCGGCGGACCAGGTCACGCGAGGTGGCCACGCGTTCGCGCCCCGCTTGCTCGACAGCGTTCCGACCGGCGAGTTCGGTCTGAATCCGGCCGGACTCGACCTCGGCGGCTTGCTGGTCGATGGTTGCCGTCTCGAGATCCTGACGCGCCTGCTGGCGGCGCTGCTGCAAGTTCTCGCGTTCCGCAATCGCGCGCTGGCGGCGTTCGGCCGCGTTGGCGATGCGCTCGGCCGCCACGGCAAGATCGCCCTCGAGCTTGCCGAGTTCGAGACGCGCAGCGGCCAAACCCTCGACGACGGCGCTCCGATGACGCTCGGCCTGATCGCGACCGGTTGCGGCAGCTTCGCGCTCGGACTCGGTCGTCTCGAGTTGTTGCCGGAGGGCAGGGAGGGCGGCAGTGAGCTCGGTGTGGCGCTGTTCCCAACTGACGGCATCGGCCGCCAACTGCACCAACTGACGCTGTGCGAGGGCGATCGTGACGGCGAAGCGCTCCTCGGAGAGTGCCTTGTGGCGCTCGGCCTTCCCTTTTTGCCGTGCGAGGGAACGGAGCTGCGACTGGATTTCCGCGATCAGGTCCTCGAGCCGCTGCAAGTCGGTGCCGGTTTCCTCGAGGCGGCGCGCGGTGGCATGACGGCGATCGCGATAGAGCCCGACGCCGGCCGCCTCCTCGAAGAGGGAGCGCCGCTCGTCGGCACGATCGGAGAGGAGCAAATCGATCAGCTTGGCCTCGATCACCACGCCGGCGTCGCCACCGAGTCCGGTACCGCGCAACAGATCCTGAATGTCACGGAGGCGCACGATCGTGCGATTGAGGAGATAGTCGCTCTGGCCGCTCCGAGAGAGGCGGCGCGTGATCACGACCTCGGTGAACGGCGTCGGCAACTGACCATCGCTGTTGTCGAGGTAGAGGGAGACTTCCGTGACGTTGACTGGTCGCCTGCCCGCCGCCCCTTGGAAGATGACATCCTCCATCTTGCCGCCGCGGAGGAGCCGTGCCGATTGCTCGCCGAGCACCCAGCGGACAGCATCGGAGACGTTCGACTTGCCGCAGCCATTCGGTCCGACGATGGCGGTCACGCCATCCTCGAAATTCAGGGTCACGGTGTCGGCGAACGACTTGAAGCCGGTGAGTTCCAGCTTGGAAAGCTTCATCGATTGGGAGGGGATGGGGTTCGGCACGAAAGCGCCTGCCTCGCCCGAGGGCGAGGTGGCGCAGGAATCACGAAACATAGCAGGTTGGTTGGACTCAGGGCTCGCCGGATCCGGGGGTCATCACGAAGTACGGCCGTCCCAGCCGCCTGCCGTCGGCATCGGCCTCTTCACGGGTCGGATAGGGTCCCACGACGACCCGGAATCCATCACCAGGGGCCTTCGGATCGAGGACCTGGGCCCGGAACCCGATTTCGCTGAGCTGGCGGGCCAGGGCACGAGCGTAGGCCACATTCTGTGAGGACGAGACCTGAATGAAGATCCGTTCCGCCGCCAAAGTCGTGCTGCTCTCGGGTGAGGGAGGTGAGGCAGCGCTTACGGCATCGACTTCCGGAACCGCGGTCGAGTCGGGAGCGACTGCGACTTCCGGGAGGTCAGGCGTGTTGTCGATCGGCGCGGCCCCGGAAGATGGCACCCACGGCAGCTGCAGGAACCGATCCTTTGCGGCCCCGGCCAAGCGGGTCCGCGCGGTGGGTGGCGAGGACATGATGTCCCAGGCCACGACGTCGTCTCCGGAGCGTACCACGAGCGTGCGGCCGCCACTGACCAGCGGCAGGTCTTCCGCCCAGGGGGCGTTGATGGTCGAGACCCGTTCGTGGCGGACCAAGTCGATCAGCCAGAGCGAGTCTCCCGTCGAGGGGCGGGCGAGCAGCCAGCGGCCCGAGCGATCCGGCCGCAATTCCCGGGCTGGGCCGGGAAGGGGCAGGTTCTCGATCTCGCCCCAGCCGAATCGGTCGAGGAACACCAGGTCTCCGCGTGACCGTGCGACGTACAGCCGGTGTGCGGATGGTGAGAACGCACTCGTGAGCGGCATTCCCTTGAGTGGGACGAACTCGGGTGGGGTGTCCTCACTCGGGTGGACCACGACGAGACCGCTGTCGGTCGTGATCACCTGGACATCGCCGAACCAACTCGAGGCGAGCTCACCAGCCGGAACCTTGAAGCTGCGGACAATGCCCGCTTCGTTCCGCACCTCGAGGCGCTGGCCGGCAGCCGTATACACGGCGAGGCCTGGCGAGAGTCCGGGTGCACGCACGAGGCGGACATCGTTGCCGGGTACCCGGTCGCCCTTGAGGGCCGTCGCGGTCCGGCCCCGGAAGATCACGGGCCGTCCGGTCGAGTCGACCGCGAGTACGGAGCCGTCGGCGGTGCCGGTGATCCGTCGCACATTGGTCAGGTAGGTGCGCTCGCGGCGGGCCAGGAGGTCGAGTCCGATGACCTCGCCCACGTCATCGACCGCGTAGACCATGCGGTCATCGAGGTCGGTGCCGAGCGCACGGGCCACAGGGGCCATGCCGCCGCGCATCTCCCAGTCGAGTGGTGTGAGCGTGTTCGCCTGGTAGAGCTGGGCGGCGCCACCCTCGCTCGGCAAGCGGAGCAGCGACCCCTCGTCGGGAATCCCGGTCGGTAATTCTCGCGGGCCGCGAAGCGGGGCATCGCCGCCGCACCCCGCGAGGAGCACCAGTGCGAAGAGCCCCTGACGGGTTCCCCCCCCCATCAGTAGGTTGGACCGAGGGAGATGGTCCAGAATGCCGACGTGCCCGGGCGTTGGATCGGCTTGGCGTAGTCGAACCGCAGGATCAGGAACCCGAAAATGTTGGTCCGGAGCGATCCACCCCACGACCGGAGCGGGGTGCGGACGGTGATCGGTGATTCACCGGGTTCGCGGCCTCGAAGCCTCACCGTGCTTCGGCCGTCCCAGGCCACCCCGGCATCGAAGAAGACCGCCGCCTCGACCGGTGGCAGGAACCGGGGCGACCAGTCATAAAGCGGTGAGAGCAGCGGGAGACGGATTTCGGCATTGAAGACGGCGAGTGACGTCCCCACGAGTTGGTCGAGCGCACCGCAGCCGGTGATCGAATTGCTCTCGCCGTTCGTGGCAAGGCACTCATTACGCCGGAACGACCCCGAGGTGTAACCGCGGATCAGGTCAGGGTAGCCGAGGAACTGCGTGAACCGGTCGGCCTCGGATCCCATTCTTCCGAAGTACAGCAGCCGGGTTGCGAGCGTGAATGGTCCGGCGATCTTGTCATAGCGCCGGTAGTCGCCCGTGAGCTGGGTGTAGTTCCACCCCCCCAGGCTTTGCGACACGGAGAAGCGTGCGCGGCGACCGAGCATCGGTCCGACGAAGCCATAAAGTGTGTTGTCGTCGACGAGCGCGATCGAAGGTTGCACGAAGCCGGTGGTCTCGATCCCCTGTCGGGTGACCTTCGGGTCACGCGTGTAGAGGCCGCTGACCGGGTCGAAATATTCGTCGAGCCGGATGATGGCATCGTCGACCATCGTCCCCGACATGGCGAGCTCGATGCGTCGGAACCGGGAGATTGGGTACGTGGCCTGGGCGAACGCCGAGCGCAGCACAATCCGACGCACGTCGGTGCGGAGCACGTTCTCCGGACTATCCTGGACCGCAAAGACCCCACTGCCTTGATAGAAGAAATACGGCTCCTGCTGGACGCCGACGGCCCAGTTGAGTCGCTTGGAGATGTTGCTGTACGCGGCGAGGATCTGTGCCTCCTCGATGCGGCCGTTCACATACCCGGAGAAGAGCAGTTGATGGTCACCCAGCATGTCGGACAGGGAGATCGCGGTCCCGCCGAAGACGCCGCGCCCGAAGTTGTCACGCGTGTAGCCAATCGACGGTCGGGCAACGAAGTCGGGGGAGAAGCCGACGTGATAGGGTCGCTCGGAAAAGCTGCTGGTGTCGGGCAGGCCGAGCGATGCGGAGTCATTCAGCGCCTGGATGCTGATCATCGGCGGCGGACGAAGCGAATCGACCACCACGCCGAGGGAGTCGGCTTGGCGAAGTCGACCGTCGGGGGAGACATAGATCGCCCCGCCGCCGGTCGAATTGGGTGCAACGGCGCTATCACGTGGTGTCTCTGGCGTGGTGCGCGCGTCGACCAAGGTGACGGCCGACGGACGCCACGGCGCCTTCTTGAGCGCCCGTGGATTGTCGAGGGTGTAGACGTCGTACTTGGTGTCCTCGTAGTAGACGAACGCCATGCGGTCGGCGCCTTGCGCCCAGGAGATCACCGGCGACAGCGGGGTGATGCCCTGGGCGCCGGTGAACAGGTCGGTAAGCTGATAATTCTCCTGCGCCGCGAGGTCGTAGAGGAAAATGTTGCTGACCCCGGTCCGGTCCGAGACATACGCGATCGACTTGCCATCGGGCGCCCACTGCGGATTGACGCTCTTGCCGATGTCGGTGCCGGGGAGCAACGTGATGCGACCGGTGGCGACGTCGTACGTGGCCAACCGCTCGGGACCGAAGGTGAGCAGGTCGAAGTTGGTGGCCGGTCCGCGATCGGTGGTGAAGGCGATCGTCGTGCCATCGGGCGAGTAGACCGGGTGCAGATCGGCGTACTTGTCGTTGGTGAGCCGTTGCAGGTTGGTGCCGTCGCTGTTGATGACGAAGAGGTCGCTCACGCCGCCAGCCATGCCACTGAAGACGATCTTCGTGCCGTCGGGCGAGAAGGTCGGCGTGGTGACGCCGCTCAGCTCGATCGAGATCCGGCGCACTTCCTTGTTGCGCTCGGGCTCGATGATCACCAGATCATCGTTCTTGCCGCGCTTGGCCGCAAAGACGAGATACTTGCCGTCGGCCGACCATGCCGCCGACGAATTGATGAACCGGAATGTCTCGTAATCCGAACTCCAGGTGCTTTCCAGCAGCCGGCGGATCCGCTTGCCCGTCGGCACGTCGGCGAGATACAGGTCGACGAAGAAGAAGTCGGCCTCGCTGTAGTAGGCGACCTGCGTACCGTCGGGGGACAGGGCCGGGGCGAGGTGCAGCGTCCCGTCGCTCTGCTCCTCGTTGAGCACCGGCGTGGCGATATCCTTGGCGAGACTCTGCGTGCGAAGCTGCGGCAGGTACTCCTTCTGGACCGCATCGCGCCACTGGTCGCCGAGTTGGACAAAGTCCAGGCCGATCACCCGGCGCAGGGCGCCCTCGAGCGACCCCGAGCGCGAGGCGGACAGGATCGCGCCGATTGCCTCATCGCCCCAGCGCTCGCCGATGTAGCTCACCAGGGCCTGACCAAAGCGGTACGGAAAGATGTTCGGGTCGGTCTCCATCTGGCGGATCGTCGGCAGCTTTCCTTCGACCGACGCATCGCGGAGCCACATCGCCGTGTTGGGATCGACCGGACCGACCGACAGGTACTCCGCCATTCCCTCGACGAACCACAAGGGTGGATTGACGGCGATCAGGGTCTGAATCCCCCCCCCGGCGCGCCCGCCCGACCAGATATCGTACTGAAACTGGTGCACCATCTCGTGCTGGAGCACGTGGGCGGCATCCTCATAGGCCCCGGTCATCGGGAAGACGTTGCGATGCTTGAGGAAGTCGGTGAAGCCGCCGGTACCCTCTCCGATATCGCCTGGTGTGGTATTGGTCTGCTGGAAGTCCGACTGCGAGGCATAGAGGATGATCGGCTTGCGTTCCTTGAACTGATGGCGCAGCACTCGGCTCAAGCGGGCGTAGGACCGCTCGGCCATGCGCGCGATGTCATACGCGGCATCGCGCTCCTCGTCGTAGTAGTAGACGTCAAAGTGCTCGGTCTCGATGATCCTGAAATCGAACGAGCTGTACTGCACCTTGTTCTGCCCGAAGTACTGCGCCACCAGCGAAGCCGGCGCGAGCAGGGCGAGCAGCAGCAGGGGAGTGACGAGGCGACGCATGGTGCGGACCTTTCCGGCAAATGGATCGTCAAGCATGGGTGAGCAACGCAGGCGCATCCTGCCAGAGCCGCTCGAGACGATAGAACGCCCGAGTCTCGGGGTGGAACAGGTGGACGATGATATCCGCCACATCGAGCAGCACCCACCGACCGGCCGGGAGTCCCTCGACGTGGCGCACCTTCATCCCTTCCTCGTACAACGTGTCGACCACACGATGGGCAATGCCGCGGACGTGGGCATCGGACGTTCCCGAGGCGATCACGAAATAGTCGGCGGCATCGGAGAGGCCGCGCAGGTCGAGCACCAGCAGTTTGGTGCCCTTGGCATCCTCGATGGCACTGACCACGAGATCGACCGCGTCGGGGAGATCACGACCCCGGGACATCGTCTCGCTCCGGTGTGCCGTCCTCGACCTGGTAAGCGACTGCCCACGCGCCCTCACCCACATGGGTCCCGAGCACGGCGGTGGCGTGACTCACCACGATCTCCCGCGGTGCAAAGGCTGCGGCCAGTGCCGTCTGCACCCGAGCCGCTGCCTCAGGGGCCGCGGCATGGGCAATCCCGAACCGGAGTGCGGCTGGCCGGGGGGTCAAGCGCCGGGTCAACTCGGCCAGCACACGAGGTACGACCTGATCGCGTCCCCGGATCCGATCGACCACTTGGACGGTCCCCGCCTGATCGATCTCGAGCAACGGACGAACATCGAACAAGCCACCGAGCCAGGCCTTTCCCTTGGAGACGCGTCCGGAACGAATCAGGTTCTCGTACCGATCAACGGTGAGCAGCAGTCCCGACTGGGCGCGGACTCTCACGAGCTCCTGCCCGATCGCCTCGGCCCCCCAGCCGGCGTTGGCCAGCTCGGCGGCTCGAAGTGCCAACAGTCCAACGCCGAGCGAAGCGGTCCGAGAATCGACGATGGTGACGTTCGTGATCCCTGCCGTCTGCACGGCCGCCTGCGCCGACGCGAAGGTTCCCGAGAGCCGTGACGCCACGAAAATCCCCAGCACTTCGTCGGCCTCGCTCCGGGCGGCCCGGAGTGCCTTCACAAACGCGGCCGGTGGAGGTTGCGAGGTGGTGGGCAGCTTCTCGGCCTTGGCCAGTCGTCGGTAGAACTCCTCCGGTTTGAGATCGATCCGGTCCCGGAAGGTCTCGTCGCCAAACATCACCTGCAGGGGCACCACAATGATGCCGTATCGGTCGAGTGTCGCATCGGCGAGGTCATTGGTTGAATCGACCACGATTGCGACGCGCCGTCGATCATGGGCCATCAACTGCCGGTGCTGCCCGCGCATGTCATCGGCCTTCCGCGCCGTCACGGTCCCCCAGCCCGCCGCGACCGTGAAGACTGCGTCGGGGGTGTCGGTGTGGACATGCATCTTGAGGATGTCGCCGATCACCGCCACGACCACCGAACCCCCGAAGTCATGCAGGCGGCTTCGGACATCATTCGCCGCCGGCAGGGCCTCTCCACGGACTAGGACCTCGGTGCAGAACTGGAAGTCACGTTCGGTGGCGATCGCCGACAGTGCGGCCGCGTCAGGCGTATCGGACGGCGACCATGCCCCGGCTGGAAGTATGGGGTCGCCATCGACGGCACGAAGGAATCCTTCGATCATCCTGACAAAGCCCTTACCGCCGGCATCGACGACGCCGGCTTCCTTGAGGACCGCCAAGAGCTCCGGGGTATGGGCGAGGACGCGGTCCGCCTCCTCGTGAAGTCGCCGGAGGAAATGCCCGATGTCGGCGGATTCCCGGCCAGCGGACTCGGCAGCGATCGCCGCATCACGCACCACCGTCAGGATGGTGCCCTCGCGCGGTTCATCGAGCGACTGTTCGAGCTGGATGGCGCCTTGCCGGACGGCGTGGGCCACCTGCGGCGCGGTTGCCGAGACGCCCGGACCGAGTCCGTCGGCGAAACCGATCAGGAAGTGCGCCAGCATCATCCCGGAATTGCCGCGGGCTCCGAGAACTGCGGCGCGTGCCGCAGTCTCCGCGGTGGTGCCGAGCGGCGCGGCACCGAGGGCTCGCAGGGCATCGGCGACTGAGCGGAGCGTCAGGGAGAAGTTGGTCCCGGTGTCGCCATCCGGAACCGGGAAGACGTTGATCCGATTGAGTTCCTCGCGACCAGCCGCCACCCAATCGCTCGCGGCGTAGAATCCGCGAGCGAGTCGCGCCCCGTCGAGATACGCGATCCCGACCGTTGGCGCGGGCACGGCCTACGCCTCGGCGGTGATGTTGACCTTCACATCGGCGTGGACGTCGTGGTGCAGGCGCACCTGCACGGTGTGAAAGCCGAGTTCCTTGAGCGGGTGCTCGAGCTCGATCTTCCGCTTGTCAACCGTGAAGCCCATGGTCTCGAGCTGGTGGCCGATATCGGCGGAGGTCACGGAACCGAACAGCTTGCCATCGTCGCCGGCCTTGGCGGTGAAGCTGAGGCTGACCGCCGCAATCTGGGCTGCAAGCTTTTCGGCCTCGGCGCGGTCGGCCGCGGCGCGGACGTCGCGGACGCGCTTCTCGGCGGCGATCCGCTTCTTGTTCCCGTCGGTGGCCTCGAACGCGAGACCCTGGGGGAGGAGGAAGTTGCGGGCGTAGCCCGGCTTGACACGGACGAGGTCACCGGCCTTGCCGAGGGACGGGACGGTGTCACGGAGGATGAGGTCGATCATCGAGTTGCTCCTTCGGGAGGCGCCATCCGGCGCCGGAAATCAAACCAGGTATCGGCCGTGCCAACCAGCACGCACGGCACCACGGCCAATGGTAACAGCAGGATCGCGGTGACCGATAGGACCACCACGAAGGGAATCGGTGCAGGCCGCAGCGAGGTCTGGACGACGGCCAGTCCTCGAGCGGCATACATCGTCAGCATGAACAGCAACAGGTTTCCCGCGACGAGGCCGGGGGCTCCCGTTTTTGGCATCAGCAGCGCGCCGGCCGCCGAGAGGATCAGCAGCCAGACAAGATGGTCGCTGAACCGGAGATCCCGGAACGGCTTCGGCGCGGTACCGATCGGCTCCGAGGCAAGGCGCCAGTACCACGACCAGGCCAGATAGCCCCCGCCCATCGCCATGATCGCCAGCACCGCGGGGAGGAGGTCCGACGCGTCGCGCAGGGCCGCGGCCATCTGCGTCGCGGTCGTCGTCACCCCGTTGACCGCACCCTCACCGGCAAGCGGGGGGCGTTCAGGTAGGCCGGGTGACACCGCGTGCCAGGCGGTCCAGTAGTCCGACACGAACGCTGACTTCAGCGTGGTCCACCGGAGCCCGAACGCGACAAACCAGCCAACGGTGGTCGCGGCGGCCGCACTCATTGCGAACAGGGTACGGCTAAACAGTGAACGCACCCCGAGCAGGGTGACGATCACGAAGGCGCCCGTGAAGAACGCCCCAGCGGCCCGAATCGTTCGACCGGTGAGGGTCACCGGGAGACGCAGGGTGACGATCGCGGCTACGATACTGAGTCCGATCCAGAACCACTCGCGGCCGGTGCGTGGTCGGGAGAGGAGGAGGAGAATCGCGAGCGGTCCCATCACGAAGGCCTTGGGCGCCATGAGGAGGTAACCGATCAGGACCAGTACACCTAGCCACTGCCCCCGGTGCGTTACCGGTCCGGGGGCGGGTGGCGACTGACTCAGCCGGCGAAGCCCTTGATGTACGGCAGCAGGGCGATCTCACGGGCGCGCTTGATGGCGCGCGAGAGCTGCCGCTGGTGCCGGGCACACGTCCCGGAAAGCCTCGACGGCAGGATCTTGCCGCGTTCGGTCAGGAATCGGGTCAGGAGTCGCTCGTCCTTGAAGTCGACGATACGGACGCCGCTCTCGCAGACGGCACAGGTCTTGTTTGGGCGGGCCATTACTCGTCCTCCCCATCGCGTTCGGCAGCAGCGCTGGACATCACGGCGCCCTCGTCGAGGACGATCAGGTGGCGGATCACCGCCTCGTCGAGCTTGAGGGAACGCTCGAACTCGGGGAGCATCTCCGGCGTCGCCGTGAACTTGGCGACGACATAGAACCCGGTCTCGCGATTGGCGATCGGATAGGCCATCGTCCGCTTGCCCCACATGTCGAGCGCGACGGGCTCGCCACTCTCCTGCGGGATCATGGCGTGATGCTTGTTCATCTTCTCGGTGATGGCGGTTTCCTCGAGGGTACTATCGAGGATGTAGACCGCCTCGTATGTGCGGGACATCGGCACCTTCCTTCGGTCTGGGGAATCGCCCCGGGGCTGGTGCGGCGCCCGAGGAGGATGAATTGAGACAGCCATCAAATATAGAAGCGAGAAGGCGAGAAAGCGAGACGGCTGGAAAGCTGTAAGGCTGGTCAGGTCTGCCGATAGGATCTGGCCTCCGCGGCCCGGGCGTGGCCCTCGAGTCCCTCGATGCGGGCGAGTCGGGCGGTGGTCAGACCGAGCGGGGTCGGGTCGTCGATCCGGAGCCAGCTTCGGGGTCGAAGGAAGGTGAACACCGAGAGCCCCGCCGTGAACCGGGCCCCGCCGCCGGTTGGCAGGACATGGTTCGGGCCGGCGCCGTAGTCGCCGAAGACTTCGGCGCTTCGTTCGCCGACGAATATGGCACCCGCGGAGCCGACACGGGCCGCCACGCGTTCAGGGTCT
>JBDTNH010000064.1:0-14543 GCA_039933845.1 Gemmatimonadota bacterium
CGACCCCGCCGCACCGGTGCTCGCGGTACGATTGCAGGAGGTCTTCGGGATGCAGGAGTCGCCGCGACTCCTGGGCGGCCGCGTTCCGGTCGTGATGCACTTGCTCTCGCCGGCACGCCGACCGGTGCAGGTCACCCGGGATCTCGCCTCGTTCTGGCGGAGCGGATACTTCGATGTGCGGAAGGATCTGCGTGGGCGCTACCCGCGCCATCACTGGCCGGAAGACCCGATGACGGCCACGGCGCAGTCCGGTGTGAAACGGCGAGGGAGACCGTGACGACGGCAGGCATGCCGTCGCCACGATCGCTCGCGTTCTAGAACCGGATCCCGACGGTGATCGGGATGAACGAGGTATTGCTGTTGTCGCTGAAGATGTTCACATACTTCGCTTCGGCGAACAGTCCGCGCGCGAAGTTGAGTCCGAGCCCTGCCTGAATCGCGAAATCGGTATTGGTCGTCTCGCTGAAGTCGGGCGCACTGTCGTCGCCCGTGATCTCGCCGCGGAAGAGGCCCGCCCCACCCAGCAGATAGGCCATCCCACCCATCGAGTAGTCGAGTCGCGCCATCACGCCGTAGAGATTCTGGCGGGCGTTCAAGGCACCACCGATCGAGGCGTCGTCATAGGAGAAACGGTAGTACTGCGCGTCGATACCGAAGCCGAGCTTGGCCGACGGATCGCGCATCATGATGGCGGCACCGCCGCCCAAGCCGGTCTTGAGCACATCGCCGGCATCGCCCATCGGCAATGCCACGCCGCCACTCAGGCCGAAGGTCAGGCCAGCCTGCGCCTGCACCGGTGCTGCGAACGCCGCAGTCGTCGCGGCAACCGTCAATGCAAGTATCGCCTTGCGCATAAAAACTCCTGGTCATGGTGAGTCACCGGCCACCTGCCCGGTGGCGCCGAGTGTTCCGACGCGGTGGGGGAGTCGACTGACCCCCCCACATCTTGCACACCATCAGGGGACAAACCGGTCGGCACCCTCGGGCGGCTGGTAGGGCGATCCCGGCTCGAACGCGCGCCACAACAGGGCTGACACGGCTCGGATCATGACCCAGGACTGGTTGTCATGTACATACGAGGTGTCACTCGCCTCGCGGGTGA
Organism: Gemmatimonadota bacterium; assembly: GCA_039933845.1. GTDB lineage: Bacteria > Gemmatimonadota > Gemmatimonadetes > Gemmatimonadales > GWC2-71-9 > Palsa-1233. The sequence continues at coordinate 1,103 of JBDTNH010000064.1, forward strand.
TCACCGCGAAGACGTAGTCGCCGTGCGGGGCATTGACCAGCACAACCTCGGAGCGCGACCGGTCCACCGCGCCCTGCTTGGAGGCCACCTGGACCGTGGGCGGCAATGCCGAGAGCGCCTCGCCGTTCCAGTAGATCCGGGTGAGATGACGGTACATCGCCTCACTCGCGGCCGTCGACACGAAGCGTCCCTCACGGATGCCAACCACCATCTCGGCCATCTCGCGGGGCGAGGTCTGGCCCCACCCATACTGCTGCCAAATCTCGCGCCGACCCGGGGTCCGCGAATTCATTCGCGTCGCCTCGAAGCCATGGGCCGCGAGCCATTCGTTGATGTACACGCCACCACCAACCAGCGCCTGTAGCCAGAGCGCCGCGGCGTTGTCACTGCTGGTGATCATCGCCATGCTGACCTTGTTGAGTGGAACCGTGGCGCTATCTCGCAGTTGGTCGAAGAGATCGTCCTCACCGCCGTACCGAAGCGAGTCCGCCCACCTGAGTGGCTGGTCAAACGTGAGGTCGCCATCGTGGATCCGCTGGAAGGTGGCCAGCAGGATCGGCACCTTGATCATCGACGCCGTGGGGAACAGCTCGTCGGGTCGGATCAGCGCCCCGCGACCTGACGGTAAATGACGAACATAGATCCCGACCACGCCATCGACCCGACCGGCCAGATCAGCGAGTTGATGCTCGAGCAGGGTGTCGCGCCGGACGGCGGGCCATTGCGCCGAGAGCTGGGGGGCCATGAGGAGCAGGAGAGCGGCGAGGAGCGTGCGCATTGGAGTCCCGGGTGGGTGGGTGGTTGACAGGAAGCTAACAAACCGGGATTGCCGAATCCGAAACCCTCTTCGGACGGGCGTCGTAACTGGGAAGTCGGTTCCCACCTCCATCGGACGCCCAATGACCGTGTTGCCCTTCCTGCTCGGCACGCTGGCCTTCACCCCCACCGATACCGTCCCCCCGACGGTCTACCACGGACGACTGGGCGAGCTGGAGGTCGCGGCGCCCAAACTCGCCGGCAGTATCACGGTCGATGGCACGCTCGATGAGCCGGTGTGGCAGGACGCCGCGCTGCTCACCGGCTTCTCGCAGTTCACGCCGGTCGATGGGGTCGCCGCCGCCGACTCCACCGAGGTCTACATCTGGTACTCCACGACGGCCATCCATATCGGGGTGCGGGCCTTCGACAACCCCGGCACGGTCCGCGCCACCCTCTCGCAACGCGATCGGATCTTCAGCGACGACAACATCCAGTTTTTCCTGTCGACGTTCAATGACGGTCGTCGGGCAACGTTCCTTGCCGTCAATCCGCTCGGTGTGCAGGCCGATGGTGCGGTGAACGAGAGCGGACGCGGCAGTGGCTGCAACGGCTTCAATTGTGCGACCGCGACCCGCGAGGGTCCCGACCTGTCGCAAGACTTTGTCTGGGAGTCCGCGGGCCGATTGACCGAGACCGGCTACGAGCTGGAAATACGCGTTCCCCTCAAGAGCATCCGCTTCCAGTCGGCCGCGACGCAGAGCTGGGGCATCAACATCCTCCGGGTCGTGCAACGAAGCGGTCAGGAACAGACCTGGACGCCCGCGCGAGTTGGTCAATCGTCATTCCTGGGCCAATCAGGAACGCTGAGCGGGCTCGAGGGGCTGCGCACCGGCCGCGCGCTCGACGTCATCCCGACGCTCACCTCCCGAGTCGATGGCAGCCCGACCGCCGGCGATCGCTGGAATTACGACGGCGGATCTCCGGAGTTCGGTGCCTCACTCCGCTGGGGCGTCACGCCGAACCTGACGCTCAACGCCACGGCCAACCCCGACTTTTCCCAGGTCGAGAGCGATGCCGGGCAGTTCAGCTTCGACCCGCGCCAGGCCCTGTTCTTTCCCGAGCGCCGACCCTTCTTCCTCGACGGAATCGAGCAGTTTCAGGTGCCGGGCAACCTGATCTACACGCGCCGCATCGTGCAGCCCGTGCTGGCAACCAAACTGACGGGCAAGGTTTCGGGAACACAGATCGGAGCTCTCGTGGCCGTGGATGATCGGGGTGCCTCACGGACGGGAGAGAACAATCCGTTCTTCGGCATTCTCCGGATGACCCGCGATCTCGGGTCGGGGTCGCAGATCGGCGGAGTGGTCACCCAGCAGATCGATGCTGGCAATAGCAACACGGTGGTGGGAGTGGACGGGCGAGTGGTGCTCGGCGGGATCCATTCGATCACCTTCAACGGTGCGCTGGCAAGTGATCGCCTGAACGAGGTCACCACCACTGCACCGCTCTGGGGCCTCGGCTATCGCCTCAACGGTCGCAACTTTCGCGCACACTACACCATCAACGGCGTGCATGGCGACTTTCGGACTCGCTCGGGATTCGTGGGCCGCACGAATTTCGCCAGCGCGATCGTGGCCCACAGTTACACCTGGATTCGGCCCGAACGAACCATCCAGTCCTTCACCGCCGAAGCACAGGTGAACGGTGTCTGGACCTACGATTCGCTCGTGAGTGGCGGCGGCATCCAGGATCGGAAGTTCGCGCTCAACCTCAACGCCACCTTGGCGGGTGGCTGGAGTGTTGGCGGGTCATGGTTGGAGGAATTTTTTGGGTACGACCCCTCGCTCTACACCAACTATGGGATCCTGCAGCCTGACGGCGCGGTCAAGCCCTTTGTCGGGACGCCGAGGATTCCGAACCGTGATGCCGTGATCTCGGTCGGATCGCCACAATTCTCGTGGGGATCGTTCAACGGCTTCACCCTCTTTGGGCACGACGAGAACTTCCCGGAGTGGGCATCGGGAAACCTGTACGTGGTCAATGGCGGCGTCACGCTCCGACCGACCGACCAGTTGCGCTTCAACGTCAGTGTCAATCACACCGAAGTGCACCGTCGATCGGATGGGTCGCGCGTCAGCTTGCAGACCGTGCCGCGCGCCCGTCTCGAATACCAACTCAGCCGCGCGTTGCAAGTGCGGGTGGTGTCACAGTACGCCATCACGAGTCAGGACTCACTCCGTGACGAGTCGCGTACCGGACTGCCGATCGTGCTTCGCAGATCGGATGGCACCTACGATCGCGCGACGGCATTCCGTCAAGGCCGAGTGCAGACCGATTTCCTGCTCACCTACCTCCCCACGCCCGGGACCGTCGCGTACATCGGCTACGGCACCTCGCACCAGGAATTCGATCCACTCGGCAGGCGGACGCTCGACCGCGTCGGTGATGGTTTCTTCATGAAGCTGTCGTATCTCTTCAGGATGGCGGGATAAGGCCCGAGCAGCCCCCCCTGTTGCCGATTCACGACAGGGGCGAGATTCCGTGATGCGTGACAGAATCGCGGGCGCGTGGAGGACCCTGAAGACCTTCGCCCACCTGCGACGGGTGCATGACGTTCCGCTGTCACACAGCGTCCCTGACTTCCTCACCTTTCGGCGTCTCCTCGGCGCGCGCCGCGGCGATTTCCTGACGCTCTGGCTCTGGGATCGGTCGCTCCCGATGGCCGAACGGCTCCGCTTTCTCTGCGATGACGATCGGCTCGCGCTGGAGCACCTATTCAGTCCGAAGGCCGAACGGCGCGCGGTCCGTGACAAGGCGCGCGTGTCCGAGATCCTGGAACAGGCGGGCATCGCCACCCCACCAACTCTGGCCGTGATCCGTCCCTCCGGGGACCCCGTGACGCATCATCGCGTGTTGGCTCGACCGGAGGACCTTGAGGACGCGCTCGGCACGCCCCTGCCACATGGACTCGTCTGCAAGCCGAATTTCGGCATTGCGGGTCATGACGTGCAGGTCTTCGTCTCGGCCGACCGCAATGGGCTCGTCCATCGTGACGGGACGTCATGGTCGCTCGAGCGACTCTGGAATCTGTGTGGTCAACACGGGCAGGATGCCACGTATGCGGGCGAGCCGATCGCCTGGAAACTGGAGCACCGCATCCCCCCGGCACCGATGCTCGATCGGATCCACGGCCCCACGCTCGGCTGCCTGCGAATCGTGACCTTTCGACGTGCGGACGGAAGGCTGCAGACCACGCCACTCACTTGGAAGATTCCCTCTGGGTCCACCGGGATCGACAACGTCAGCACGGGATCGTTCACCGCCGCGGTCGACCCCTCAACTGGCCTCGTCGGGGCGCCGCTCGATCAGGCGACCATGACGTGGCACACGCACCACCCGGAAACCGGGCACACGCTGGAAGGGCTGCACCTCCCGATGGCCGCGGCGGCCGTCGCCCTCGCCCTCCGTGCCGCGGAGTGCTTCCCCGCCCTGTGCTCGCTTGGCTTCGATGTCGGACTGGGGAGCGACGGTCCCACGATCGTCGAGGTCAACCCCTACTGGGGTGCCTGGTTCATGCAGGCACCACATCGCCGAGGGCTGATCCAGGGCGCCTTTCTCGAGTTTCTCGAGGAGATTGGTGCGGAGCCGCACCTGCGCCTCGCGAATCGTGGCTTGCAGCCGATGAGGTGACCTCCGACGTTCACCGCGTCCCGGACGGCCGCCGCCGTTCATCCTTTCATCCTTGATCGCCCACCATCCATCGTACAGGATGCCACATGCAACCGCCCCCCGTCACCCGATTCGGATTGGCGCACAAGTGGCGCGCCTTCCGTCAGTTCGCGGTCGGCATTCCGCGGGTCCGCCGCGAGGCGGGGGTTGGTGCCCTGGCTCAACTCGCCGCCTACCGAGCCTTTCGCTCCGCACTCAGGATCACCCCGCAGGAGTTCTACCGCTACGAGCTCTGGGATGACACGCGCCCCCGCAGCGAAAGACTGAAGTTCCTCTCATGGCACGATCGTCGTCGCCTCGAGGAGTTCTTCAATGCACGGACCGACGTGGATCTCGTGCGATCCAAACTCCGCAGCGACGAGTTCTGCAGGACCCATGACCTCCCCACCCCGGCGCGGCTCGCGATCTGGAATTCGTCGACCACGTCGGCAAACGATCCGGGCCGCGTCATTTCGACTCCGGTCGAGCTGCACGAGCTGATCGAGCAGCATCCCGAGGGCCTGGTCTGCAAACGCGACTACGGGGGAGGCGGCGAGCAGGTCGTGATCTTTGTGGCGGCCGATGCCACTGGGCTGAGCATGGCCGATGGGACCCGATGGTCCGTGGCGCAACTGGTCGAGAGAATGTCCGGACCCCATCGCTGGCTCCTGCAGGCGCGCGTCATGCCCCACCCCGAGCTGCTCGCCCTGAGCGGTTCGGCCGACGGTGCGACTACGGTCCGGATCGTGACGTGCCTTCGGTCGAATGGCGATGTCACCGTCCTCCCGGCCACCCTCAAGTTGCCTGACCACGGGAGCGGCCTCGATAATTTCGGTGCCGGGAATCCGGCGGTCGCCGTGTCCGAGGGCGGTGTCCTTGGCGCCGCGTGTCATGGGATCGACGGCCCGGTCATCGACCGCCACCCGACCACGGGACTGGTATTCAGTGGTGTGGTCCTGCCCGACTGGGACGCGGCGGTTGCCCTCGCCAAGCAGGGGCAGCAACTACTGCCTACGCTCAGATCGATCGGTTGGGATATCGCGCTGTCGGCGGGTGGACCGCTAATTGTCGAACCGAACGACTGGTGGAGCAGTGACGTCGTGCAACAACCGGGATTGCGGGGACTCGTCGACGATCCATTCGTCGAGTTCGTCACGGAAGTCGGTGCCCGGCACCTGCTGCACTTGGATCGCCGCCAGGCCCGCTGAGATCGTCAGGCCACGTCGCGGCGTGCCCCGAGATTCATGACGGAGTCGAACCCACGCTCCGTCAGGAACTCCAGGAAACGGCCATGCACAAGCCCCTGCAAGGCGGCCACCTGATTGGGTCGCTCGCCCCAACAGGGGTTTGCCTCGATCACCACTGGCCCCTCCCGGGCGATCGCGATGTCGAGTCCGAGCGACGCAAGCTTCGGAAAGCACTCGGCCACCTGGATGGCCAGCCGGCAGGCGTCCGCCCAGTGGGGAATGATGGTGCCGGAGATTCGCTGGCCAGTCGTGGGGTGGATGTCGGTGTGTGAAAGCCCGTGCCACTTGCGGCCCGGCCCGACAGCTCCCGTCGCAGGGTCTACGGCGGCCGCGAACGCGCCAGCACCATGCTGGAAGTGATCAAGCCCACTGAGCCCCTCGGGGATCTTCCATGCGGTGGTCGCCAAGTGAACCGTGCCGTCGAGCATTCGAAAGGTGAGGAACCGAAGGGTCCCGAGTGTCTCACCCGCGATCCCCGCGAGAACGGGATGCGGTAGAACCCTCCGCTCGACCTTCCAGAGACGCTCGGTGCGGAGAACAGTGAGCAAGCGATCCACGCTCCACGCCGTGTGGTCAAGCGCCACGAGCCCATCGGGCCCAGCCGCGCGGAAGACATGCACCGATCGGCCGCCGCCGCCGTCGTCAGGCTTGATCACGATACCCTCCGCCGGCACAACCCGAAGCAGTTCACGCACCCCTGAGGTCCCTTTCCACCATCGATAGTCGGGCGTCGGGGGGTGCACGTCCGTGCGAAGGGTGAGCAATCCGAGCACGTCCCCGACCGGGATACCAGCTGCCGTCATCACGATGCTGGCGCGACCCTTGTGTCGGAGCTCGAGGTTGGCTTCCCGAGGGTTCATCAGATACTCGATCGCTCGTCTCTCACGATTTGAGATGAAGCGCATGCGTTCGGCCATGGGGCGACCCGTGTCCCAGAGGTCGTAACCGAAGCACTCGGTCGGTATCATGCCGATGGCATCATGAAACCGGCGGTACTCTCGCCACTGATCGGCGGGGGAGACACCATGCTCAACCCACACCACCCGAGACTTCGCGAGCAGGCGACGAGCGGAACCGAGTCGACCGAGTTCGGTCATTCAGCGGCCCGCCACCCACTGGGCGGCTGCACCGCCCACAAACACCGCCGCCACCGACAACGTCACACTCACGAGCGCGTAGGCAGCGGCGCGGCCGGTCAAGCCCATCCGCGCGTACTCCAGTGTCTCGAAGGCGAAGGTGCTCATCGTCGTGAACCCACCACAGAGTCCAACCGCAAGGAAGAGCCTCATCGGTTGGGAGAGTGCGCCTTGCTCGATGCTGTGGAAGGCAATGCCGCCGAGCAACCCTGAACCGATCACGTTGACCAGGAGTGTCGCCCACGGCCAGCGCTCGGGATCGCGCCGCACCATCCAGAGACTTACGGCGTAGCGCAGCAGTGCGCCGATGGCACCGCCGAGTCCCACAGCGAGGGCATTCACGCCAGCCGAGCCTCGGTGTCGCGCGCCGCCAGATTGATCACATCCCCGAACCCTCGTTCCTCGAGGAATTGCAGGAAGGTGCCCTGCACCAGGCCGGTTGGACCGGCGGCCTGCGTCGCGCGCTCCCCCCAGCAGGCGCTTGCCTCGATCACCACCGGTCCATCGCTGGTGACCCCGACGTCATAGGAGAGCGATGCCAGGTCAGGGAAGCATTCGGCGGAGCGACGGGCAACATCCTGGACCGCCGACCAGTGCGGGATGACCGTGTCAGTGATCCGCTCCCCTGTCAGGGGATGGTCGTCGACATGTCCGAGTCCGAACCAGCGTCGGGCGGGGCCGACCCGACCAGTCGCTGGATCGATCTGTGCGGCAAGTTGTCCGGCACCGTGCGAAAAGTGGTCGAGGCCCGACAGCCCGATCGGCACTTTCCAGATGGCGGGCCCAAGATGGATCGTCCCATCGAGCATACGGTACGTAAGGAGGCGCATCGTACCAAGCGTCTCGCCGGCAACGGTGGCAAGCGCTGGGTGTTGGTGGACGCGACGTTCGACCTTCCACAAGCTCTCGCTCCCAAGGAGTTCGAGAAACCGGGGAACCGACCACTCGGTGCCATCAAATCCGACAAGCTGGGCCGGGCCGGCCTCCCGGAAGACATGGACCGATCGCCCCATTTCACCATCATCGGGCTTGATGACGAGACCATCACTCGGGGCAGCAGCAAGGAAGCTGCGAACGGCATCTGTGCTGTCGAGGAATGGATACGCGGGGTCGGTCGGGACCACTTGGGGATGCACCGACAGCAGCGCGAGGACCTCGCCGACCGGGATGCCGGCCTCCGTCAGCCGCGCGGTCGCCCAGGCCTTGTTGCGAATCTGGTGGCTGGGTTCGACTGGGTTCATCCGGTACTCGATCGCCCGCCGCTCGACATTGGAGATGAACGCCAATCGATCCGTCATCGGCCGATTCGTGTCCCAGAGCCAATAGCCATAGAACTCGGCGCGATTGATGCCAAACAATCGATGGAACTCGCGGAATGAACGCCACTGTGTTCGGAGTCCGATGCCGTGGCGGTCCCGAATGGTCAGGGCGTTGTCCAGCAGTCGGCGCACACCCGAGAGGCGCGGCACGGACGGTCAGTGCACCCAGCGGGCGCAGGCCACGCCCGCGAAGACCGCGTAGCGGAATAGTGCCCCGAGGGCACCGCCGAATCCCACCGCAAGCGCATTCACGCGAGACGGGCCTCGGTGTCTTGTGCGGCCGCATCGACAAATGCGGCGAACAGCCGGCCCACCGAGGCGGCACCAGGGCTGAACATTTCCGGATGCCATTGCACACCCACCGCGAACTGGTCAGCCACTTCGCCGGCCTCGATCAGCCCATCGGGTGCCCAGGCGGTCGGCGTGAGCCGGAAGCCCGGCTCCTTGATCCCCTGATGGTGCATCGAATTGACCGGCGCAGTCGACGACCCAAGCGCCTCCCCCAGACGCGAGGTGCGCACAATGTCGATGTCGTGCGCGAGGTGATCGCGTTCCCAACCTGCGGTCGGGAAATAGTCGTGCTTGAGCGAGCCCTCGCGTTCGGCTTCGAGATCCTGCCAGAGCGAACCCCCCAGCGCCACGTTCAGCACCTGGAGACCGCGGCACAGGCCGAGGAACGGCTTGGCATCCTCAAGTGCCCAGCGCGTGAGGACCACCTCCGTGGTATCACGCGCCGGGTCGAGTCGACCGAGGCCTTCGTGTCGGTTGGTCCGGTAATAGGCGGGATCGACATCGATGCCACCGGGGACCAGGACACCGTCGAGCCGTTCGTAGATGGCCCGAAGCGTTGCAGGATCCTCGGCCAGCAACGGCACGAGCACCGGAACCCCTCCGCTCGCCATCACAGCGTGCACATAGCGCTGGTTCATCACCCAGGAGCTCGGCAATGCCTCGGAGATCCCCTCGATGGCATGCAACGTCTGGGTGGTCACTCCAATCAACGGCCTGCGACGCATCAGATGACACCCTCTGCGGTTTCCCGCACAATCAGGTCGACGACATCCTTGAGGTCGCCGGTCTGTCGCCAGACCGCCAGCTGCCGGTCGGCGCTGGTTCCCTCGTCGAGGATTCGGTAGGCATATTCCACTTCCTTGCGCGTGCCGAGCTCGTCGAGCACGTCGCCAATGAACCAGTCGATCAGTTCACGGATCATGTCGCGCGCCGGGAACTCTGCGCCCTTGCCCCAGTCGACGAGCTTGCCGTCCAGCCCGTAGCGAATCGCCCGCCACTTGTTCTCGTCGATGTAGCCGACCGGGTAATACCGGTAGTTCATGTTGTCCCGGCGCAGCTTCCAGAGCTTGAAGACGATCGCCTGGAAGATCGCCGCGATGCAGACGGCCTCGTCGACCTTGGTGCAGATGTCACAGATCCGGAACTCGAGTGTCGGGTAGCTCCAGCTCGGACGCACGTCCCACCAGATCTTGCTGGCGTTCGGGATCGAGTTGGTCGCTACGAAGTGATTGACCATGCTCTCGAATTCCGACCACGAGCCCATCGTGCGCGGGATACCGGTGCGTGGGAAGTTCCGGAACACCACGCTCCGGTAGCTCTTGAGGCCGGTGTTGCGGCCGAACCAGAACGGCGAACTGGTCGAGAGCATCAGGACATGCGGCAGGAAATACCGACACGCATTCATCGCGTCGATCAGGAACTCACGATCCTCGATCCCGATGTGCACATGCGTGCCGAAGATCAGCAGTCGCTGCGCGAGGTCCTGCAGGTCTTCCTTGACGCCGGCGTAGCGCTCGAGCGGCGTGATCTCCTGATCCCACCACTTCGAGAACGGGTGCGTGCCCGCGGCCGCGATCACCAGTCCCTTCCGGGCGGCCAATTCCATCACGATGCCCCGCAGGCGCACCACTTCGGCGCGCGCTTCGGCTGGCGTCCGACAGACCTTGGTGCCGACTTCGATCATCGACTGATGCAGCTCGGGCTTCACTTCGCCGAGGATCATCACGTCGTCCTGCAGGATCTCGGTGATGTAGCTCTTCAGCTCGCGAGTCACGGGGTCGATGATCTGGTACTCTTCCTCGATCCCGAGCGTGAGGGATGGTTCCTTCATGGTCATTGACGCGGCTCCACGACGAAGGTGGGCACAGTCGATCCGCCGCCCGCGGTCACGTTGACCAGGGTGGCGGTCGAGATCCGGGTGAGCATGCCATCCATGTACGCCCCATCCCAGCAGAACGGCGCGGTATCGACAATCCGGTCGGCGAGGACGAGTCCGCCCTCCGGGGTGAGCGAGGGAAACGGTTCGCTCGGCAGGGCAATGCGCTGCTGGACGACGTACGGCTGGTCGAGCGCGGTGGCCATCGCCGCCGCCCACGCCGCATCATCGACTTCCCAGCCCAGCACGATCCCCGCGCCACCGTAGTCGTCGTTCGGCTTGAGCACGAGCGAGTCACGATGCTGCTGCATCCACGGCACCAGATCGATCGGCGCGCCGTCGAGTTCGGTCTGGCGCTCCTCGACCACCCGGGTCCACGGAATGTGGCGACGGATCGCCGCCTGCTGCTCGGCGCTGAAGCGCGCCTGATGCCGCTCGTCGGTGAGCACCGCCAGCGAGGCCTTCTTGTGGAGCGGCTTGCCATGCACCGAATTCATCATTGCCACATCACCCGCCGCGACGGCGGTGAGCAAAGGGTGATCAATCCCGCTGCGTGCGACCAACTCGTGGAGCAGGACACGTTTGTAGACCAGGTCGATCACCGTGCCGTCGGCGTCACGAAGCGTGCCCTGTTCGTGTCGCAGCGCCTCCGGTGTCGTGATTCGGCACGGGATACCCATCCGGATCAGATAGTCGCGAATCATGACAAACTCGCTCACCGTCGGGACATCGTCCCAGTCGACGATTGCGATGGTCGGCATGCTCCGGACGCCACGAAACCGGTGCCACGCGGCGAGCAGGACGCCCAATAACGTGGGCTTGGCTGACAGCGCACGGACGTCCCACTCACGTCGGAACGCGGCCATGATCGGCAGCGCCTCGAACAGCTCGCTCAACGCGTCGGAATAGCCGATGCCCGCCGGTGTCTCGCCGTTGAACTCGGTGAGCCTGGCAATCCCGGTATCAGGATCGATGAAGGCGTCGATCCGCGAGAGCGGCGAGCAGACGCGGTCGCGCGGCATCCGCGCGAGGAGCGTCTCTTCCCACTCCGTGAGTCGGAAAGCCGCCCGAAAGTCGGGGTCATCCAGAGCGGCATCGCCGATCAGGTTGAGGACCCCGAGCACGCGACGGCTCGCCTGCCGCAGCGCGTCGTAGTCTGCTCGCCGCAGGAATCGGGGTCGGGCCACCGTGCAGAGGGGCCGCGTGCCGAAGGCGATTCCGAGGGCGCGCTGCTGCTCGCCAAGCCAGGTGAGCGACTCGGTCGTCAGCTGGTCGTCGAGCAGGCCGTGCCACGCCGCGATCGGGTCGAGGGGCATCAGAGCTTCGGTCTCCGACCACCCATGAGCGCGCTCGCCCGAGGCTTCGGCGGCGAGCGGCCCTCCAGGGCCATCGCGATGGTGGTGTCGGCCATCCGCTGCACCGCCCACTCGAACCACTTCGGGCCGAGCGAATTGATATCGAAGTCCGGCGCGGGATTCATGAAGTCGATCGCGTAGGGCACGCCGTCGCGGATCGCCCACTCGATCGAGTTCATGTCGTAGCCGAGCGCGCGCACCAGGCGACGCGACAGTTTGACGATCTCCTTGAGTGCCGGACGGGGGAGATAGTCGAGATCATCGTGATACTTCCGGTGCTTCGGATCGTACTTGATCGGCGCGATGTGCTTCTGGCCAATGCAGATGCAGCGGATGAATTCATCCCATTCGATGAACTCCTGCACGATCATCGTCAACAATCCCGAGGTGTTGTAATGGTGGAGCAACTCCTCGAGGGTGTTGCAGACATAGACATCCCGCCACCCGCCGCCGTGCGCATCTTTGAGGATGCACGGCATCCCGATCTCGTCGACCACCCGCTGCCAATCCAGCGGGAATGCCAGATTGCGGAGCGATTCATCGTGATTGATGCCCGGGATGTAGGCCTTGTTGGGCAGCAGCATCGTCTTCGGTGAGCGAATGCCGAGGGACTCCGCCAGGGTCGCACCGAAGAACTTGTCATCGGCGGTCCACATGAGCGGTGAGTTGATCACTCGGACCCCGCGCACCTGCGCATGCTTGAGGAAGTTCCGGTAGAAGGGAACCTCGTGCGAGATCCGGTCGACGATGACGTCGTACGGCAGCACGTCATCGAGCGATGGCGTGCCAAGCGTCACGAATTCGGCGACCACACCGGCGTCACGCCGATTCACTTCCTCGATGAAGGCGGGCGGCCACGACCACTCGCGACCGACAATGATCCCGATCCGTCGGGGTTGCTGTCCACCTGCGGGAATGATGCTCATGCTGTCCTCAATCGTGTCCGGAGATGTAGAGCCGCAGCATGTCACGCCACCACGGCCAATCGTGCGCTCCGCCATCCCAGAGACGGAGCGCGTTGCCGATGCCGCGGTCCCAGAGCAGGCTCGAGAGCGCCTCGTTCTGCGCCCGCAGCGGATCGTCGCGACCAACGGCGAGCACGACGTCCAGGTCCCGCAGGGCGCGGATGCGGTCGGGATCGTATTCCTGTGACAGGAATTCGATCGGATTATAGAAGTAGATCACGTCGTCGGACCAGCCACCGGTGAGCCGACGAATGTCGACCAGCCCACTCATCACCAAGGCCCGCCTCACCAGCTCGGGATAGCGCGCCGCGAAACAGAGCGCGTGGTAGCCACCGAACGATGCGCCGGCCGTGATGATGAACGGATTGTCGTTGGTCTGGCCGGTGAACGGAAGCACCTCGTCATGCAGATAGCGATCAAAGCGCGCGTGCCACTCCGCCATCGCGCGCGGATGCGCCCCCTCATTGTACCAGGCCAAGTCATCGATGCTCGGCACACAGATGATCTGGAGCTGCCCGGCGGCGAGCTGGTCGCCCACCGCCTCGCACATGCCGCGGTCCTCCCACTCCCGGTTCCACCCCATTGAGGTCGGAAACGCCAGGACACGTGCCCCGGCATGACCGTGGACCACGATCTCCACCGTCTTGCCCAGGAGCGCCGGGGAGTCCCAAGCGTGTGTCGTACGCTGCCACATGGTGCTGGATGTCCAGGTAAAAGTGGAGGGGAAAGATACGCTGGCTCGTCGAGGAACAGGCCTCCCCGGCCTCCCCACCCGCGCCGCCGCC
>JBDTNH010000065.1:0-13997 GCA_039933845.1 Gemmatimonadota bacterium
GGTCGCGGCCTCGGATTCGAGGCGGCCGGCGATCGGACCAAGGCCGCCGCAGCCTACCGCGAAGCCGCCAGGGCCGCCCCGGGCTTCAGCGAGGCGACGGCGGCGCTGTCGCGCGTCGGCGGTTGAGGAGCCAGACGACCACGGCCGCGGCAAACGTCGGTGGGAAGGTGAGCATCGCAGGTTCCAGGTTCACTTGATGGGTGATCCCCGGCAGGTGCGCCATGATCAGTCCGAGTAGCGACATCGCTCCCACAACGGCCGCAACTGCTCCTGCCCAGCGTGAGCGCCTGGGCCAAAGCAGCGCCACTGGCAGCAGCAGGCTCAGGGGCGACAAGGTCAGCAGGTTCCAGTTGTGCGCCGTGGCGAGATGGTTGGTTCCCAGCCAGAGGTAAAGCAGCACCACGCCACCCAGACCGGCGATCACGGCCCAGATCCCGGCCACAAGGCGACCGAAAACTCCTGCACCTCGCGCCATTGCGCCCGTCATGATCAACGCAGCCAGCAACAGACCCACGCCGAAGAACCGGAGCGCCCTGTCCGGCGGGGCGGCCTCGACATGGTACACATCCACATCGACCACGGTCGCCTCGCGTGTGACCAGCGGAACCATCCGACCGGTGGGGTCGGCCACGCGCAGTTCTCGAACACGTGCCTGCAACTTCTCCGGCAGGAACATCTCGTCCCACTGATCGAGCGGCTGGTCGGCGGTCGGGCCCATCGCGGTGAGGATGCCCAGATACATCGCGATGTCATTCGTGAGCGAACGGGCCATGTGGAAGCGCAACGTCCCCTCGCCCGACGCCCCGTGTGTCGCCCCGCCGAGCGAGCCACCAAGAATCTGGTCGAGCATGTCGCGGACACGAGTCGAACAGTTGTCGCGGAAATAGTCGTAGAGATATTCGCGGTGCTCTGGTTGGGCGTTGACCGAGAGCCGAAACGCGAGTTCCGCCTTCTGCTCTGGACGCAGGGCCAACTCCTGCACCTCGACACGCCGCTGGAAGTAGGTGTAGGACTGGAGGGTATGTTCCCAGTCATCGACCGCGAGCCAGTAACGGGGCCGACCTTCGATGAATCGACCCACGAACCCCGGCGCGGCAAAGTCGAACGAGCCGTAGTTGTACACCCAGTCCCGCCCAGCCACCGTGTCACGGATCACGATGGCGTTGTGGCCGAATCGTTCGTACACGGCGGCGCCGGGTCCCATCGTCATCAGGAGCACCTGATAGCGGTCAATCGGCTCCTGGGCCACGGCAGCGGTGAGCGGGAGAATGGCCATCGCACCGGCGAGCAGCAGCTGTTGCACCCGCAACCTCACAACGCGATCTCCTTGCCCGCCTCGGCCGACTGATAAATCGCGTTCATCACTCGCATGCCGATCAGTTGCTCTTCGAGCGATGGCGCCGTGGCATCCCCGCGCACCGCCGCAACGAAGTGTGCCCACTGGGCACGCACCCCGAGCAGGAACGGCGTCTCGCGCGAGCTGGCGCCGGCGGTCGAGACATCCTGCGCGACGCCGTGGAACTCGCGCCAGACCGCCAGCGGCGCGATGCGCGCAGAACCCCGCGACGATCGGAGCGAGAGCCCGAACCGCTCACCCGGCCCCACAAATCGCCATGAGGCATCGAGATGGATTGCGCTGCCGCCCTTGAGTGCCAGCATCGCCGTCCCACTCGGCTCGACTCCCTTCCCCTTCTCCGGGAACACGGCACTCACACGCTCAACCGCCGGGAAGCCGGCCAACCAGAGCGTCATGTCGATGAGCGCATGTCCCAGGTCGAACATTGCCCCCCCCCCAGCCTGTTCGCGTCGCTGCCGCCAGCCGAGCGAACCGCGGCCGACGCGCGAGAGGAACCACCAGGCACGGATCGATTCAAGGTCGCCAAGTTCGCCGCTCTGGATGAACGACCGAATGGTCTGGACGTCGGGGCGGTAGCGATGGTTGGCACCGGTCATCACGACGCGGTCCCGCTTCTCCTGCGCGCGGGTGATCTTCTGGACCCCGCTCGAGGTCAGCGCCAGAGGCCGTTCGGAGAGCACGTGGAGACCGGCACTCAGGCCGGAGAGGACGTGTGACTCGTGCAGGTGATTGGGTGTGCAAACCAGCAACGCATCAAGGCCACCCAGTTCCACGAGCTCAGCGAGGTCGGGATAGACATCCGGAATGTCGAACCGGTCCGCGAGCGCACGCGCCTTGACCATGTCGTTGTCGCACACCCCGACGACCTCGATCTCCCTGATCTTCCGGAGGGCCGGTAGATGGCCGACCTGCACGATCGCTCCTGCTCCCACAATGCCCAGACGAAGGCGTTCGGTCATCGGCTCTCCCGTATGGCGCTCAATAGATGCGTCGAAGGTCGGTGCCCGGAAAATAGCTCAACAGGATCTCTCCGTAGCCCTGCCCAGCCCTCGCCCGGCCGATCGCCCCCCATTGGCAAAGCCCGACCCCATGTCCGAACCCCTGACCATCGACGTCGACCCGTTCGATCCGGCCACCCGTCCGCCCGATCCGCACCGTGAAGTCGGTGCTCTCGAGGATCCCACCTGCCGGAGGAGCGAGCACGCGCCGGATCGCGGCACCCCGGACGGTGGTCCGGCCCTGCAGACCCACAAGCTCCAAAGTTGCGATGTGCCCGGCCGGCGTCCGACTCAGCACCCGCACCTCGCGCAGGTCTGTTGCCCTGGCCGTGGAGAGCCCCTCGGCCGCCAGTGTGTGGCGGAGCACCGTCTCGAGCTCTCGACCGGTCCAGCGTCGACTCCATCGGAAACGGGGCGAAATGGCGCACCACGCGCGACCGCTCGGATCGATGTCAGGCCGTGCCTGCAGGTACGGGCGGTTCGCCCCGGCGAAGACCGCGCTGCCGTCTTCGGTGTGCCCGCCGCAGGTGGAGGAGTAGAAGGCATCGATCAGGTCGTCGCCATACATCAGCACCTCGCCCGCCGTCGCCTCGACCGCGGCACGCGAGATGGAGTCTTCGGTGCCGGCACCCCGATAGACCTGTGAGGCAACTCCTGCGAGGAGATCAAATCCGTCCGCTTCCCAGCGGCCACGATTCCGTAGTGCGTAGGTTCGCGCCACCACCGCCTGCGCCATCGCGGCAGCACGTTCATCGGGACGTCGTGCCCCGAGTTCGGCGCTCACCACGCCAACGAGATAATCCTCGAGTCCCACGACGTTCACGATCCGGACACCGTCCGCACCACGATCGAGCTCGACGGCACCGCGGTACGGTCGACCATCGATCTCGACAACGCCACCCTGCGAGGTGCTCTCCACGCGGAGCAGTCGGCGGCTACGGGTGGCCGACCGACCAGTGAGCGTGACCCGCTCCCCGCGTGCCACCACAGTGACCGCCTCGCCGGCGTCGATCTGTTCGAGTAGACCCTCATCGGGATCGATCAGCGCCAGCCCGGTCGGACCCGAGAGCTCGACCTCCGCCGCGCTGGTGGCCAGGCCGATCCGGATCGCGGGCTGAATGGTTTCAGGTGACGGTACCGGCACGGGCTGGAGGGTCGGGTCCTCGATCGGCATGCACGAGCCGAGCGCCAGCCAAATGGCGGCAACACGGATCGCTCGTCGGGTCATCCTCGGTAGTTGCCGAATTGGAGTTCGACGCCGAAGTCCTCGCCCCGCAGGAAGGCCATCACGGCCTGCAACTCGTCGCGGGATGCCGAGGTGACGCGGAGTTCCTCGCCCTGAATGGCCGCCTGGACCTTCTTGAATCCGCCATCCTTGATGGCGCGCTGGATCTTTTTCGCAGTCTCCTGCGGAATCCCTTGTGCCAGCGAGAGCGTGCGCCGAACGGTGCCGAGCGACGACTGGATCGGCTCGCCCACGGTCAGGTTCCGGATCGGCACGTTGCGCTTGATCAGCTTGCCTTTCATGATGTCGACGACAGCGTCCATCTTGAAGTCGTCGTCGGCATGCAAGGCGATCGTCGCCTTCTCGCGATCAAGTTCGATCGTGCAGTTGGTACCCTTGAAGTCGTAGCGAGAGGCGATCTCCTTGATCGCCTGATTCACCGCGTTGTCGACTTCCTGGATCTCCACGCCGGTGGAGATATCGAAGCTGGATGAAGTGGCCATGACAGCAGGGTATCGGAGCCACGCGCCCGGAGCAAGAGGGCGGGAGGCGGAGTCATCCCGAGCGAAGCGCTCGTGGAGCGCGCAGTCGAGGGATCTGTACTTCCAGGTAGCAATGTGCAGATCCCTCCACTTCGCGGCCCACGGGCCGCTCCGGTCGGGATGACTTCTTGAGCGTTGAGCCTCCCTCAGTCCCTTGCCCCTCGACCATCACGCCAGCATCTTCCTCGCACGGCGGTCTCTTTATGACTACTTGCACCCGCCGGGCACCCCGTGCCGAACCAAAGTGCTAAAGCGTCGAGGGAGATTCCGCCCCCGAGCGCACCAGCCCGGGGGCGTGCTTGTATCCGGCATGCCGCCACCACCCGTGGAGGCGGGGATGTTGCCGCTGCTCTCGTCCAGTCTCGATCGCGCCCCGACGCCGGCGCGACCACTCCTGATCCTCAAACTCGGCGGCGACGCCCTCGCCACTCCGGAACGCATCGTGCTCGCCGCACGGCATGTGCACCAGCACACCGCCGGTGCCGACGTGGTCGTGGTGACCAGCGCACGGCGAGGTGTCACCGACCAGCTCACACGACTGGCGGCGGATGTCGGGGAGGCGCTTGGACTGAGTGCGGGGGATATCGAATCGGAGCGAGCGATCGCGGCCGGTGAGATCGTCAGCGCGGCACTGGTGGCCGCGGCGCTGACTCGGCTCGGAAGTCCGGCCATCTCCCTCGATGCACGCGAGGCAGGTCTCCGTGGCCGGCACCGCGCGGGCGCAGTCTCCCTGACTCACGTCAGGACCTCGCGGATCCGTCGCGTGCTCACGCGCGGCCTGATCCCGGTGGTCGCAGGATTCCAGGTGGTCGAGGGCTCGCGACTCCGGATCCTCGGCCGCGGTGGCAGCGATATCACCGCCGTGGCACTCGCCGCCGCGTTGGGCGCAGCGGAGTGTCATTTCCTCAAGCAATGTGGGCTTCGGGAGAAGGATCCGCGGATCGATCCCGACGCGTGCCCCGTCGATCACATCGACTATCCGACGCTGTCACGCATCTTGTCGACGTCGGGCCAGGTACTGCATCCCGACGCGGCTCGACTCGCCAATCGTCACGATGTGCTGCTCCATTTCGTGCCCTTCCCTGTCCCGGGCCGCACCAGCCGAGTCTCGCAGCGGCCGGGATGTGCTACGTGAGGAACGAGGCCAGCGCGGTCACGTCGGCAGCGGCGCGCAGTCGCATGAGCGACTTCTCCTTGATCTGTCGAACGCGCTCCCGGGTGATCCCGAGACAGGCACCGATCTCCTCGAGGGTGAGGGGATCATTCCCGTCGAGACCGAAGTAGAGCCGGAGGATCCTCGCCTCGCGAGCGCCGAGCCCATCGATCGAGTGGGCGATCTGGGCGACCATGGCGTGTTCGATGGTGTCCGCGTCGGGGCCACGGCCGTGTGGGTCCGCGAGTTGGTCGCCGAGGCGGGTATCGTTGTCGGAGGCCACCGGCGCATCGAAGGAGAGGTGCCACTGACTGATCACCATCGTCTCCTCCACGACGCGCACGTCAAGGTCGAGGCCCTCGGCGATCTCCGTCGCCGTCGGATCCCGACCCAGCTCCTGCCGGAGCGCGGCCGCCTGCCGACCGATCCGATGGAACTCCCCGGCCCGGTTGAGAGGCACCCGCACGATGCGCGACTGCTCCGCGAGCGCCTGCAGCATCGCCTGTCGAATCCACCAGACGGCGTAGGAGATGAACTTGATGTCCCGCGACTCGTCGAATTTCTGAGCGGCGCGGATCAGGCCGAGGTTGCCTTCGTTGATGAGATCCGCGAGCGACACACCTTGGTTCTGGTAGCGCTTGGCGACGGAGACGACGAACCGGAGGTTGCTGCGGACGAGCGTATCGAAGGCATCCTCGTCACCGGCGCGACTCCGGGCGCTGAGGGTGCGTTCATCGTCTCTGGAGAGGAGAGGATACTGCCCGATCTCACGGAGGTAGAGATCGAGGGAGCCTTCGTCGGCGGACATGACGCCCGACCGAGGTCCATCCACCCGCAGTGCGCGCATCGCACCGTCCCTTCGGAATGCGTGCTGGTGACGGTGGACGATAGTGGGGCGGCGCGGCGCGGCGCAAGATGGCAGTGAGAAGTGAGAAGTGAGAGGTGAGAAGTGAGAGGCCCACCCCCTCCCTCTCACCTCTCAGGTTTCGCTCACTCGTCGTAGTTATCGATCTGCGCCCGCTGCAATGTACCAGAGAAGTCGACGTAGTTCACCTTCGTCTCGCTGTAGAACTCGAAGACTTCCCACCCACCTTCGCGGTGACCGTTGCCGGTCTGCTTCACACCACCGAAGGGCAGATGCGCCTCGGCGCCGATCGTCGGGGCGTTCACGTAGGTGATGCCATTCTGGAGATCGTCCATCGCCCGGAACGCCAGGTTCACGTCACGTGTGTAGATCGCCGAGGAAAGGCCGTACTTGACCTCATTGTTCACCTTGACGGCGTCCTCGTACGAGTTGACGCGAATCACGCTCAGCACCGGGCCGAAGATCTCCTCGAGCGCGAGCCGCGACCCCTTCTTGACGTTCGTGAAGATCGTCGGCTTGTAGAAGAAGCCATTGGCCGTCCGACTCCCGCGCGGCCGAGCGCCGCCGAGGACCAGTTCGGCGCCCTGCGCCTTGCCGATCTCGACATAGCGCTCAACCTTGTCGCGCGAGGCCTCATGGATCAGCGGGCCGACCTGGGTCTTGGCCTGCCGACCATCTCCGAGGGTGAGCTTGCTCGCGGCATCGACCACCATCCCCACCAGCCTGTCGTGAACCTTGCGGTGCACGATCAGCCGCGAGGTCGCCGTGCAGCGCTGCCCGGTCGTCCCGAAGGCGCCCCACAGCACGCCGTCGAGTGCCAGCTCGAGGTCGGCGTCGTCCATCACGATCTGGGCGTTCTTGCCTCCCATCTCGAGTGAGAGCCGCTTGTGCATCCGGCCACACACCTCGCCGATCTTCGAGCCGGTCGTGGTCGAGCCGGTGAACGAGATCACCGGCACATCCGGATGCGCCACCAGCGTCCGTCCCGCCTCTTCGGCCCCATGCACCAGTTGCACGACTTCGGGCGGGAGGCCCGCCTCGAGCAGGATCTCCACGAGAAGCGTCACGGTGTGCGGGACATCCTCCGACGGCTTGAGGATGATGCTGTTGCCGCAGAGCAGCGCCGGGAAGGCCTTCCAGGTCGGGATGGCGAGCGGGAAATTGAACGGCATGATCAGGCCCGTTGGTCCGATGGGCCGACGCACGCTCATCGCGAACTTCTGCCGCAGCTCACTCGGCACCGTGTGCCCGAAGAGACGACGACCCTCGGTCGCGGCGTAGTACGCGGTGTCGATTCCCTCCTGGACGTCGCCGCGCGTCTCGGTGAGCACCTTCCCCATTTCGCGGGTCATGGCGTCTGCGAGCTCTTCCTTTCGCGCCGTCATGAGGTCGCCAACACGCCGCAGCACATCCCCACGGGCCGGAGCGGGCACCTTCGACCACAGGTCGAAGCCGCGACGGGCCGAGGCGACCGCCGCTTCGACATCGGCCTTCCCGGACTCCGGGAAGCGACCGATCAGATCGGTGGTGTCGGCGGGGTTCCGGTTCTGGATGTAGCGGCCGGTGGATGGGGCCACCCACTTGCCAGCGATGAAATTCTTGTAGGTCTTCGCCATGGGATCATTGACTCGGGTTCAGGTGGAACAAGTCCAGGTGAGGCTCACCGCCGCGTAACCGATGCGGGGGAGCACGATCATCGCTGCCAAGCCAAGCGCGGCGATGAGGGTCAGGACACCGACGGCCATCGCGACCGACCGCCGATGTTGCCATGCAGCACGCATCGTCATCAGGGCGGCGCCGAAGACGGCGAGCACCCCGACAAGGTACACCCACAGCCATGTCCCACAGGTGGTCCCGTACGGCCACATCATGAGCCCGGTGACGCCAAGAGGTCCCAGCAGCGTCGTCAGCCAGACCCGGAACCCACTGCCGGCAACTGGCCCATGCGCGACAGGCGCGCCGGGCTTTCGTTCCGACGCGCGTGGTGCGGTCGCCGCGTTCGAGCCAGACGGGAGTCGGGAAGGTGGACTTGATGCCGCGGGTGCCGGTGCGTCCTTGCCGATCAACCGGTCGATCTTTGCCATTTCGCGATCCCAGTCACGATCGTCCGCCATCAGGCCCTCCGTCCAAGGCCAAGCCGTTCAAGTTTGGTGTTCAGGGTTGACCTCGGTATATCGAGCGCCCGGGCGGTCTCCGAGACATTTCCGCCATGCTCGGCGAGTCGGACGGTGAACACGGCCCGCTCAGCCTCCTCAAGGAAGGCCTGATAGGTCCCGCCCGCGTTGTCCTCGGCGATACCGACCAAATCGACGTTGCGTCCCCGTTCGGGGGGGAGCACCCGCTCCACATCGGCCGGCGTGACTTCCGGGCCGGTCGAGAGGATCAACATGCGTTCGACGGCATTGCGCAACTCGCGCACGTTGCCAAACCAATGCCGCCCCTGCAGCGCCGCAATGGCATCGTCGGTGAACGGCTTCCGTGTCATCCCCGGTCCCGACCCCAGCACACGCACGAAATGGGCGACCAGGTCCGGGATGTCCCCCGGGCGCTTCCGAAGGGGGGGGACATCGATCGGCATGACGGCGAGGCGGTAGTAGAGGTCTTCCCGAAAGCGCCCAGCCGCGATATCCAGGGCGAGATCCCGATTCGTCGCCGCCACGACGCGCACGTCGACCTTGACCGTCCGGGCGGCCCCAACCCGGGTGATCACACCCTCCTGCAGCGCTCGGAGGATCTTCGCCTGCGCCGCGAGGGCCAGGTCACCGATCTCGTCGAGAAAAAGGGTGCCGCCATCGGCGGCATCGAACTTCCCCTCCTGTGCCGAGACCGCCCCGGTGAATGCTCCCTTCACATGGCCGAAGAGTTCGCTCTCGACCAGTTCGCGCGGGATCGCGGCACAGTTCACCTCGATGAAGGCTCGGCCCCGTCGTGAGGAGGCCTCGTGGATCGCCCGCGCCACGAGTTCCTTGCCACTGCCATTCTCGCCGGTGATCAGCACGCGGGCGTCGGTCGGGCCGATGCGTTCCACGAGGGAGCGGATCTCCTGAAGCTCGGGACTCTGACCGACCATGATGAATTGATCGTCGGTGGCCTTCGCCAGACCCGCGCGGAGTCGGGCATTCTCGCCGACCAGCCGACGATGTTCCAGCGCTCGGTCAACCGTGACCAGCAAGCGATCGGCATCCAGCGGCTTCTCGAGAAAATCGAAGGCGCCATCCTTCACGGCCTGCACGGCGTTGCCGATCGTGGCATGGCCGCTGATCATGATGACGCGCGCAGACGGTACTTCCTTCCGTAACTGCGCCAATGTGTCGAGGCCATCGATGCCCTGCATCTTGACGTCAAGAATCACGAGATCGAACATCTGGGCACGGTGCATGAGCAGCGCCTCGCCCCCCGACGACGCCGAGCTGACTTCGTAGCCCTCGTAGCGGAGGATTTGCCTGAGGATGCCGCGAATCGATTCCTCGTCATCGACCACCAGGATGTGCGCGCTCACAACGAAGGGCTCCGGAAGAGGGCCACGCCTTCGGGGCGGACCCGGAATCCCTGAACGTCCTTCGGGAGCGGCAGCGTGAGCCGTCCATCACTCCCGTGCCCCGTGGCCTGCGAGAGCAACCGACCCACCACATCACTCGGCAAAGGAATCCCCCGTACGATCACCCGTTCCAGCTGCCACTCCGCCACCCCAGGCCGTGCGGGCGTGAGCCCGCCCTCGGCGATCACTTCCTCGTACGGTGCCGGGGTGCCGGGCCAGAGCTTCAGAATTCGTTCCGGAAGCATCGCCGTATTCACCATCGTCCGCACGCGGACGCGACGGTCGCCGAGTTCGATGGTGATCGAGTCGAGCCCCGAAAAACCGAGCACGCTGTTGCCATTGCCAAGGAGGGATGCCAGCTCACTGGCAGTGAGCAGCACCGAGTCCGGCTGCTCACGCATCAGGACACTCACCTTCGCTTCGGCCGACGCGAGCGCGCCGGGCGATGGCGTGCCGGTGCGGCGCGCCATCGAGATCGGATCGACGATACCGCGGACATACCGTGTGATCTCGCTCCGGTAGAGCCAGCCGAAGGCGAGGAGCACGAGTACCAACAGCAGCGCGACGACGCGTCCGAGACAACGCACGCGTCAGGCCTCCAACGTGGTGAGGGCGCCGCGCCGATACCCACGCGGATCACGGATGGTCTCGGCGAAACCGAGGGTACCAAGGTGTGCACTGATCGCGGGCCAATGCGTATCGAGCGTGTCGAACTGGTCCGGCGACACTTCGATCCGCGCCGATGTCCCGAGGTGGCGCACCCGAAGGTCGCCGACGATGCCGAGCGAGCGGAGGAATGCTTCGGACCGTCCGACCTGGGCCAGACGGTCGGCGGTCACCTCGAGGTGGGGCGTGAGGCGCGACGCGAGACAGGGTGCCGCGGGTGCGTCCCAACTTTCGATGCCCAGGTCAAGCGAGGCCGCCCTGATATCAGCCTTGGTCCAGCCGAGCTCGGCAAGCGGTGAGCGGATCGCAGCCTCGGCGCCTGCCTTGAGTCCCGGTCGATGCTCGAGGAGATCGTCGGCGTTCGTGCCGTCGAGAATCACCTGCCAACCCTCTGCGGATCGGATTGCTTCCAAATGGCGCCAGAGGGTCTGCTTGCAGAAGTAGCAGCGATCAAGGCGGTTGGCCCGGTACTCGGGGTCGTCGAGTTCGTCTGTCCCGATCTCACGGAGCGGGATGCGATACGCGGCCGCGAGACGACGGGCATGTGCGTACTGCGCATCACCGAGCGATGGTGAGACGCCCATCACGGCGAGGAACTGACCCTCTCGGGCCGACTGCGCGGCCACGACGGCCAGGAAGGTCGAATCGATCCCCCCGGAGAACCCGAGGAGCATGCGTCCGAGCGACGCGAGATGGGCGGAAAGTTCGGCCGTATCTGGCATGCCGGAAGCTAATCGTGCCTCCCGGAGAGGCGAGCGGGCGGCTACCATCCACCATGGCCATTGCCGACCCTCTCCAGATCACTGCCACGCTCGCGATCCCGCTGGCCGAGTTGACCGTGCGCGCGAGCCGGAGCAGCGGCCCCGGTGGCCAGCATGTCAACACCAGCTCAACCCGGATCGAGGTGGTCTACGACATCGCCACTTCGCCCTCGCTGAGCGAAGCCCAGCGGGCCCGACTCCTGGAGAAGCTCGACGCGCGACTCCATGGCGAAGGCGTGCTTCGGGTGGTGGCACAGTCGGAGCGGAGTCAGTTGCAGAACCGTGAAGCGGCGCTCACTCGGCTCGGCGGCATCCTGCGGCGGGCGCTTGCCGTTCCGCGAGTCCGCCGACCCACCAAGCCGACACGGGCCTCGAAGGAGCGCCGGCTCAAGGAGAAAAAGGTCCGCGGGGCACTCAAGCGCGACCGGAGGAAAATCGATGATTAGCATCTCGCGCCCAATGACCCTCGCGCTGGGCCTGCTCGCGCTCTCCTGCAAGAATCCGCCGGCGGACCCGATCATCCCCCCCCCGCCACCCCCGGCGGCCCGATTCACCCTCGTGCTGCGTGAGGGGGCCGTTCAGCGCATCAGTCAGGGCGAGGTGTTGGCACTCACACTCCTGGCCACGCGTGATGTCGACTACACCGGCGCAATCGCATTCTCGGCGACCGCCCCGGAGGGCGTGTTGATGGTGTTCCGACCGCCGACCATCCTGAGCAGCGAGGAGACCCAGATCCGGCTGGTGGTGGACAACACGGCGGAGCGGACGCTCCATCGGATCACCCTGCGCGGGACAGACAACGTCGGCGCGACGCGCGACGTGGTCCTCGAGCTCACGGTCGACGAGGGGAGCTGAGCTCGGCGACACGCACGGGCTCAAAGCGTGAAGACGACCCCGACCTGGAACTCAGCCGATAGCGGCGACCCAAGTCATCTGCCCGGTTCCAGAGGAATCCACGCGCACGACGCGTCATCGAGCACGAAACCCCTGAGCCAGAGGGGCGCCTGGCCATCGGCACCAACCGTCCGCGCGAGGAAGAACACCGTGTCTCCCGCGAAGAGTGGGCGGGCGAAGACATCGGTCTCGAGCGGAATCGGCGCGTCGACGCATGCGGCGCGGAGATCCGGGCGGACCAGTGTGATGTAGTACCGCAGCGCCGTCGGCTGGGTCCCGCCAGATCCCGACTCGAGATCAGGATCGAGATGCACGAGCATGAGCGCGCCATCACTCCGGCGGTGTAGACCAAGCGCCATCGAGGCAATCGGAGCGGTGGTTCGCCTGCCACTCTGCTTCGCCTCCGCCAGGGCCTTTGCCGCCGCACCGTCCGGCTCACCCTTCCGGCGCACCGCCGGTATCGGGATCAGGGTGACCCGTGATCCCACGGCATCCAATCGCAAAAGTCCCGGCACCAGCGGAATCATGGCGAGGTACCCCGAGGAGTCCGATACGAGCGATGCAACACCATGCGACATCGCCAGCCCGAGGGACCCGCCCCATTCAGCCGGAGCCTCACCGAAGGGCGTGACGCTGTCATTCAGTCGATCCCACCGCAGGAAGGGATGGAGTGCCCCGAGCACCGGCACGAGCGTGGTTCGCATGTCGCTCAGCCAACCCGAGGCTGGGATCGCGCCACCCGGAAACGGCAGTTCGCGCCGGAGCGTCCCGTCGGCGCTGTTGAATTCGATCAGCACTGCGCGGTTCGGATCGATGACGGCGAGCACGCTGTCGCCATCCAGCAGCCCGATCCCGCCCGGTGCCCCGAGTTCCCCCGGCCCGGAGCCCGCCGTCCCGATCGTGCCGCCGAACCGGCCATCGGCTTCGAATCGCTGGATCGTTCGGCCCGCCATGTCAGCAAGGAAGACCCGGCCATCGGTGGCCCGAACCACGATCCCGATCGATTCACCAATCGGATGATCGGGATCTTCCTTCAAGAGGACGGAGTCGACCGCGACCATGCGGGCCGGCGGCGATACGGCGGCACCGCCACAGGCGGCAAGCAGGAGCGCGAACACACTGAGAGGACGGGTCATCGGGAAGTGACTCCTTGGAGTCACGAATCATACTGCGGTCCGACTGCTTGCACTCGCTTCTCGTTTCTCGTTTCTCGCTTCTCGCTTCTCGCTTCACGCTTCACATCTCACTTCGATCCAGCACCCGATACTGCACCGCCTCCGCGACATGGCCCGGCCCGATCTCTGCGTCGCCTGCCAGGTCCGCCAGCGTCCGCGCCAGCTTGAGCACCCGATGGTACGCCCTGGCCGACAATCCCAACCGCTCGATCGCTCGCCGCAAGACGAGCTCGGTCGCGGTGTCAATCTTCACGAACTTCGCCAGCTCGCGTGGACCCATGTGCGCATTGGCATACATCCCGTCGATCCCTCGGAATCGTTGAAGCTGACGCTGACGCGCCGCCTCGACCCGTGCCCGAATCGTCTCACTCGATTCGCTCGGCACCGTTCCCGCGAGATCGGAGTACGCCACCGGCGGCACCGTCAAGTGAATGTCCATCCGGTCAAGCAACGGTCCGCTGATTCG
Source organism: Gemmatimonadota bacterium (assembly GCA_039933845.1). Classification (GTDB taxonomy): domain Bacteria; phylum Gemmatimonadota; class Gemmatimonadetes; order Gemmatimonadales; family GWC2-71-9; genus Palsa-1233. The sequence goes on from JBDTNH010000065.1 coordinate 13,641, forward strand.
CGAGAGATAACGTTGCACTGTCTGCGGCGGACAACAGCATGCGCGTTGCGGATCGCCAGCATGGCCACACGGACACGGGTTCATCGCCGCGACGAAGAGGAATCGTGCCGGATAGCTGAGCGTCATTGCCGCACGCGAGATCGTCACGGCCCCGTCCTCCAGGGGCTGGCGCAGCACTTCGAGCACATTTGCCGGCAACTCCGCGACCTCGTCGATGAACAGCACGCCATGATGCGCGAGCGACACCTCGCCTGGCCGTGGAATCGATCCACCACCAATCAGTCCGGCGTAGCTCACCGTGTGATGCGGGGCGCGGAACGGACGGGTGGTGACCAGTGCCTTCCCTGCGGGCAGCAA
>JBDTNH010000066.1:0-13964 GCA_039933845.1 Gemmatimonadota bacterium
AGCGTCATCATTCCGGGCAGCCTGGCGGCCAGCTCGCGTGACGCTCCCTTCAGGAAGACCAGCCCGCCGTAGAGGAAGACCGCGGTGGAGAGCACCGGTCCGATCCACTCCGACCCCGAAAACGTCGGCGCGTGGTAGCCGAGAAGCTCCTGGATGTGTTCCGACCAGAACACGACGGGTAGCGTCATCACGAGGGAGAGCCAGAACTTGTCGCGGAACATCGCCGGCGAGTGGCCCGCATGCTTGTCATGATCGTGACCGCCGCCATCCACTGGATGGTCGGTGTGGGCCTCGGTCGGATGGTCGGAGTGATTGATCATCGTGCGGTCCTTTCTCGTATCCGGACAACGGCGCGACCCAGGTTGACCGCGACGCGCGTCAGGTTCTTGGTCCGGGACAACGCGAGGGCGCTGATCGTATCACGATCATCGCCTCGGTGGCGCCACGGACGTCGAGGAACAATAGCCGAGGACGACCGCCCGAGCGTGACCCGCCCTCTGCGGAGATCAGCCGCAGGGGTGCCCGGCAGCCACTCGGGTTCACAGGATCCGTTTCCCTTGCCCACCTGTAGAGATCTAGGGCTGCGGCTCCTCCGCTCCTCCGTCAGTTCGGTGATATACTCCGAGTCCGGGCGCACCTCCGCATCAGTGAGTTTTTGCCGGGAGGACTTCATGTCCCGATCAATGCCGTTCACCAGGATTTGTCACAACCGCATCAACAGGCAGCACGCTCACGACGCCGCGGTCCTCGAGTGTCCGCACATTCGCACACTCCGCACGCACCCGGAGTGGCGGGACGCCCGAAACCCCCTGACAGGCCTTGATCCGTCAGGCAGTCGAGCAGGTGGACGGCAACAACACCCGGGCCGCCGGCTCGCCCGGATTGACACGCGACACACTGCGCTACCGGATGGAGAAGAACGACCTTGCCTCAGGCGAATGATGACCGCTACGTGAGGACCTTGCTCACCGTGAACGTCGGCAGCTCGTCGGTGCGTCTCGATGCGTTCGACCTGGACAGATTCGACCCGAACACGCCAGGCCGATCGCGGCTGGCCCAGGTTCACCATGACCGAACCGTGGATGTGCAGCCGACAAGCGTTCTCGCACAGTTCGTCGCCGATCAGGACGTGACTACACCCGTGGCCGTCGCGCACCGGATCGTCTCTGGCGGCCCCTCCATGACGCATACGCAGGTCGTGACCGACCTGGCGGATATCGAACGCCTGAATGAGTTTGCACCACTCCACAACCCGGCAATGCTCACGTGGCTGCGGGCAGCACGTGACGTATTCGGCCCTCAGATGCCCCAGATCGCCGTGTTCGACACCGCTTTTTTTGCTGATCTCCCGACGGTCGCAAGGCGCTATGCGCTCCCCCCGGACATCGCGGAAGCCCATGGCATTCGCCGCATCGGCTTCCATGGCCTCGCGCACGCCTGGATGGCGCGCCGCTGGCAACAGCTTGCGCCGGACGGTGGTGAGACCACCCGCCTCATCTCGCTCCAATTGGGCGGAGGATGCTCCGTCGCAGCGAGTGCAGGCGTGCGTCCGCTCGATGTTTCGATGGGCTACTCGCCGGTGGAGGGGCTGGTGATGGCAACACGCTGCGGCGAGCTCGATCCGAATGTCGTGCTCCACCTGCTGCGGAGCGGCGGGATGAGCGTGGAGGCGGTGGACCGCCTGCTCAACGGCGGGTCGGGGCTCGTCGGGATGGCAGGAAGTGCAGACCTGCGCGAAGTGCTCCAACGTACCGACCCACAGGCTCGGCAGGCCGTGGACCTCTACTGCTACCGGATCCGAAAGTACGTCGGTGCCTACTTCGCCGTGCTCGGTGGAGCCGATGCGATCGTCTTCGGTGGTGGAGTCGGAGAGAATGCCGCCGAGATCCGCCACCGCACCATGGCAGGGATGGAATGGTGCGGTATCCGCCTGGACCAAAAGGCCAACAACGCGGCGACAGGTGTGGAGGCGCGCATCAGCGCCATCGACAGCACCGTGCAGGTCTGGGTCGTGCCAGTGGACGAGGGCGCCGTCCTGGCCGGCGAGGCAGCGGATCTCCTCGATCAACGACGAGGCACGAGGTAATTCAAGTTGGGCTGGACGGGAGCGAAAATGACCTATGGCACGCGGCGGCACGGAGCGACGTGGTCGAGTCTGAGTCCCAGCAGCAACGGAAAGCAGCACCATTGCATGTTCACTGAACCGGAGGAAGCCCCATGAGTTGCTGTAGCGAGAAGATGGAACCCATCGCAGCGTCGTCGTGCTGCACGCCGAGCGATACGGCGGCGCACGCCGCCCGAGCGATGCGCGCGTCCGGCTGTGGCTGCGCGCCGGTCGTCGAGGACACCGATCGGTTCAAGTTGGTCGGCGTCATCACCGAGCGCGACGTGTGCTGCGGCGTGGCGGCCGACGACCGCCAGGCGTCCGAGGTGCCCGTCAGCGAGATCATGCGGCCCCCGTCGACCTGTTGCGACGTCGACGAGCCGATCGAGGAGGCACGCCGGAAACTCCACGAGCACCGCACGACGGGCCTGCCCGTGGTAGACAAGGCGGGCTGCTGCTGCGGCACGGTCAGCAGCCACCAAATGGAGCGGTCGTAGCACCCTCGCGAGTCCGTCCATAGGAAATCGCACGACAGTATCTCGTGCCGGATGTCCACTCCGACAAGGGTGAGGTGATGGGACCGCGGTATCGGGCGCACCCGGTGCACGGTCTCACCTCCGCCGTATCCGCGGCGGGGGCACTTCCGCACCCATTTTTCAATTCTCTACACGTACTGGGACAGAACCGCCATGACCATCGACGACCAGACGGACACGCCAGCCCTGACACATGTCGTCGTCGACCGCATCGACGCCTTTTGGCGCGCAGCCAACTACCTCTCGGTCGGACAGATCTATCTCCTCGATAATCCACTCCTCCGAGAGCCGCTGACGCTGGAGCACGTCAAGCCGCGCCTGCTCGGCCACTGGGGCACGACCCCCGGACTCAACTTCATCTACGTCCACCTCAACCGTCTCATCCGGCAGCACGACCTGAGTGTGCTCTATGTCACCGGACCAGGGCATGGCGGCCCGGGGATCGTCGCCAACACGTACCTCGAGGGGAGCTACACCGAGCACTACCCCAACATCACGCAGGACACCGACGGAATGAGGAAGCTGTTCCGGCAGTTCTCGTTCCCAGGTGGAATTCCCAGTCACACTTCACCCGAAACGCCCGGCTCGATCAACGAGGGTGGCGAACTCGGCTACTCGCTCGCCCACGCCTACGGCGCCGTCTTCGACAACCCCGATCTCCTCGCCTGTTGCGTCGTCGGTGACGGCGAGGCCGAAACCGGCACGCTCGCGACGAGTTGGCATTCGAACAAGTTCCTCAACCCGGCCCGCGACGGGGCGGTCCTCCCGGTGCTCCATCTCAATGGCTACAAGATCGCCGGGCCGACCGTGCTTGGGCGGATGCCCGACGACGAGATCAAGAGCCTGTTCGTAGGCTACGGTTACGCACCGGTGTTCGTCGAGGGCGACGAACCGAAGGCGATGCATCAGCGGATGGCTGTGGCCCTCGACCAGGCCCTCGCCCAGATCCAGCGCATCCAGCGGGACGCGAGAGAGGACGACGTCACCGAGCGCCCGCGCTGGCCGATGATCGTGCTCCGTTCGCCGAAGGGATGGACCGGACCCAAGGTCGTCGACCGGCTTCAGGTCGAGGGCACGTTCCGCTCGCACCAGGTGCCGGTGGCCGGGCTGGCCGAGAAGCCGGAGCACCTCGCGATCCTGGAGGCGTGGATGCGGAGTTACCGGCCCGAGGAGCTCTTCGACGGGGAGGGGAGACTGGTCCCCGAGCTGGCCAACCTCGCGCCCGAGGGCGAGCGCCGGATGGGCTCGAACCCCCACGCCAACGGTGGTCTCCTCCTCAAGGACCTCCGGATGCCCGACTGGCGGGACTATGCCGTCGAGGTGCCCACGCCCGGCACGGTCACCGCAGAGGCGACGCGAGTCATGGGCCGGTTACTTCGCGATGTCATGACGATGAACCCCGAGACGTTCCGCGTGGTCGGCCCCGACGAGACCGCCTCGAACCGGCTCACGGCGCTCTTCGAGGTGACCGATCGCGCGTGGATGGAGCCCGTCCTCGAGAGCGACTCCCACCTCGCCCCCGACGGCCGCGTGATGGAGGTCTTGAGCGAGCAGCTCTGCCAGGGATGGCTCGAGGGCTACCTCCTCACCGGCCGCCACGGCTTCTTCTCGTGCTACGAGGCCTTCATCCACATCGTCGACTCGATGTTCAACCAGCACGCGAAGTGGCTCGACGTCTCGCGCGACATTCCGTGGCGACGGCCCCTTGCGTCGCTGAATTACCTGCTCACCTCGCACGTCTGGCGGCAAGACCACAACGGGTTCAGTCATCAGGATCCCGGCTTCATCGACTTCGTGATCAACAAGAAGGCCGCGGTCGTCCGGGTCTACCTCCCGCCCGACGCCAACACACTCCTCTCCGTCACCGATCACTGCCTCCGGAGTCGAGACTACGTCAACGTGATCGTGGCAGGCAAGCAGCCCGAACTCCAGTACCTCGACCTCGAAGCGGCCGTCAAGCACACGACTGCCGGGATCGGGATCTGGGAGTGGGCGGGCAATGACCAGCACGTCGAGCCGGACGTGGTGATGGCGTGTGCGGGCGACGTTCCCACGCTGGAGACGTTGGCTGCCGTGGACCTGCTGCGCCAGCACCTCCCCGAGCTCCGCGTCCGCGTCGTCAACGTCGTTGACCTGATGCGGCTGCAACCCGAAAGCGAGCATCCGCACGGTCTCTCCGACGCCGACTTCGATGCGCTCTTCACGGTCGACAAGCCGATCATCTTCGCCTACCACGGGTATCCGTGGCTCATTCACCGGCTCACCTACCGCCGGACGAACCACCATAACCTCCACGTCCGAGGCTTCAAGGAGGAGGGCTCGACCACGACTCCGTTCGACATGGTGGTTCGCAACGACCTCGACCGGTTCCACCTCGTCATGGATGTGACCAAGCGGGTACCGACCGTCGGGCCGCACGGGGCACATGTGCACCAGACCATGCGCGACCGGCTCGTCGAGCACCGCGAGTACATCACGCGGCACGGGCAAGATCTCCCGGAGGTTCGCAACTGGACGTGGCCCCATGGCCTTGATGCGGCAGATGCCTGAACAATGACGACAGCCCCCCACTCCGCCCAGGACAACGCACTCCTCGCACGCGATTTACCATCCCAGACCGGAGAATTCATCATGGGCGATTCAAGCAACATCCGAGTAGCCGTCAATGGCTACGGCGTCATCGGCAAGCGCGTCGCCGATGCCGCGGTCGTGCAGAACGATATGACCCTCGCCGGCGTCGCCGATGTGGTGACGGACTGGCGTGCGAGTGTTGTTCGCTCGAACGGATACAGACTTTATGGCGCCATGCCCGAGCACACCAGCGCCATGCGCGCTGCCGGCCTCGATCCCGCCGGGACCCTCGACGACCTGCTTGACGCCGCGGATATCGTGGTGGATTGCACGCCGAAAAAGGTGGCCGCCCAGAATGTGGAGCGCTACCGCGAGCGCGGCATCAAGTTCATCCTGCAGGGTGGCGAGAAGCACGGTGTGACCGGCCACTCGTTCACCGCCGAGAACAACTACGACACCGCAGACGGTCGATCCCGACCCTGACGTCGTGACGATGGCGGTGAAGGTGCCAGAGACGATCGCGCACCTCCACTACTGGGCGGTGCAGCTCACGCGCGAGGCCTCGAAGGACAAAGTGCTCGACGCCTTCCGCACCTCGTCCCGCATCGCGCTCGTCCGCATCGGCGACGGCCTCGTTGCGCTCAACTCCGTCAAGGAGCTCATGGCCGATCTCGGTCGGCCACATGACAATCTCTACGAGGTCGCACTCTGGGAGGACATGCTGACCGTCCAGGGCGACGAAGCGTTCTATGCCTACATGGTGGATAACCAGGCCATTGTCATTCCCGAGACCATCGACGCCATCCGGGCATTGACGGGCCGGGAGTCGGACGGGGCGACTTCCATCCGCAAGACCAATGAGGCGCTCGGCATCCCATTTCACGTCGGTCGACGCTAGTCCCGGGCAATCGCCACCTTCATCGACTTCGTCTCGGCCGCGCGGCTGAAGACGTCGTATGCGTCCATCATCTCGGTGAGTTTGAAGCGGTGGGTCACGAACTGCTCCGGCTTCAGCTTTCCCTGCGCCACCAGCTTGAGCAACATCGGTGTGGTCGTCGCACTGACCAGACCGGTGGTGATGCTCACATCCATGATCCAGAGGTCCTGGAGTTTCAGTTCCACGGAGGCTCCGTGAACACCGACATTTGCCACCGACCCACCCGGCCGGATCAGTGAAACGCATGCGTTGAAGGTCTGGGGGATCCCTACGGCCTCGACCGCCACATCGACACCGAGCCCCCCGTCCGTCATCGACATGACGGCCTCGCGCCAGTTCCCCCGACCGTTGTTGACCACGTCCGTCGCACCGAACTTCTTCGCCATCTCGAGGCGGTTATCGTCGAGATCGATCGCAATAACGCGCGACGCGCCGTAGAGCCCGGCGGTCATCATGACCGATAGTCCGACCGGTCCCGCACCCACGACGGCCACCACATCACCAGGCTCGACCTCACCGTTGCGGATGCCGATCTCGAATCCCGTGGGAAGGATGTCCGACAACATGATCGCGGCCTCATCGGTGACACCCTCAGGAATCTTGTGAAGGGAATTGTCCGCGAAGGGGATCCGGACGTACTCGGCCTGTGTACCGTCGATCAGGTGCCCAAGAATCCACCCGATGCCCGATGCACCCTCTTCGTCCAGGCAATGCGATGGGAGTTGCTGGCGACAATAGGCGCACGTGCCACAGGCAGAGATGCACGAAATGATCACGCGGTCACCGACCTTCATCCGTTTCACGGCCGCGCCAATCTCCGTGATGGTACCGACCCCTTCGTGACCAAGGATCCGGCCATCAGTCACGGCCGGGACGTCCCCTTTCAAGATGTGCAGATCGGTTCCGCAGATGGTCGTGGTGTCGATCCGGACGATGGCGTCCGTCGAGCGGATCAACTCCGGGTTCGGAGCCTCTTCCCAACTCTTGGCATCCGGACCGTGATAAACGAGTGCCTTCATGATATTCCTCCGTTGGAGCTCCGAGGGATCGTGATGGCGAGCGTGATCGGGTACGCCACCCTATCATTCAATGCTACTACGTCCAGGCCGCGGCCGCCGGGTGGGTTGCATCGGACCCTCGCAATGAACCTGTCGTTCGTGAACCTGGCACCATCCCAAGGACTGTGACCATGAAACACATCGGCATTCAGAGGATCTTCGGCGCCTGCGCCCTGTCCTTGGCGGGCTGCTCGAACGCCGCCACCCCCCAGGGTGGGCCCGGGGGCGGCATGATGGGAGGCGGCTATGGCCGCGGCTGGATGGGTGGCTATGGCTGGCCATGGATGCTGATCCTGCTCGTCGTGATCGCCGGGCTCGTCGGATGGATCATTGCGCGGGGAAGGAACAGGAGTTGAGCCGATGAGCCTCATGCATTCTCGAGATATGCTTCACAAGGTCCAATCCGCCGACGGCTTCCTCGCCGCGCTGGACCAGAGCGGCGGCAGCACCCCGAAGGCCCTCGGCATGTACGGGGTTCCGGAGAGTTCATATTCCGGCAATCAGGAGATGTTCGACCGCGTCCATGAGATGCGAACGCGGATCGTCACCAGCGCGAGCTTCGACGGCGACCGCATCCTGGGCGCCATCCTCTTCGAGGACACGATGGGGCGGGAGGTCGCCGGAAAGCCAACGGCGCGCTACCTCTGGGAGGAAAAGCGGGTGGTGCCGTTCCTCAAGGTCGACAAGGGGCTGGCAGCGGAGGAGAACGGGGTGCAGCTGATGAATCCCATGCCGCAGCTGGACGAACTCCTGGAGCGGGCACTCGACAATCAGGTCTTCGGCACCAAGATGCGCTCGGTCATCGCCAGCGCGAACGAAACGGGCATCCAGGCCATCGTGGACCAGCAGTTCGAGATCGGCGGGCATATCCTGTCCCGGGGACTGATCCCGATCCTCGAGCCCGAGGTGGACATCCACAGCCCGAGCAAGGCCGACTGCGAGGAGATGCTCAGGACGAGTATCCTGGCGCATCTCGATGCTCTCGAAGACGGTCGGCAGGTCATGCTCAAGTTGACCCTACCCGATCAGGACGACTTCTACGCGCCCTGCATCGAGCACCCCAACACGCTACGCGTGGTGGCGCTTTCCGGGGGCTACTCCCGGGACCAGGCCAACCAACTCCTGGCCCGAAACCCCGGTCTGATCGCCAGCTTCTCCCGAGCACTCACCGAAGGGCTCACCGTCCAGCAGAGCGACGAGGAGTTCGACGCACTACTGGACAGTGCCATCCAGAGCATCTTCGAGGCGTCGAGAACGTAAACGGATCTGCCGCCGCCGCCAGATCAGATAGATCGCCGGGATCACCACCAGGGTGAGCACCGTGGAGGTGATCATCCCGCCCACCATCGGGGCGGCGATTCGCTTCATCACGTCGGCGCCGGTGCCGTGGCTCCAGAGAATCGGAGCCAGGCCGGCGGTGATCGCCACAACGGTCATGATCTTCGGTCGCAGTCGATCGACCGCACCCTCGTGGACCGCCGCCGCCACATCCGCGGACGTTCGCATCTGACCGGCCAGCCCACGACGGTGAAACGCCTCGTCCAGGTAGATGAGCATCACCACCCCGGTCTCGGCAGCCACCCCGGCCAGCGCGATGAAGCCGACCCAGACTGCCACACTCGTGTTGTAGCCGGCCAGCCAGAGATACCAGACTCCACCCACGAGCGCAAACGGTACCGAGAGCATCACGATCAGCGCCTCGGTGACGCCGCGGAAGTTGAGGTACAACAGCAGGAAGATGATTGCGAGCGTGACGGGAATGACCGTGCTCAGTTTCTGGCTCACCCGCTGCATGAATTCGTACTGACCGCTCCAGCGCAGCGTGTAGCCCGCCGGCAGCACGAGTTGAGAACTCACCGCCTCCTGAGCCGTCTCCACATAACCGCCGACGTCGGGGTCGGTGATGTCAACGAACACGGTGGTGACCGGGAAGGCGTTCTCGGTCTTGACTGCCATCGGCCCCTGTCGGACGGTGACGGTGGCCACCTGACCGAGCGGGATCTGGCCGCCGGTCTTCGTCGGCACGACCACCTCACGGAGCTTCTCGGGATCATCACGCAGCTCACGCGGATAGCGGACATTGACACTGTAGCGCTCCCGTCCCTCCACGGTCATTGCCGCATTCGTGCCGCCTACCGACGCCATGATCGCCGCGTGGATCTCGCCAACGTTCAGCCCGTACCGTGCTGCCTCGTCGCGTCGAATGTCGATGTCGGCGTAGTAGCCTGACACTCCCCGTTCGGCGAACGCGCTTCGGGTACCTGGCACCGCCTGCATGATCCGCTCGACCCGTTCACCCAATGCCTGCAGCGTGTCGAGATCAGGACCGAAGATCTTGATGCCCACGGCGGTCCGGATGCCGGTGGCAAGCATGTCGATGCGCCCCTTGATCGGCATCGTCCACGCATTGGTGACCCCGGGGAGCCGGACGGCAGAGTCCATCGCCGCCAGGAGCCCATCGTAGGTCATCCCGGGCCGCCACTCGTCCTCCGGTGTGAGCGTGACGGTGGTCTCGTACATGTCGAGTGGCGCAGGATCGGTCGCGGTCGACGCGCGGCCGACCTTGCCCAGCACGTTGGCCACCTCGGGGAACGACGTCAGCACACTGTCCTGGTAGCGCATGATGTCGATCGCCTGCGCGATCGCCACGCCCGGCACGGTGGTTGGCATGAAGAGCACCGCACCCTCGTGCAACTGCGGCATGAACTCGCTGCCAAGCCGCCGCCAAGGCAGCCAGGTAATCGCGAGGGCCAGGACACTCGCCACCACCACCATCCACGGCCGCCGCAAGGTGAAGTCGATCACCGGGCGGTAGATCCATTGCAGCCAGCGATTGATGGGGTTCTGGTTCTCCGACCGGATGCGACCCCGGATGAAGTAGCCCATCAGTACCGGCACCAGAGTGATCGACAGCAGCGCCGAGGCCGCCATCGCGAACGTCTTGGTGAACGCAAGCGGTTTGAACAGTCGGCCTTCCTGTGCCTCCAGGGCGAACACTGGCAGGAATGAGAAGGTGATGATCAGCAGCGAGTAGAAGAGCGGTGGTCCCACCTGCGTGGCGCTCTCCAGCACCACCTCCCAGCGCGAGCGGTCGGGATCGGCGCGTTCGAGATGCTTGTGCATGTTCTCGACCATCACGATCGCGCCGTCGACCATCGCACCGATGGCGATAGCGATGCCGCCCAGGCTCATGATGTTGGCGTTGACCCCGATGGCACGCATCACGATGAACGACATCAGGATCCCGACCGGAAGCACCACGATCGCGACGAGCGCCGAGCGGACGTGCAGCAGGAACAACACCGTGACCAATGCCACGATCAGTGATTCCTCCAGCAGCTTGTCGCGCAGGTTATCGATGGCTCGGTGGATCAGGTCGCTTCGGTCATAGGCGACCCGAAGCCGGACACCAGCCGGCAGCCCGGCCTCGACCTCGATCAGGCGTGTCTTGATCGCCTCTATCGTCGCCAGCGCGTCAGAGCCATAGCGCATCACCACGATGCCGGCCACCGCCTCGCCCTTGCCGTTGAGATCCGCGGCCCCCCGACGCGGCGCCGGACCAACCTGAACCGTCGCCACATCGGCCACCCGGATCGGCGTACCGTTGGCGGCAACGCCCAGCGACACGTTCTCGATGTCGCCGATGTCCTCCAGGTAGCCGAGCCCGCGGATCATGTACTCCCGACCGCCCATCTCCAGCACCCGGGCACCGATGTCGGCGTTGTGGCTGCCGATCGCGGCCGAGACCCGGGTCACCGGAATGCCGAACGCACGCAGGCGCTCGGGATCGACCTCGACCTGGTACTGCCGCACGAAGCCGCCCAGGGAGGCAACCTCTGAGACGCCGGGCACGGAGGTGAGCTGGAAGCGGATGTTCCAGTCCTGCAGGCTCCTGAGCGCCGCCAAGTCGAGGGAATCCGATTCGAGTGTGTACTCGAACACCCAGCCTACCCCGGTGGCATCGGGGCCGAGCGACGGTTCGACCCCGTTGGGCAGTTGTCGTTGAATGCCGTTGAGGTATTCCAGCACTCGGGACCGGGCCCAGTAGATGTCGGTGCCGTCCTCGAAGATCACGTACACCAGGCTGAGCCCGAAGAACGAGTAGCCGCGCACCACCCGTGCCCCGGGCACCTTGAGCATTTCCGATGAGATCGGATAGGTGATCTGGTCCTCGACGATCTGCGGAGCCTGTTCGGCGAAGTCGGTCTGGACGATCACCTGCACGTCCGACAGATCCGGGATCGCATCGAGCGGCGTGGCGCGCACCGCCCACAGCCCGCCCGCGATCAGCCCCGCCGTCCCCAGCAACACCAGCATCCGGTTGCGGATTGACCAGGCAATGATCTTACTGATCATGTTGATGCTCCGGCTCCGGGGGCATGGTACTCGCGGGGACTGGTGTCGTGGCACCGTGCTGCATGCCGGGCATCGCATCGCCCGACGAACCGAGCCGCGATTCCGCATCGATCAGGAAGTTGGCCGAAGCCACGATCGTCTCGCCAACCACGAGGCCGCTCAGGACCACGACCCGATCGTCCGAACGTGGCCCAAGCACCACCTCGCGCGGCTGGAGCATCCCGGCCGAATCGCGAACGAAGACAACATTGCGCATGCCGGTCACGACGACGGCGGTGCGAGGCAACGTGATCACGTTGCGTCCGACCACGGCATCGAGGAAGATTGTGGCGAACATCCCCGGCTTGAGCTTGAGCCCGGGATTGGGCACCGTGAGCCGGACCCGATTGGTCCGGCTCACCACGTCGACCGTGGGATAGATGAAGCTCACCCGGCCCATGAGGTGCTCGCCCGGGTGTGCCGCGATCTCGATGTGGACCGGCATCCCTTCGCGTAGCAACGCAAGGTCCTGCTCGAACACCTCTCCCTCGACCCACACCTCGGACAGGTCGGCAATCTGGTAGAGCCGCTGTCCTGCCATCACCCGCTGGCCCTCGAGCACGTCCTTCTCCAACACGATGCCGTTCACCGGCGAGACCAGCGTGAGCGTCTTCCGCACGGTGCCAGAGCGCTCGAGTTCGTCGATCTGTGCGGCGGTGATATCCCAGTAGGCCAGTCGCCGACGGGCCGCATCGAGGGTCGCTTGTGCACCACGCCACGCCTCACCGGCGGTCGAGTCAACCCGGGCCACCAATCGCTGTGCCGTGAGGAACTCCTCCTGCGCCGCGACGAGACTCGGACTGTAGAGCGTCAACAGTGGCTGGCCCCGCCGCACCGATTCACCGGTGGTGTTCACGTAAAGTTGCTCGACGAAGCCGTCGATCTTCGGCGTCACATCGACGACATTCGGCTCGGGGGCCTGGATCGTGCCCACGGTGCGGATCGACTTCTGCAGCGAGTCGCGGGTCACAGTCGTGTAGACCACCCCGAGTGCCCGCTCCTGCGCTGACGTGAGGTGCACCGGTTGGCGAACGGCTGCGCCGGTGGTGTCGACCGCACCCTGATTGCCACCCGCGAGCATGCGGGCATGTTCCTCGGGCGTCATCTCTCCCATGCCCGAATCAGTTTTGTCGCCGCCGCCACATGCAGCGACCGCAAAGAGAAGCGCCACGAGTGTGGAGCGTACGGATCGGGTCATTGGATCTCTCCTCTGTTGCCCAGCAGGGCGTCGATGCGGGCCACCGCCTGATGGAATCGCGCCGTGATCCGCACCAGTTCGATCTGGTAGCGGTTGACCGTCATCTGGTTCTCGACCAGGGTCATGTAGTCGACCTGGCCCACGCGGTACGCCGACAGCGCCGACTCCACCGCCGCACCGGCCTGGGGGATGATTGCCGTGGCGTACAGCGTGCCCAGTTCGCGCGCCCGCTCCGCGTCGGCGCGACCCTCGACGAGCTGCGCGTAGGTCTCGTTGGCAAGGTCAGTGACCAGTGCGGCCGAACGCGCCTCGAGGGCCTCCATCTCCCGACGGAGCGGGATCTGTCGAGCACCCGCGCGCAGCGGGAGGTTGAGGCCGATCATCAGGCTTGCCATGTCGTCGAACTGGGGCCGTTGACCGTATGCCACTCCAACCATGAGGTCCGGATAGCGCTCGCGTGTGGCGGCCCGCACGCTGACTTCCGCCGCGCGCCGGCGCTCCTCCGCGGCCAGCAGCGCCGGACGGGCTAGACGAGCCAGGCCCATCAACGAGTCGATTTCGGGGAGGGCTCCACCGATCGGCGGCAAGTCAAGGCTCCCCACCGGTGCCTCTGCGACCTGCCCGAGCAGCGCATTGAACCGTGCCATGGTAGCCACTCGATTCTGACGCATCACCGTCAGCTCCTCGGTCATCTGCGCCACGGCCACCTGGGCTTGCAACACGTCCTGTTGTGGGCTCTGGCCGACGGCATACATCGTCTGCGAGACGTCGAAGAAGTCGCGCAGCAGGTCGCGGGTGCGTTCCAGGATCGTCACGGTCCGGTCGATCGCCGCGAGTTCGTAGTAGCGCGCGGTCACTTGGGCGACGAGACCGACCTCCGCCTCGGCGGCACTCAACGACTCGGCCGATGCCAGCCGCTCGGCGCGCTCGCGGGCGAGGGCCAGCTTGCCGGGCCAGGGGACCACCTGGCTCAGCTGCACCTGGTTCATCGTCATTCGCTCGCCGGTCCCGAATCCCGACAGCGGCCGATTCATGAGCCCCAGCGTCAGTTGCGGATCGGGAAGTGTCCCAGCCGGTCGAATCCGTTCGGCGGCGGCGTCGGCCGCGAGTCGCTCGGCGGCGAGCATCGGATTGGCCGACTGGGCCGAACGGACGGCATCGGCCA
>JBDTNH010000067.1:0-13925 GCA_039933845.1 Gemmatimonadota bacterium
CGGGGGGGGGGGCGAGACTCGGGTGATCGATGCGGGTGCCATTCGACTCCACGTCCAGTCGACCGTGGCCGAGGAGCGGGGGTTGCTCGGGGAACTGGCGGATCAGTTCCGGGCAGCCAATCCGAAGGGGTCGGTGCTCGCCCTGGTGAATCCGACCCTGCCGAATGCCATCGCCGTGGCGGTCTCCGATGACCTGATCGCTGCGGGGAAGGATGCCAATGCATTGATCAAGTTGCTCACCACCACACATGGGGGGCGCGGCGGCGGTCGCAAGAGTTTCGCGTCCGGCTCGCTCGATGTCAGTGCCGAGCCGGTGGCGACCGAATCGCTCGGGCCGATGCTCGAGGCCTGGACCGCGTCATGACGATGCGGAAGGAGCGCTTCGCAGCCGATACAACCGGTGCCCCAGAGGCACTGGTCGAGCGCGCGCGGGCCTACCTGCAGCAGGCGCCCGAGCCGGCGCGACCCTCGCGACTGGCGATGGCCAGCCGGATGGCACTCGAGGCATCGATGGTCGCAGGTGCGCGCCGCGAGTGTGCGCTCGATCTGCTGGCCGCCGACGCGCTCATCACGCTGGCCCTCCTCGAGGTCGCGCGTGCAGCGCCCGAGACGCTTCTCGATGCGGCGGTCACGCTCCGGCACGAGGCCACGGCCAGCGGATGATCGATCTCCACTCTCACATCCTGCCAGCCGTGGACGACGGCTCCCGCAGCGTCAGCCAATCGGTCCGCGTGCTCGAGGGATTTGTGCGACTCGGCGTGACCGATGTGGCGCTCACCCCGCACCTGCTCGCCTCCCGCGCGGGCGACGGATTTCCCGAGGCTTACGAACGCGGATGGGAGGAGCTGCTCCCAGTGGTGCCTGTGGGGATGACGCTGCACCGTGGGGCCGAGGTGATGCTCGATCGCCCGCTCTCCCCGAGGATGCGAGAGCGGAAGGTGACGCTCGGTGGGACCCGCTATCTGCTCGTCGAATTCACCCGGATGGTTCCGGCCGAGATCGTGGCACGTGCCCTCCGCGAGGTGATGGATCATGAGCTGGTGCCGGTGCTCGCGCATCCGGAACGCTACTCCTCGTGCTCGGTCGAGACGGTGCGGGTCTGGCGGCAGCTCGGCGCGGTCATGCAGGTCGATGCCACGACGCTCACCCAACCCCGGGCACGAGGCGACCGAGCGCGAGCGCTGGTGCGTGCCGGCCTCGCGGACATCCTGGCTGGGGACAACCATGGCGATGAACGCTGCATTGCCACCGCCGTCGACTGGCTCGCCGACCATGAGGGGGCGGAGCAGGCGATGCTGCTGCTCGATACGAACCCCCGGGCGATCCTGCGGGACGAGGCGCTGTATGAGGTCGATCCGCTGCCGGCACGGGATGGGCTGATCGATCGGGTACGTCGAATGTGGGGGGGGGCATGAACGATGGCCGTCAGATCGCGGCGGGTCTCGAGGAGCTCGCCGGTGCCGCGCGACTGGCCGCGACTCGCGCAGCCGAGCTGGAGCCGATCGTGGCGGCGATGCGGACCTCCCTGGCGACTGGTGGCACGCTGTTCTTCGTCGGCAATGGCGGCTCGGCGGCCGATGCCCAGCACGTCGCGGCGGAATACGTGGTCCGCTTTGCCCCCGGTCAGCGTCGCGCACTGCGGGCCCTGGCCCTGACCACCGACAGCTCGATCCTCACCGCGGCAGCCAATGATTTCGGCTTCGAGCAGGTGTTTGCGCGGCAACTCGAGGCGCTGGCACGCCCCGGCGACGTCCTCGTGGTGCACAGCACGTCGGGCACGTCGGCCAACATCGTGCAGGCCGTGACGACTGCGCGTGGACTCGGGATGGTCAGCGTGGCGCTTCTCGGCAACGGGGGAGGGATGGTGCTGTCGCTGGTCGACCATGCGTTCGTCGTCGAGACCGCCAGCGTGGCCCAGACCCAGGAGCTGCACCTCGCCATCCAGCATCGGATCGCCGCCATCCTCACCGCCGAGTTCGGGGCATGATCTCACTGGCAGGGCAGCGGGTCCTGGTCACCGGGGGTTCTCGCGGGATTGGACAGGCCACGGCGCTCATGGCCGCGCGCGCGGGCGCCGACGTCGGGGTGCTCTACCACGCCCGCCGGGCCGAGGCCGACGCCGTGGCGCGGACGATTCGCGGGCTCGGACGTCGCGCGTTCGTCGGGGGGGGGGACCTCGCTGACGGACAGCGGGTGGCCCAGCTCATGAGCGAGGTCCAGGCGGCGTTCGGGGGGCTCGACGCCATCGTAGTCAACCATGGCATCTGGCCCCAGGCCGAGACGCCCCTCGCCCGGATGGCACCCGAACGGTGGCATCGGACCATCGCGGCAAATCTCGATTCGGTCTTCCATGTGACCCGTGCGGCCCTCGGTCTCATGGAGGGGCAGGGACGCGTGGTGATGGTGGCGAGTACCGCCGGCCAGCGTGGCGAGGCGAATCACGCCGACTATGCGGCAACCAAGGGTGCCATGATTGCGCTGGTGAAGTCGCTCGCGATCGAATGTGCCCCGGACATCACCGTCAACGCCGTGGCGCCGGGGTGGGTCGATACCGAGATGAGTGCTTCCGCGTACGCCGACGATGGGCGCACGCGGGTGGCCGCGAGCATTCCGGTCGGACGCATCGCCACGGCCGATGATGTGGCCGGCCCCATCATCTTCCTGTTGTCGCATCTCGCCCGGCATGTGACCGGCGAAATCCTGAACGTCAACGGTGGCAGCGTGCTCTGCGGCTGAGTTGGTGTGTCCCCGTCAGTACAACCCCTCTGGAGGTTCCGTGTTGCGTCACACCACTCGCCTTGCCGTGCTGGCCCTGCTCGCCTCGTGCACCTACGCGCAGGCGACCAGCCCTCTGATCACGCTCACCTCGGCCGAGCAGCAGGCCGGCTGGCAGGTGCTCTTTGACGGGCACTCGATGGCGGCGTGGCGTGGCTACCAGTCTGACACGATGCCCAGTGGCTGGCATGCCGTCGATGGCATCCTCAAGAAGTCGGCCTCGGTCGGCGACATTGTCACCCGGGCCGAGTACGGCGACTTCGAGTTGCGGCTGGACTGGAAGCTCGCCAAGGGCGGCAATGCGGGGATCTTCTACCATGGGACGGAGGAGTATCCGAAGATCTACTGGACCGGGCCCGAGTACCAGCTGCTCGACGATGCGAATGCCCCCGATGGTCGGAGCCGACTCACGTCGGCTGGTGCCGCATACGGACTCTATCCGGCCCCCGCCGGTGTGGTGCATCCCGCCGGTGAATGGAACACCACCCGCATTGTGGTGCAGGGCCAGCATGTGGAGCATTGGCTCAACGGCACGAAACTGCTCGAGTACACGCTGCAGAGCGGCGATTGGACCGCGAAGGTTGCCGCGAGCAAGTTTGCCCAATGGCCACACTACGGCCTGCGCGCGCGCGGGCATATCGCGATCCAGGGCGACCATGACGGCGAGCTCTCGCTTCGGAATATCCGGATCCTCGCGCCGTGATCATGCGGGGTGCGGGAGGCTGAGATGTCGTCGTCGCCGATGATTGCGGTCCCCGATCCGGTCCTCGACATCCAGCAGCGACTCGAGTCGGCTGGCTTCGAGACGTGGTGCGTCGGCGGTGCGGTGCGCGACGCCCTGCTCGAGATTCCGCAATCCGATGTCGATCTTGCCACGGCGGCGACGCCCACCGAAGTGCGCGAGCTCTTTGCCCGGACCGTGCCGGTCGGCCTGGCGCATGGGACGGTCGGGGTCCTGGATCCCGAGGGTGTCCTGCATGAGGTGACCACCTTTCGCCGGGATGTCATCACCGATGGCCGACATGCGGTGGTCGAGTTCGGCGTCTCGCTCGACGAGGATCTCGCCCGCCGTGACTTCACGATCAACGCGATCGCCTGGCACCCCGGACGTCGCGAGTTCCGTGACCCATTCGACGGTCGAGCGGATCTCGAGGCCGGCGTCGTGCGCGCCGTCGGCGATCCCGATGCGCGCTTCGCCGAAGACCGACTCCGCATCCTCCGAGCATTCCGCTTTGCGGCGCGCTTCGAGTTCGCCATCGACCCTGCCACGTGGCGGGCCGCCGTTCGGCAGGCAACCGACACCTCGCATCTGTCGTCCGAGCGCGTCCGTGAGGAGTGGTGGAAGGGCATCACGCGCGCGCGCGATCCGCTCCATCTGGCCCGCCTCTGGGAGGAGTCCGGCATCGCGACGGTGTGGCTACCGGCTGACCATGTCACCGCCTGCCATCACCTCGACCCGGATCCGATCCTTGCCCTGGCGAGTTGGCGTCAGCCGGTTGAACCGATCCTCCGCCTGCTCAGGTGCAGCACCGTCGAGATTGCACGCGGGCGAGCAATCGATCGAGGGCCAGCCGAGCCGGTGGGTCGAAGCATGGTCGCCATTCGTCGATGGCTCGCCTCGGTGGGAAGCGCCGCGAACGACCTGATGCATGTCCGACATGCCAGGACCGGCACCCCAGCCGATTGGCTGGACGACGTCCTCGCGGTGCGACTGGCGGGTCAGCCACTCCAGCGTGGCGAACTCGCCGTGACCGGCTCCGATTTGATCAACGCAGGGATCGCGGATGCTGGCCCGACGCTGGGCATGCTGCTCGATCGCCTGCTGGCCCATGTCCTCGAGCGTCCCGAGGACAATCAGCGTCAGACACTTCTTGCGGTCGCGCGCGAGGCGATCCCCGAGTGACCGAGTCACTCTTTGCGCCACCCGCGCCGCTCGCCAGCCGGATGCGGCCACGCACCCTCGCGGAATTCGTCGGACAACGCGCCCTGCTCGCCCCTGGGGCACCACTCGGTGACGCCGTCCGACGTGGTGATGTGGGGAGTTGCATCTTCTGGGGACCACCGGGAACCGGCAAGACCACGTTGGCACGTCTCATCGCCACCACGACCGATCGACACTTCGTGCCGTTCTCGGCGGTCTCCGACGGCGTGGCGCGAGTCCGTGAGGTGATCCGCGAGTCCGAGCAGCGCTTGGCGCTTGGTCGGGGGACGATCCTGTTCGTTGACGAGATCCATCGCTTCAATCGCGCCCAGCAGGATGCCTTCCTCCCGGCGGTCGAACAGGGGATTGTCACCCTGATCGGGGCGACCACCGAAAATCCGTCGTTCGAGCTCAATGCGGCGTTGCTCTCGCGGGCCCGTGTCTGGGTGCTGCAGCTGCTCACCGCCCTGGACCTCACGGTGGTGATCGATCGGGCGCTGGTATCGGAGCATGGGTTGCGTGGGTCGGTCAGCCTGAGCGCCGAGGCGAGCACCCTGCTCGCGACCGTCGCCGATGGCGATGCGCGTCGGGCGCTCACCGTGCTTGAGGCGGCGGCGCAACATGTCGGCGAGGGAGGTGAGATCACCGCCAAGGTGATCACCGAGACGCTGGCCCGCCGGGTGGCCCCGTTCGACAAAAGCGGCGAACAGCACTACGACCTGATCTCGGCGCTCCACAAGGCGGTGCGGGGGAGTGATCCCCAAGGCGCGCTCTACTGGCTCGCCAGGATCATTCAGGGGGGGGAAGACCCGCTGTATGTCACCAGGCGCCTGGTCCGCATGGCGTCCGAGGACATCGGCCTCGCCGATCCCCAGGCGGTGGGGGTGGTGATTGCGGCTCGCGATACCTACCAGTTCCTGGGCTCGCCCGAAGGCGAGTTGGCGCTGGCCGAGGCGACGGTCTACCTCGCCACCGCGCCGAAGAGCAATCGCGTCTACGTTGCCTGGCAGGCGGCCGTCGCCGCGGCAGCCGACACGCCGGCCGCCCTGGTGCCGCTGCACCTGCGGAACGCCCCGACGCGTCTCATGAAAGATCTCGACTATGGCAAGGGCTACCGCTATGCCCACGATGATCCGGCGGCGTACGTGGCGCAGGAGTACCTTCCCGACGCGGTGCGCGGGGCGGTCTTCTACGAACCCGGACCGTTCGGCCACGAGCGGCGGATCGCCGAACGACTCCAATGGTGGGCCACTCGTGGCAGCACTGTAGTCCCACCTGAGGCAGGGGAGAACAGACCATCCGACAGATGATCGATGTCGCCGCGCCGGTTGAGCGTGCGATTCTGGTTGCCGCGCCGCGCAAGGGCTCGGTCGACGCGCAGAAGATGGAAGAACACCTCGCCGAGCTCGGGCGGCTGGTCGATACCGCTGGTGCGGTGGTCGTCGGTCAACTGACCCAGCAACTCGCCAGCGGGCATGCGGCGACCCTGATCGGGGAGGGGAAGGTCGAGGAACTGGCGAAACTCTGCCTCGAAACCAAGGCCACCCTCGTGGTCTTCGACGAGGAACTCTCCCCGGTGCAGGGACAGTCGCTCGAGGAGCACCTCAACGTCCGCGTGATGGACCGCGCCGAGATCATTCTCGATATTTTCGCGACACGGGCGCGCAGCCACGAGGCGCAACTGCAGGTCGAGCTGGCCCAGTTGCAGTACCTGCTGCCGCGACTCAAGCGGATGTGGACCCACCTCTCCCGGATCCGGGGCGGCATCGGTCTGCGCGGCCCGGGTGAGACGCAGCTCGAGACCGACCGACGCATGATTCGCCAGAAGATTTCGCTGCTTCGGACCAAGCTCAAGGATGTTGAGCGCCACCGTCAGACCATCCGTTCGGGGCGGAGTCCGATGCTCACCGCGGCGCTGGTGGGCTATACCAACGCCGGCAAGTCGAGCATCATGCGTGGCCTGTCGGGTGAGCACGAGATCTTCGTCGAGGACCGACTCTTCGCGACGCTCGACACCCTGACGCGAGAAATCGATTTGGGGGAGCAGCTTCGGGTGCGACTCACCGACACCGTCGGTTTCATCCGGAAGCTGCCGCACCATCTGGTGGCGTCGTTCCGTGCCACCCTCGAGGAGGCCGGCGACGCCGACGTGCTGCTGCACGTGACCGACGCGTCGCACCCTGAGTGGGAAGACCAGATGGCCACCGTCGATGGGGTGCTCGATGACCTGGGTTTCTCGGAGCAGCCGATCCAGATCGTCTTCAACAAGCTCGATGCGCTCGAGGATCCGGAGGCGTTCGCGACGCGGGCTCGGGCGCTCTGGCCCGATGCGATCTTCACGACCACCATGCGGACTGACGGCCTGATCCCGCTCCAGTCAGGGCTTCGGGGCCGGGCCGAGGCGCTCCGGCCCGTGGTACGCGTCATGCTGAATGCGGCGGATGGCAAGCGACTGGGTGCGCTCCATCGGGACGGCGACGTGGTGGGCCAGGAGCTCGACGGCTCGATGCTCGCCGTGACGGTCCGACTGGAACCCTGGCGTGCGGAACAACTGCGGCGCGACGGCATCGACGTCGTGCCGGACTCGCACGAATGACGCGCACGCAAGTGCAGACATTTCGCCCCTGGTATTCACATTGGAGTGACTCATGAAGCATCTCGTCACCGGCGCCGCCGGATTCATCGGATACCACGTCAGCGAGAAGCTGCTCGCGCGCGGTGATGAGGTGGTCGGCCTCGACAACCTCAACGCCTATTACGACCCCGCACTCAAACATGCCCGGCTTGAACGCCTCAAGCGCCACGCGAACTTCCGATTCGTGCAACTCGACATCGCCGATCAGGGCGGCGTGGATGCCCTGTTCAAGGCCGAGCGTTTCCCCCGCGTGATCCATCTCGCGGCACAGGCCGGCGTGCGCTACTCGGTGTCACATCCGCACGCCTACGTCTCGACCAACGTGACGGGCTACCTGCACGTGATCGAGGGATGCCGCCATCATGGTGCCGAGCACCTGACCTATGCCTCGACCTCGTCGGTGTACGGCATGAACACGAACATGCCGTTCTCGGTGCACCAGAACGTCGATCATCCGGTCTCGCTCTACGCCGCGACCAAGAAGGCCAACGAGCTGATGGCGCACTCGTACAGTCATCTGTACGGCTTGCCGACGACCGGGCTCCGATTCTTCACGGTCTACGGCCCATGGGGCCGACCGGACATGGCCTTGTTCCTGTTCACCAAGGCGATCCTCGAGGGGCGCCCCATCGAGGTGTTCAATCACGGCAAGATGCGGCGCGACTTCACCTATGTCGGTGACATCGTCGAGGGGGTGGTGCGAACTTCGGATCGTGTGGCGACGTCGGACATGTCGTGGAGCGGGGATCGACCCGACCCGGCGACGAGTTCCGCGCCGTACCGTCTCTACAACATCGGCAACAGCGAGCCCAACGAACTGATGGACCTGATCAGTGAGCTTGAGATCTCGCTCGGCCGGAAGGCCGAGAAGATCATGGTGCCGATGCAGATGGGCGACGTCCCCGCGACCTGGGCCGATGTCGATGGCCTCGTGCGCGATGTCGGATTCCATCCCGGCACACCGCTCAAGGAGGGCATCGCGCGCTTCGTCGAGTGGTACAAGGAGTTCTACGGCGTGGACTGACCACGCGCCTCGCGCCACCAGAGCAACATTCGCCCCGCCAGTGGCCCGTCGCCGAACTGCTCGAGCAGTCGGCGGCGGGCGGCGACCCCCAATGCCACCACCCGACTCGGATCGGTGATCACCCCGGTCAAGGCGCGCGCCAGGGCCTCGCCATCCTCCTCGTCGATGATCATCCCCCCCTCACCGACAATGTCAGGCAGGGCCCCACAGCGAGTCACCAGCGCACCCACACCGTGCGCCATTGCCTCCATCACCACCGAGCCGGTCGGCTCGACCCAGGTCGGCGTC
Organism: Gemmatimonadota bacterium; assembly: GCA_039933845.1. GTDB lineage: Bacteria > Gemmatimonadota > Gemmatimonadetes > Gemmatimonadales > GWC2-71-9 > Palsa-1233. The sequence goes on from JBDTNH010000067.1 coordinate 8,644, forward strand.
GAGCGTGACGGTGCCACGATCAGGTCGACGCTCGGCCAGAGCCGCGCCAGTTCAGTCCTCGGCAAGCCGCCGAGCCACTCGATCCGAGACGAGAGGCCCAGGCGCTGCGCGTGCGCCTCCAGCGCGACCTGTGCTGGCCCGGTCCCCACAATACGGAGCCGCCATTCGCCGAAGCAAGTGGCAAGCGCGTCGAACAACAGGTCGAGCCCTCGCTCCGGAACGATCCGACCAACCACCAGAAAGGTCGGAAACGTCGGGACCGGCCGATCGAGGGTCGAGAGTGGAATCTCAAACCCGGGATGTGGCAGCACCGCCGTCGGGACCCCCGGGGAATTGCTCGCGAGATGCCGGAGCGCCGTGCGGCTGACGCCACCCAGACCCGCGGCACCATCCCGCACGCGTTTCGCCTGCCAGCGTGCCGTGAGCCCGTTCGGTCCGCCGACACTCGACTGACCGACCAACACGTACGGGATCCCGAGATGTCGTGCCGCTGCGGCACCACTCTCCGCGGTCGGGATCCATGGATCGCCGACGACGTGGAGCAGATCAGGACGCAGATCACGCACCAATGTCCGCAGCGCCTTCTTCGACCAGCGGAGGTGGAGCGGGTCACCATGATCACCGCGTGAGGCGACGCGCTCATAGCGGATCACCCCGTGGGTTCGCGATTCGCCGGTGGCAAGTGCCACCACCGGTTCGACACCTTGGGCGGCGAGCGTTTGGACCACGCCGTGAGAGGGGAGGTCAGGGGAGAGGATCAGGATGCGCACCCGACAAAGATGGTGGGACCGCCGTTACTTTCCACCCCATGCGCGTACTCCAGCTCTCGAAGTACTACTGGCCGCGGTCCGGAGGGATGGAGCGAGTGGTCGAAGGGCTCGCCGAAGGGCTCGCGGAGCGCGGGCATGAGGCTGAGGTCGTCGCGGTCACTCGGTTCGGGGATCCCCGGCCGGGGCAGAAGCGGCGGGCCGCGGTGACGAGGGCCTGGTCGTTTGCGCCGGTCGGCTCCCAGGAGCTCGCACCGGCCTACATTGCCGCCGCCTGGCGCCGTGCCGATGTGATCCATCTGCACCAGCCCCATTCGCTCGCCGATGTGAGCTACGCGCTCAGGCCCTCCCTGGCGCCGTTGGTGGTCACCCACCACGCCGACTACCCCAGTGTGATGTACAAACTCCCAGGCTGGTACGCATTGAAGCGCGCCGAGGCGATCATCGTGCCGAGCACCGCGCACGTGGCCCTGTCGAAGGAGCTGAAAGGGTTCGAGCACAAGATCGAGATCATTCCCTTCGGGATCGACGAGCGTCGCTGGGAGCTGGTGCCGCCTCCCCCGCCCGGTAATCCGCCCCACGCCCTCTTCATCGGGCAACTGGTGCCATTCAAGGGGGTCGACTTCCTCTTGCGTGCCGTGGAACTGGTCCCGGAGATGCGACTCGACATCGTCGGGACAGGACCCGAATTGAACCGCCTCCGGACACTTGCGACTGCGCTCGCGATCCAGGACCGCGTCAAGTTCTGGGGCGAGTATCCGGACGAGGACCTGCCGCGCCGCATGGCCGACGCCGACTTCCTGGTCCTGCCCTCGGTCACGATCGATGAGATGTTCGGGATGGTCTTGCTCGAGGCGATGGCCGCCGGACGTCCCGTGATCACGACGAACGTCCCCTCCGGGGTGCGCGAGGTGAACACGCACATGGAGACCGGCCTCGAAGTCCCGATGCGCGATCCGGTCCAGCTCGCCGGAGCGATGCGCACGCTCGCGGAAGACCCCGAACTCCGGGAACAACTCGGCGCCAACGGACGCCGTCGTGTGAAGGAGCGATTCACCATCGACCGGATGACTGAAGCGCATTTGGAACTGTACGAACGGGTCCGCGGTCCGAGGTTTTCTGGAGGGGCCAAGTGAGTGGCTGCTCAAACCGGAATTCGATGGGGTAGGGGGTATACGCTACCGGTGATGTGGAAAACAATGTACTTTAATTGTGCGCCGTAACATTTTGTTATAAAACGTATTAGGCCTCGTAGCTCAGGTGGTTAGAGCACCGGACTCATAATCCGAGGGTCGAGGGTTCGAATCCCTCCGGGGCCATTGGCTTGCAGGTCGATCCGAAGAATGCTATGATGCCATCCCGCTCGAGCGGGCGATTAGCTCAGTTGGTTAGAGCGCGCGCCTCACATGCGCGAGGTCGGGGGTTCAAATCCCTCATCGCCCATCGCCCGGAACCATCCCGCTGGATGGGAAAGGACGCCGAGTCAGTCAGTGAGTTGGAGCCTCCCGGGCTGGCTCGGAAAGGAATGCGAAGCGGCGGCGATCTTCAGGATCGCCGCCGCTTCGTACGTTGTCGATGTGGGAAAGTGCGTGCGAGCTAGATGTGGACAACTACTCGCCGGCCAGGTCGTCCCACGCATCGAGCAGTTCGTTTCTCGAGACCGTCGCGGTCCCTTGTTTGCCGACCTGGACGCCCGCCGCAAGGTTCGCGAGCCATGCGGCCTCAGCGGTGGTCGCCCCGGCGGCGAGTGCAACGCCGATCCAGGAGGTGATCGTGTCACCAGCCCCTGAGACATCGTACACCGTACGCGCAATGCTGGGCGAGTGGTGCACCGACCCGTCCTCACTGACCAGGAGCAGGCCCTCCGCCCCTACCGTGAGGAGTAGGTTGTCCACATTCAGCCTCGCTCGCGCGTCGATCAGATCTCGCGGTTCGGTGCCGAGCTGGCCCTTGAAGGCCGTGTCGAGCTCGCGCCGGTTCGGCTTGAGGACGCTGGCACCGCTGAAGGCGAAGAAGTGACGTTCCTTCGGATCCGCGACGATCGGAATTCCCCGATTGGTGGCGGCCCTGATCAGGTCGCCGATCACGCCGTCGTCGAGTGCACCCTTGTCGTAGTCCTCCAAGAGGAGCACATCCGCCGCGGCGATCGCGCGATGCGCGGCCGCGAGCAACGCATCCCGAATGCGGTCGGGCAGCGGATTGGTGACCTCGCGGTCGATCCGGACGACCTGCTGTCCGCGCGCGAGAATCCGGGTCTTGGTCGTCGTCGGTCGCCCCAGTGCCTCGATGACGGCGGCACAATCGATATCATGACCGATGAGCGCCTGCCGGAGGATCTCGCCCGCGTCGTCATCACCAATGACGCCGACGAGCATCACGGTCGACCCGAGGGCCGCGACGTTGGCCGCGACGTTGGCCGCTCCACCTGGGGCGTCCCATTCCGATTCAACCGTGACGACCGGGACCGGTGCCTCGGGTGAGATGCGCTCGACATCACCGAGGAGGTATCGGTCGAGCATCAGGTCGCCAACGATCGCCGTCCGGACGGTGGTCATCCGATCGAGCAACTCGGTCAGTCGCGCCTCGGTAAGCGCCAGCAGCGGGGTTGTCATGGGTCAAGTCTAGCCCGCTCAAGGTGACGGCCGCGACTCTGGCTGGGTATCTTGGGCCCACCTATGACCGAATTCTCCCTGATCGACACGCGAGGTGAGCTCGACGAATCCGCCCACCGGATCCGTGTGGCGGTTGTCCACGACACCGGCCGAGTCGTGGCGCGGGCGGGAGATCCCGAAACGCTGGTCTTCTGGCGCTCGGCCGCGAAGCCGTTCCAGCTCTGGCCACTCGTGGCTGGCGGCGGCATCGAGCGGTTCGGACTGGAGCCGAAGCATCTGGCCCTCGCCTGTGGATCCCACTCCGCCGAGCCGATGCACCGTGCGGTCGCGACCGACTGGCTGGAGCGGATCGGCCTGCCGGAGTCCGCGCTCACCTGTGGTGGGCATCCCTCGCTTTCACCCAAGGTCGCGGAGGCGATGATTCGTGAGGGCGTTGCCACGACGCCGATCTGGAGCAACTGCTCCGGCAAGCACGCGGCGATGTTGGGCCTTGCCATGCTGCACGGGTGGCCGATCGAGGGATACGCCTCGACGGGCCACCCGGTGCAGGACGCGATCGCCAATTCGATTTCACTCTGGAGCGGGGTCGGTGTGGACCGACTCGCGTGGGGCGTTGACGGCTGCACCGCGGCCGCCGTGGCCACACCGCTCACGGCGCTGGCACTTGCCTGGTCTCGGCTCGGCTCGACCGATGATCCCGCCATGGTGGCCATCCGTGAGGCGATGATTGCTCATCCGGTGTTGGTGGCGGGTACCGACCGATTCGATACGGTCCTGATGTCATCGTGGCAGGGCCGAATTCTCGCGAAAGTCGGCGCTGAGGGTGTCTATGCCGCGGCGATTCCTGAGCTCCGACTCGGCGTGGCACTGAAAGTCGAGGATGGTGACATGCGAGTAGCGGCTCAGGCGTTGGTGAGCGTGTTGCACGCGTTGCTCGGCCATGTCGCCCCCGAGGGTGAGTGGCCGTGGCAGCCGCTGGCGCGCTGGCACGAACCCGAGATTCTCAATACCCGTGGCGACGTGGTCGGTCAGACCATCACCCGCGGCTTGCTCCGCTTCCCGTAGCACAAGGACAACCCGATGCCCGAGACTCCCTCCAGCGCCCTCGATCACCAGACCCAACGGTTGGTGACCCTGGCCGCGGCCATCGCCCAAGGCGAGGAGCCCGAGATTCGCGACAATGTCAACGAGGCACTCGCCGCGGGCATGCCACAGGCTTGGGGCGATGAGCTGCTACTCCAGTCGATGCTCATGGTCGGCTGGCCGCGCGTGTTGGTGGCGGCGGCATTGTGGCGAAAGGCTGTGGGAGCGCCCGCCGTGGGTGGGGAGGACGACCTCCACTATGCCGACCATCCCGACTGGACCACTCGCGGTGAGGAGACTTGCCGCGTGGTCTACGGTGACAACTACGCCAAGCTCCGCCAGAATGTGCGCGCGTTGCATCCGGCACTCGATGCCTGGATGCTGACCGAGGGGTACGGACGAACGCTCTCGCGGGGAGGGCTCGATCTTGCGCGCCGGGAGCTGTGCGTGATCGCGCAAACCGCGGTGCTCGACACGCCGCGCCAATTGCATTCACACCTCCGTGGCGCCCTCAACGCGGGTGCAAGTGTCGACGAGGTCGAATCGACCCTCGCCGAGGTGAACCCGTTCCTCTCCTACGATCACTGGAAGGCGATCAAGGAACTCTGGGAACAGGTCCGCGATGCCTGGGAACCGCTCGCGTGAGCTTTGTCGATCGGGTGACCGTCGAGGTCTGGGGTGGACGTGGGGGCGACGGTGCCTGCTCGTTCGCACGCTTCAAATTCAAGGCAAAAGGCGGCCCCGACGGCGGCGATGGCGGCCACGGCGGATCGGTCTATCTGCGTGCCGATGGCAACCTGTCGACGCTGCTCGACTACCG
>JBDTNH010000068.1:0-13445 GCA_039933845.1 Gemmatimonadota bacterium
GGGATCTCGTCGATCGATGCCGCGCCGAACTCCACGTTCGAGGGCACCGAGCCGATCGGACCGATGACGATCGCGCTCCATGACGTGACCCGAACGGCGCAGGACCGCGTGCTCCACGTGGCCACCGCCGCGCTCGATCTCGGCCAGGGGACCGCCTCGGTCGACAGCCTGAGATACGCTCCGACCGGAACCGATGCCGATTTCGTGCGGCGACATCGACAACGGTCCGACCGCATTGACCTTCGCGTCACGGCACTCCACCTCAACGGCCTGGAGCCCGGCGAATGGGTCCGGCGGGGTGCGTATCGGGCGGCGCTCGTGGAGGTCAACGGTCTCGATGTTGATGTGCTGAGCGACAAGCGTCTACCCAGCGGCGGCGCCGCACAACGACGTACCCCCCAACAATGGATGCAGGAGGTGGCGCCACCTGTAGCCATTGATTCGACCATTGTTCGCGGACGGTTGCAGTATCGCGAGCGAGGGCGCGAATCCCCGCAGGCCGGCGTGCTGCGGTTTGAACAGGTGACCGCCCGCATCGTCAACCTGCGAAACATCCTGGCCCCCGAAGACCAGCGGCCAACGACCGCCACGATCGAGAGCCGCTTGATGGGGGCAGCGCCATTCACGCTCACCGTTGAATTACCGCTGCTCGACACCGCGTTCGTCGGACGGTACCGCGGCGAGCTCGGCGCGATGCCCGCCGCCACTCTCAATCCGTTCATCGATGGGGCGCTCGGAGCACGATTCGCCGACGGGCACGTGCGGGGCATCTCCTTCGAGGCGGACATCACGAACGGGACAGCGCGGGGTCGGGTTGTCCCCCGATATGACGGCCTGTCGATCGAGCTACCAGGCGTGGCCCGTTCCGGATTCCTGAGCGGACTCCGTCGGGCCGTGGCCAAATTCGCGGCCAACCAATTCGTGCTGCGCGAGGACAACATCGCAGGTGGCTCCGACGCGCCACGCAACGGCCCGATCATCCACAAGTGGCGTCGGAACGAGACGCTCCTGCAGTTCATCTGGAACGGCGTGCGCGATGGCTTGCTCCAGGTGGTCAAGCGCTGAGGGATCAGACCTCCAATCGATCGCCCTCCCGTGCCGAGACCAGATAGAGCACCGGCATCAGGAAGACGCTGATCAGGAGCCTGGAGAAAAGACCACCGACGATCACCAGGGCAAACGGCTTCTGCGAATCGGCACCGACGCCGGCACTCAGCGCCGCCGGTAGCAGCCCCAGTGCGGCCACCAGTGCGGTCATCATGATCGGCCGGAACCGGTCGAGCGCCGCCTCCCGAGTCGCCTCCGCAATGCCCTGCCCCGCCCGTCGTAGTTCGTTGGCGCGGGAGATGTAGACCACGGCGGTCTGCACCGAGACGCCGAAGAGCGCCAGAAAGCCGATGCCGGAGGACACCGAGAACGGCGTCCCGGTCAGCCAGAGCGCGATCACACCACCCACTGGCGCCGAGAGCACGACCCCGATCACGGTGATGAGCGGGAAGGTGAGGTTCCGGTAGAGTGCGAACAGCAGGATCAGGATCAACGCCACGGTGAGCGGCAGGATCACCGTGAGCTGGGCTTTCGAGGCGGTGTACTGCTCGTATTCCCCCCCCCATACGATCCGGTACCCGGTCGGGATCGTGACCGCGGTAGCCACGGCGCGCTGCGCCTCCTCGACGGCGCCGGCCAGGTCACGTCCCTCGACCGCGAACTGGACCCCGATGTAGCGCGCGTTGTCCTCACGATAGATGAACGACGCGCCATCGGCGGTGGCGATCGTCCCGAGCTCCCGGAGCGGCACCTGGCCGCCCTCCGGCGTGGCGACCGGGATCGCCCCGATCTGGTCCGGGGATTCGCGAAACTGTGGCTCGAGCCGCACCACCAGGTCGAAGAGCTTCTCGCCCTGCACGATCTGGGTTGCCGCGAGCCCGCCAATCGCCGACTCGATCACGGCGTTCACATCGGCGACATTCAGTCCGTAGCGCGCCAGGGCGCTGCGGTCGAGCTGGACCGTAAGGGCGGGTTGGCCGAGCTCATGCACGAGCGAGACACGGTCGACCCCAGGGACCCCACCGAGAATGTCGGCGACATCGTGACCCTTCTCCTCGAGGACCTGCAGGTCATCACCGAAAATCTTGACCGCCAGCGAGCTCTTGAGCCCGGTCTCGACCTCGTTGACGTTGTCCTCTGCGGGTTGGGTGTAGTTGAACTCGACACCCGGAAACCGCTGGAGTTCGGTGTTGATCGCCGCGATCAGGTCAGCCTTGGTGTGCCGCGGACCGGTCCAGTTGTCGTACGGCTTCAGGCCCACGAAGAATTCAGCATTGAAGAATCCGGTGGCATCGGTCCCGTCGTCGGGTCGGCCATGCTCGGAGCCCACATCGGTCACCTCGGGGAACGACCGGATCACCTCACGGATCTCGGGTACGATCCGCGATGAGGCATCGAGGGAGATCGTCGACGGCATCGTGGCCCGTACCCAGAGCGCGCCTTCGTCGAGATGGGGCATGAATTCGGCCCCGATCCCGGCCGTGAGCAACAGCGCGCCGACGAAGATCGCCGTTGAGCCGGCGATGATGGTGCGCGGCACACGGAGCGAGCGGTCGAGCCAGGATGCGTAGTGCGACCGGACCCATTCGAACGGGCGATTCCGCCGCGCCGCCACACCACGCCGCAGCAGGAGCATCGCAAGGACGGGCAGGACCGTGAGGGCCAGGATCAAGGCACCGATCAGCGCGTAGATCATCGTGTCGGCCATGGGAGCGAAGAGTCGACCCGAGGGCCCCGAGAGCGCGTAGATGGGCAGGAAGCCGGCGACGATGATCGCCACCGCATAGACGATCGGTCGAGTGACCTCGCGCGCCGCCTCGGCGATCACCTCACGGATGGCGAAACTGGTGCCGTGTCGTCGCGCCAGTGCTCGGTGGATATTCTCGATCATCACGACCGCACCATCGACCAGGATCCCGAAATCGATCGCGCCAATCGAGAGCAGATTGGCCGGGATCGAACGAATGTCGAGGCAGATGAAGGCGAACAGCAACGCGAGCGGAATGGTCGCCGCCACGATGAGCCCGGCCCGCAGGTCGAACAGGAAGAAGATCAACACCACCACGACCAGCGCGATGCCCCGCACCAGATTGGCCTCGACCGTTCGGGTCGTCAGGTCGATCAAGTCGCTCCGGTCGTAGAAGGCGTGGACCTTTACGTCGGGGGGCAGGATCGAGGTATTGAGTTCGCGCGTCTTCGCCTGAATGCCCTTGAGCACAGTGGCGGCCTGCTCGCCGACCCGCATGAGGACGATGCCCTCGACCGCGTCATCCTCGCCGTTGAAGCCGAACTGTCCGAGACGCGGAGCATGGCCGATCTCGACCCGGGCCACATCACGCACCAGCACCGGTGTGCCATCCTTGACGGCGAGCACCACATTGCCGATGTCCTCCGGGCGCTCGAGCCGTCCGAGTCCGCGAACGTAGTAAAACTGGCCACCCTCCGAGTAGAAGCCACCGCCCGCATTGCCATTGTTGTTGGCGAGCGCCTCCGCGACCATCGGCACCGACAGTCCCGCGCCGGCGAGCCGGATCGGATCGACCACCACCTGGTACTGCATCGTCTGGCCGCCGATCCCCGAGAGATCGGCCACACCGGGCACCGACTTGTAGGCCTTCGGCAACACCCAGTCCTGCAACGTCTTGAGCTCCATCGAGCTGCGATCCGGACTCTGGAGGACGTAGCGATACACCAGGCCAGAGACCGACGAAAGCGGCTCGACACCGGCCTCCACACCGTCGGGGAGTTCGACATCGCGCAGGCGCTCGAACACCTGCTGACGCGCGAAATAGTTGTCGGTTCCGTCGCTGAAGGTCAGGTCGATGGACGACAACCCATAAAGCGAGACGGACCGGATGACCTGAATACCCGGGAGTCCGTTCATCGCCGTCTCGATCGGGACTGTGATCAGGCGTTCGACCTCCTCGGCCGCCTGACCCGACCATTGGGTGCCGACGCTCACGATCGGCGGGGCAATATCGGGGTAGGCATCGACCGGCAGTCTGGAGAACGACCAGGCACCCACGGCGGTGAGGATGGCTGCCAACGACAGCACGATCCAGGGATGATCCAGCGCCATGCGCACGAGGCGATGGATCCCCGAGTCGGCGACCTCTCCAACTGGGGGGGGGGTGATCGGCTCGGTCACTGGGCACCCACCGCGCTCAGATAGACGCTCCCGTCGGTGACCACCTGTTCACCCGCCGTCACGCCCGAGCGGATTTCGTACCGTTCGGCGTTGCGGGATCCCAGGGTGACACGGCGGCGGAGGTAGCGCCCCGGCGCCGAATTCACGAAGAGGTAGGGCAAACTGTTCTCGTCGCGAAGCACCGCGGACACCGGCACCATGACACCACTCTCCGCAGTGCCCGCCCGCAGGAGAATCGTGACGAGCATGTTCTGTCGCAGGACGCGACCGGTGTTCGGCACGACGATGCGCACAGCGGCGGCACGCGACGCTGGGTCGACCAGCGCCCCCACGAATGCGACGCGTCCCGCCAATGAGTCGGCGGTGCCGGACATCACGATCATCGCTTGATCGCCCACGTGCACCTTGGCGAGGTCGCCGCCGAAGACGTTGGCATCCACCCAGACGCGATCGAGGTTGGCGATGGTGAACGCGGGTGTGGCGCCCGCCTCGAGCAATTGGCCTGGCGTGATCAATCGTTCGACAATGGTGCCAGCGATCGGAGCGCGAATCGCCGGCGCCCCGCTTGCACCCGCTGAGCCATCCAGGAGCGCCTGCAGGGCGTCGTCACCCAGCCCAAGTGCCATGAGCGCTGACCGCGCGGCATCGCGGTCGGCCGCGGCCTCGGCCAGATCACTCTGCGCCTGCTCGAGCTCGGCACGTGGCAACGCGCCGGTGTCGAGCAACTTCTGGTTGAGCTCGGCCACGCGCCGAGCATTGCGCCACGCTGCATCGGACTTTCGGTACTCGGCGATCGCCTGTGCGTAGTCCGGCGATGCCACGGTGGCGAGCACTTCCCCCGCGTGCACCTGTGCGCCGAGCGAGACACGAATCGCCGACACCGGGCCGGCGATTGGCGCGATCACCTGGGTCGAGTGATCGCCGTCGAAGAGCACGGTGCCTGTGGTCTGAATCTCGGGGTGGAAGGACCCTTCGACCGCCTCGGTGGTGGTAATGCGAGCGCGCTGTGTCGAGTCGAGCGTCACACCGTCACTGAGCGGAGGCGTGGCCGGAGCCTTGTCGATCGCAGGGCGGCCGCATCCCACAACTGTGAGGGCAAGGATGGCGATGGACAGCCGCTGTGTCTGAGTGGTCATGGCTGGACTCCTGAACCAAGCGTCGAGAGAGGGGTGGCGACGGCGCGCTCGAGCTCGGCTCGGGTTGCATTCGCATCGAGGAGGGCATCGACCGCCTGACGTTCGGCGTCGAGCAGACTGCGGCGGGCATCGAGCACTTCGAGGGCCGACGACCCGCCCAGCGCGTAGCTGTCCGTCGCAATGCGGTGCGCTTCACGCGCAGCCGGCAACAGCTGTTGGTCGAGGAAACGTGCCTGCCGGATCGCCGCATCCGTCGCGGCGTAGAGTGAGCGGACTTCCTCACCGATTGCGGCGCGCAGGTCACGCGCGGTCGCGTCGAGCTCGCGTTCACGGGAACGTGATTCGGCGATCTCCCCGCGGGCATGCTGCCAGTAGAAAATCGGGATCGGCATGGAGATGCCGGTTGTGAGCACCCCCGGTCCAGGGTCGGCTCGATCTCGACCGACCCCGAAGGTGATGTCGGGTAGCCAGAACTCCTTGGCCAGCCGCGATGCTGCCTTGGCCCCGTCCTGCTGGCTTGCCAGCGAGGCGAGTTCGGGACGACGCACGGTGGCCACCGCGAGGAGCGACTCCAGGCCCGGAAGCTCACCGGGCACGTAGAGCGAATCACTCGGGACGATCGGCGCATCGAGGGCGCGGTCGAGCAGTCGATTGAGCGACGTTCGGGCGTTCACGATATCGCGTTCGGCCGTGATGAGATCGTTTGTCGCCTGACCGGCGTCGACCTCGGCCTTGAGGACATCGAGGCGCGCAGCAGTCCCCGCTTCGAGTCGGCCGCGCGTCCGTGCCACGAACTCATCGGCCAAGCCGCCGATCTCCCGGAGGTCGTCCTGACGACGGAGCGCGGCAATCAACGCGTCATAGGCCTGCGACGTGAGTGCGGCCGTGATCTGCCGACCAAGCACCGAGTCGGCCTCCGCCGACCGAACATCGCCGGTGCCAATCCGCCGCTGCAAGCGCAACTTGTCGGGGAACGGGATCGTGAGGGTGGCACTCAGGGAACGAGTGGTCGGGCCACCGGCCCCGAAGAGTCCCCGCCCCTGCTCCCAGTCCGCACTGCCGACCGGGTCGGGAATGGCAGAGGCTTGGGTGCGCCGCGCTCGAGCTTGTGCGGCGAGTGCCCCCGCAATCTCGATCGTCGGATTCGCGGCAAGCGCGCGGGCCACGGCGTCCGCGCGTGAAAGTCGGAGGGTGTCGCCGAGCGTCGTGATGGGCTGCTGAGCCACGCCGACGTGCACAAACGTCGCCATGGCGATGGCAATCAAAGGGGTCCGCATGTTGTCCCTGTGGCAATGGTGCGTGACCCGACCACTCGAATGGGTCGGGTCGGCAACGGGGGTCAACTGCGGAGGGGAGGACCTCTGGAACGAGGGAGGGATGTTGCACCGGGTCGCGGTGCGAGGACGCGCTCGAGCGGGTCAGAGCGCTCGACGGTTGAGGCGACGAACACGCTCGGGATGGTCGAGACATGGTGTGCCACGATCGACTGGGCGATGCAGGCGGGACAGGTCGCTGCGTCGTGATGGCGCGATGGCGCGCTCGGGGTGCTGACGCTGCTCGCCGCCCAGACCATGGGTGCCAGGTGGGACAGCGAGGCCGGTTGGTCGATATCGAGCCGGAGGTCCCCGAGCGGAGCAACGAGCAGGGCAAACAGCTGGGAGAGCACGGCGGTCGTCGCCAGTGCCCTGCCGAGCGCACGTCGAGTCGCACTCCGTCCGAAGAATCCCCGATCCCGCATTGGCTAACCGTACATGGATCGGGGGTCTAGGGGAAGCGGAGCCCGGGATCGTGCCTGTGAGACACCCCCGCTCCGGCAGGGCCGATTCGGGGGTGCTCATGGGCCTGGGAGGAGTTGAACCTCCGACCTCACGCTTATCAGGCGTGCGCTCTAACCACCTGAGCTACAGGCCCTTCTGGAGCGCCAAGGCTAAGGGAAGCGCCAGCGCCGGTCAACCCGGAGGTCGGCATGCTCCCCCCGCGGGTATCTTTCAAGATATCGTCGGGTGCGGCCCCACCCCGACACCGCCCACCATCCCCATCACCCCACGCGCTGGAGAGTGCAATGATCCCATGCATCCGTCTGATGCTCAGCCTGGCCACAGTCATCCTCGTTCTGACGCCTGCTGCCGCGGTCCACGGCCAGCGACCCGGTGGCCAGAACACCGGCGTCGACTCGACTCGCTATGTCCGGACCACGCCGGCCACCGACCCGGTGATCAAGGCGATATGGTCCGAGGGCATGGCGCACGGTCAGGCCATGACTCTGGCCCAGGTCTTTCTCGACTCTATTGGCCCGCGCCTCAACAACTCCGATCGGTTCGACATGGGTCAGCGCTGGCTGATCGACACCTACCAGAGCTGGGGCATCCCGGCGAAGCAGGAACAGTACGGCACTTGGAAGAAGTGGATTCGTGGCCCGACGCACGTGGACCTGATTTCACCGCGGGTCCGAACCCTCGAGGCGATCCAACTTGCGTGGAGTCCGAGCACCGGCAATCAGTGGGTCGAGGCTGACGTGGTGATCATCCCGCCGAAGACAACGCCCGCCGCCTTCGCCGCCTGGCTGCCGACCGCCAAGGGCAAGTTCGTGCTCGGCTCGGCCCTCAACCCGACCTGCCGCAGCAACGCGCAGGTGACGGAGTTCGGCACCGAAGCGACGCAGGCACGGATCACGGCCGAGCGCGCCGCCAACACGGCCGATTATGCCGACCGATTCGCGCAGGGTGGCAACAAGTACAGCTGGCCCGCCGAAGCCGGCGTCGCCGGGCTGCTCACGACCTACTTCTCGGGCTATCCCGGGATCGACAAGATCTTCGGCAGCCCCCAGCAGCAGGTGCCCACCATCGACATCGGCTGCGAGGACTACAACCTCCTCTATCGCCTCGCTCAGCATGGTCAGTCGCCGCGTGTCCGACTCAGCGCACAGTCGCAGGATCTTGGCGAGCAGCCAGTGCACAACGTGATCGCGCGCATCGAAGGCAGCGAGAAGCCGAACGAGTACATCGTGCTCTCGGCGCACTACGATTCGTGGGATGGCGCTACTGGTGCCACCGACAACGGCACCGGCACGATGACAATGTTCGAGGCTGCGCGGATTCTCAAGAAGATCTACCCGCACCCGAAGCGGACGATCATCATCGGCCACTGGGGCGGTGAGGAGCAGGGTCTCAACGGCTCCCGCGGTTTCGCGGAAGATCATCCGGAGATTGTCGCCAACGTGCATGCAGGGTTCAACCAGGACAACGGCACCGGTCGGATCCAGGGTGTCGGGCCAGGCCCGTTCGTTGAGGGTACCGATGCTTTGGTGCGCTACCTGAAGGCGCTGCCGCCCGAGGCCACTGGTCAGATCCGGATGAGCGGCATGGGCAATCCCTCTCTCGGCGGCACCGACAACGCCTCGTTCCAGTGCCTCAAGTCGCCGGTATACGGCGTCGGTGGTGTCAGCTGGGACTATGGCAACACCACGTGGCACACCAATCGTGACAGCTTCGACAAGGTGATCGCCGAGGATTTGCAGTACAACGCGACGCTGGTCGCGATGCTGGTCTACATGGCCGACCAGGATCCGAAGATGTTGTCACACGAGGTCGGTCCATATCGTGGTCGCGACGGTGCTGCGGCCGATTGGCCGGCGTGCCCGACGTCGGTGCGCGATACCAAGAGCTCGACGCGGTAGGACGCGCCACTTGCGAGCGCCTCTCCCGACTCGCATACTCCGGGCTTGGCGGCCTCGGTCCGCCGACCACGCCAACCCGGAGACCCGATGCGCAGCATCCTGACCCTCACTGCTCTCCTTGCCCTCACGGCCCCCCTCCTCGCACAGGACGCCGGCATGAAAGTCCCAGCCTTCGATCAGAAGAGCGGCGGCTCGCCCAACATGACGATGGTCGCCCACGTGGTGAACCATCCCGGCGCGTGGAAAGCCGCCGACATCGAGATCGAGGAGGAGATGGCCCGGCCGTATGTCTACCTCTCCGGCTTCGTGAACAACAATTTCCAGATCTACGACATCAAGGATCCCGCCCACCCGAAGATGCTGCTCGACTGGAGCATCGAGAACCCGGAGTTGCATCGCGGCATCGGCGCTATGGATGGCAAGTACTTCAAGATCGGGACTCGCTACTACTTCGCGCAGTCGTTCCAGTTCATGCAAGGCAGCCCCGACACCGATCTCGGCGCGATCGTCTTCGACGTGACCGGATTGCCCGACGCCTCCAAGGTCAAGGAGGTCGCCCGGATCCGCTATCCCGCATCGCCGGGTGGCTTTCACAACACCTTTGCCTACAAGCATTCCGATGGCCGCGTGCTCTACTTCGCCACCGTTGGTGAGTCGAAGGCCATCGTCTACGACCTCGCCAAGATCGTGGCCGGTGGCGACCCCGCGAGCTCGATCGTGGGCGATGTCCCCAATCCGACGCCGTTCCGCCAGATCGGCGCCGGCGGATACCACGACTTCTATGTCGGCTACGACGTCGGCCGCCATCGCGACGTGTTCTACGGCGCAGGGCTCGGCGGCTATTCGGCCTGGGACGTCACCAAGCCCGAGGCGCCCGTCCAACTCTTCACGATCACCGGACTCGGCTTCGACATCGCGCACACCTTCACGCCATCGCCCGACGGCAACTACGCCGTCACCGAAACCGAGTACCAGTACACGCCGCTCCGGATCTGGGACCTCAAGGAAGGGCAGGACGACACGCGCCAGAACCTCGACCTACCGATCTCGGGGTGGACCGCCGACTGGCGGGACCTGTCGCACAACCACGAAGTGCGCTGGCCGTTTGTCTTCGTGTCGGGCTATGAGGACGGTTTGTTTGTATTCGATCTCAAGAACCCCAAGGATCCGAAGACCGACGGCTGGTTCTACACCTGCCAGTGCACCCACGAACACGGTTTCGGCGGCAACCCGGATGCCGGCTGGGAGAGCACCACCAGCGTCGAGCAGGGCGCCTTCGGGGTCGATGTCCGGAACGCCGATGGATTGATCGTCCTGAGCGACATGCGCACCGGGCTCTGGCTGTTCCGCATGAAGGGGTTCGACGGCTGGAACGGCAAGGACATCGGCATGCCGAACATCTCCAGCGTGCAGGACTGGGATCACGGACCGGCACCGCGGTAACCTGAGTGCCGGATCCGCGCCGCGCGTTCCTCGCACCGTGCCTGCTCGTCACGCTCCTCGCGGGCGTCGGCACGGCGGCGAGCGGGCCGTTCGATATCCCCCTCCTTCCGGGGCCCAAGGTCCCGACCGCCGTGGGCGAGGCGCGACTGCTGTTCGCGAGCTCGCCCTTCGGCGTGGCGGTGACGGTCGATGGCCGTCACCGCTATGACATCCGGATCACGCTTTCCGGACTTCCCCACCCGACCTCGCTCGGCGAGTACCACGCCTATGTCGCGTGGGAAGTGTCGACCGATCTCGCCACCTGGCACCGGCTCGGCGCGGTCGCCAACGGGAGCACCACCGTGGGCGAGGCCTCGCGCAACAAGTTCCTGCTGGTGATCACGGCAGAACCCGATAGCATGCCGACCGACCACAGCGGACCGACCGTGATGCACGGCACCTCGCCCAGCGGGTGGCTGCAGACCTTCATGACGCATCCGATGTTCCGCGGCATCTCGCAATGACGCCGGCCTTGATCGGGACGCTGTTCATCGCCATGGCGGGTGCCACGCCACTCGTGGCACAGGACCCGCCACCGATGCAGCACGACATGTCGGACATGGTGATGGACCGCGACAGCACGATGTCGATGCCGATCCCGATGCCACCGGGGATGGTGATGCTCCCCGGGCTCGTGGGGTTGTTGCCACCGGTCGCGCCGTTCCTTCCGGGGGGGGGCATCGAACCCGGTTCGGTGCCGCTGGCTGTCCCATCCCGGATCACGCCATTGGCCGACGGCGACACACTCGACCTGACGGCGGGGCTGCTCCGCCGCGTGATCCGCGGCAACAGCTTCGTGATGTACGGATTCAACGGGCAGGTCCCGGGTCCGCTGATCCGGGTCCCCCAGAACGCGACGATCACGGTGCGGTTCCACAACCGGATCGACCTGCCGAGCACGGTGCACTGGCACGGTGTCCGGTTGGACAATGGATCCGATGGGGTGCCGGGAGTGACACAGGACGCCGTCGAGCCGGGCGGGAGTTTTACCTACACGGTGCACTTTCCGGATGCCGGCATCTACTGGTATCACCCCCACGTGCGAGAGGATATCGAGCAGGCGCTTGGGCTCTACGGCAACATGCTGGTCGACAGCCCCGACCCCGCCTACTACTCATCGGCCAACAGCGAGCAGGCGCTGATGTTGAGCGACCTGCTGATCCACGCCGACACCCTGATCCCGTTCGGTCGGGAGTCGCCCGACTTCGTGTTGATGGGCCGGGTGGGCAATGTGCCGCTGGTGAACGGGGAGCCCGGCTACGACCTCCACGTGAAGCGGGGCGAGGTGGTGCGCTTCCATCTCACCAACGTGGCAAGCTCGCGGACGTGGAACCTCTCGTTCGGCGATGCCCCGATGAAGGTGCTCGCCTCGGACGTGAGCCGCTTCGAGCGCGAGGAGCGGGTGACGAGCGTGGTGCTGGCGCCGGCCGAACGCTACGTGATCGAGACACGGTTCGATCGGCCGGGCCGCGTGCCGCTGCTCAACCGGGTCCAGGCGATCGACCACTACATGGGCGAGTTCGTCGCGCACGTCGACACCCTGGGGTGGGTCACGGTCGACCGTGCGGCCGCGACACCCGATTACGCCGCCGCGTTCGACTCCCTGCGCATGAATGCCACCGTCAGCGCCGACATCGAGCGGTTCCGTCGCTATTTCGACACGGCACCCGACAAGCGCATCACCCTCACGGTCGCCACCACCGCGTTGCCGCTCGCGACGGTCCAGTTCATGAGTATCGACACCGCCTATTTCCACCCGGTCGAGTGGGTCGATGGCATGCCCGAAATGAACTGGCTCTCGACGGGCAAGCAGGTGCGCTGGATCCTTCGCGACGACGACAGTGGCCTGGAGAACGAGGCGATCGACTGGCATGTGGCAGCGGGGTCGGTGGTCAAGCTCCGGATCTTCAACGATCCGAAGTCGTTCCATCCGATGCAGCATCCAATGCACTTGCATGGTCAGCGGATGCTGGTCGTCTCGCGCGACGGCGTGGCCACGACGAACCTGGTCTGGAAGGACACCGTGCTGATCCCGGTGGGCAGCACGGTCGACCTGCTGATCGACGCGTCGAACGTGGGAGCATGGATGCTGCACTGCCACATCGCCGAGCACCTCGGTGCGGGGATGATGCTGACGATGCATGTGGACGTGCCCGGCGCCAGTCGCTGAAGCGACTTCTCGGCACTGAGGCCCGGTGCCAGTCGCTAAAGCGACTTCTCGGCACTGAGGCCCGGTAATACCGGGCCATGTGGGCAAGCTTCGTGGTGTGAAAGATTCTCGGAGCACGGCGGGTTTACCCGTCCTCTGTGCCGAGCCGAGCCGCGGCCATCAGGCCGCGGTTTGGTTGGATTCGCAAGGAGCCCGGGCGGCCCGTGGGTCGGGGGCCAAGTGGGCGAGCTCAACGATTTGCCTCTCCGAGCGGAGCAAGGCGGGTTTACCCGCCCTCTGTGCCGAGCCCGGGCCATGCCCCGGACGAGCACCGCGAGTGCGGGGCGGCCCGTGGGCTCGCCATCAGCTCGCTGCCTCGCCGGCCTGGGTGGGTGTTTCCAGAATGGCGGCCGGATCGAGCACGTTGCGGAGCGTTTCGCCGCGCTGCCAACGTCCGAGATTGTCGACAAAAAGATCGAGGAGTCGCGCGTTCTCGCGGTCGCTCGTGCCAGCCGAGTGTGGACTGACGATCACATTGGGCATCTGCCAGAGTGGACTGGTGCTCGGTAGTGGCTCCTCCTCGAAGACATCGAGCCCGGCCCCGCCCAGGTGGCCGCTCGTGAGTGCATCGATCAGAGCGGGCTCGTCAATCAACGCACCGCGACCGATGTTGATCACGACGCTGCCGCGAGGCAACAACCCGATCCGTCGTCGATCCAGCAAACCGACCGTGTCGTCGGCGTGAGGCACCACAAGTACCAGGAACTCTGCCTCCAGGAGCACATCATCGAGTTGCGTGATGGGCAC
>JBDTNH010000069.1:0-13352 GCA_039933845.1 Gemmatimonadota bacterium
CGACACCGACGTCGAGCCAGATCCGGCCGGTCGGCGCCGGCTGCCGACGCAGCCACCTGAACACCGCACCGTCGGCGTACCAGAGCGCCGGACTCATCACCCACGCACTCCCGAACGTGGCGGCCGCACCGAGGATGGCATAGAGCGAGAAGAGTCCACCCATCGACGAGCCACCGACGGCGGTGTGCTCGCGCTCGGGCAGCGTCCGGAAGGTGGTATCGATCAATGGCTTGACGGTGCCGGTGAGCCACTTGAGGTAGCCAACGCCCTCGCCGATGCCGCGCACCGCGTCGTCGAACGGCGAGTATTCCTTGAGCCGACCCTGCCCCAGGTTCGGGATCCCCACGATGATCACTGGATGCGTGACGCCCCGCTCGGCAAGCGTTTCGAGCAATCCCCAATGCCCCACGAAGCTGGTCGCCGGGTCGAAGAGGTTCTGACCGTCCTGGAGGTAGACCACCGGATAGCGGCGGTCGGGATCCTGGCCATATCCCGGCGGTGTCGCCACCACGATGTCGCGGATCGCGTCCCTAGGCCCCTCGACCTCGGCGAGCCGCCAAAGCGACGGCGTGTCGCCGACAGGGAGGGCCACCGGCGATGGCAGCAGAAGCGGGGTCGGCATGGGAGGGACAACTTACTGCTGTCATTGCGAGGGCCCAAAGGGCCCGAAGCAATCTCGCGGGCCCTCCGCGGCGCGAACCAAACCGCGGGCTGATGCCCGCGGCTCGGCGATGCTCAACGATTGACGAACCAAACCGCGGGCTCACGCCCGCGGCTCGGCCGCATTAGAACGTGGTCGTCAATCCACCCAGCACCCGTCGGCCGATCACCGAGCCGCCGAACAGCTGGTACCGCTGCTGATCGAAGATGTTGGTGCCCACAGCGAAGACTCGGAAGTTGGAGGAAACCTTGTACCCGACCGAGGCATTGACCCATTCGCTGCTGGGCACCTTGCCAGCGAGCACCCCAGCCGCCCAGTCGTACGAGGCGACGGCCCGGAGCGAGACGTTCGCATCGAAACCGTTCCGCGTCCCCTGATAGGTCAGGCTCACGGTGCCCTTCTGCTTCGGTGTGTTGGGGAGGAGCTTGTCGCCGGCATTCTGACTGTTCACCGTGAAGTCGAAGTACGAGAAGGTGCCGTCGACGCGCAGTTCATCAGTGAGCTGGAAGCCAAGACCGATGTCGACTCCCTTCTGATCGACATCACCCTCGTTGGTATACGACAGTACGACAGCGGTATTGCCGTCCTCCGTGCGGGTGAGCCCAGCAGCAGCGAGGGCAGTCGCGGGATTGGATCCGAGCAGCGACTTGGCCGCACCCTCCAAAGCTGCCCGGGCCTGCTCGGGCACCGCATCGGGCGCCGTCCAGAACGGGAACGCGGGATTGACGCCCGGGAGCAGATCGGTGACGAAGTCCTTGATGTTGTTGAGATAGGCATCGACCGTCACGTAGACCCGCGGCGTGAGAGCACCCTTCCACCCAAGCTCGTAGCCCAGCGTCTTCTCGACATCGAGAGCGGCGTTGCCCCGGGCGAACACCGGCACGGCTGCGGTGTTGGTGAACAGCTGGCCGTTCGGTACGCCGGCGAGCGCCGGACCGAGTTGAGCGTTGGCCCGCAGCCCTGCCTCGAGCGCCGAGAAGTTGAGCGGTGCACCGGCCGCGGCGCGGAGGAAGAACTCCGAATAGTTCGGCGTCTGGAATGCCTTATTGACCGTGAATCGGAACGAGTGGTTCTCGTTGGGCGAGAAGACGATGCCAGCCTTCGGCGAGAACTGTCTCGCGAAGAGATCACCCTTGTCGAGCCGAGCAGCACCGACCAGCCGCACCATGTCGGTCACCCGATACTCGAGCTGCGTGTACGCGGAATAGACCTTGTCCGAACGATCGTCGTCCTCAAGACGCATCAGCGACCCGTCGGTGTTGACATTGTACTGCCGGAATGATGCGCCAACGATCGCCCGACCGCGCCCATCCATGAAGCCGTTATTCCCTTGCGCCTCGACATGCCTGATGTCGGACGTCTCGAACAGTCGAGCGCCCGTGGAGAGGTTGTACTGCGGCTCCTTCGACTCACGGTGGTTCCAATACCCGAAGATGTTCAGATGCTCGCTGTTGTACGCCACTCGACCATACGGCTTGAAACCCTTGGCGACCTGGATCCGGCCAACCCCGGTCACCAACACCTCGTTCTGTGCCTGCGACGCACCACCCTCAAAGGTCAGCGCACCGCCGTTGTTCAGGTAGTAGTCAAGCCGTGCCGACCCATACGCTGCGGTGAGCGGTGCTCGATCACCTTCCGGCGTCCGGACGGCACCGGCACAGAGCTCTCCTGTGCCGCCACATGTCTGGCCAATCAGGGCGCGCACTTCCGGAGTGGCCAGACCAACGGTGATATCGGTCCCCGCGATCGCCGGAGCGTATTCATCCTGCAGTGCGGTCCGGTTGGCGAGCGTCCGCGAGCGCGACCAGGTGTCGTTGCTCGAATAGCCACCGTTCACGCGCAGCCCGAACCGTCCCTCGCTGAATAATCCGGCCCAACGACCATCGGCCTTGTACGAATTGAGCTCACCACCGGAGATCGAGATCTTGCCACCGGGCGATTCGCGCGGCGACAGCGTGGTCATGTTGATCACGCCGGCGAACGCGTTGGCGCCGTAGAGTGCCGACCCGGGGCCGCGGACCAGCTCCATGCTGGCCAGTTCGTCGAGTGCCACCGGCAGCGTGTTCCATTCCTGTGAGCCGAGGAAGACGATCGCCAGATCGCGGCCATCGAGCAGTGTCAGCACCCGACGATTGAGCGACGAGTTGAATCCGCGAGCATTGATGTTGAAGTCGTTGACGCCACTCTGCACGAGGTCGACGCCCGGTGCCTGGGCGAGCGCCAGCGGGGCCTGACCCGTCGGCGCGGTCGTCTGGAGTACGCGCGGATCGATATAGGTGATAGAGGCGGGCGCCTCGACGATCCGCTCCGGCTCGCGTGATGCAGCGGAAACCTGGATGTCCGCGAGCGACACCGGCTGCGGCTGCAACTCGACATCGAGCGTCATGTCGCCCGAGACGGTGACCTGTCGCTCGACCGGTGCATAGCCGAGCCATCGGAAGACGATCACCTGGGCGCCATCGGGCACTCGCGAGATCGTATAGCGACCTTGATAGTTTGTCGCGGCAGCGATGCCGGTCCCTTGGACCGTGATCTGGACGCCGGCAAGCAGCTCGCCGTCGCCGACTCGGCTCACCCGACCGGTGATGGTGGAGGTCCCCTGCGCAGCCACCGTCGAGACGGCGCCGACCAGCAGGGCGATGGACAAAGCGAAGGACCGAACGGAGCTGGGAAGCATGCCGAGGACCTCGTGACTGGATTAGGCGGGGGAGCGGTCCAAACCGCGTACCGAAGTATGGACCCGAAGCCTGCGGGGGGTAAGTGGCTAGCCCACAGGCAGGGCAGACCGGAAGCGGTCCACGATGGTGGCCACTGGCTCAATCTGGTCAATTTCCTCTACCGACCGGCCCGCCTGCCAGTACTCGGCCCGACCGCTTCGGTCGGCGAGTGACTTCTTGAGCGATCGCAACGACCGGAGCGCATAGATGGTCCGCATCCAGTGCTTGGTCCGGCGACCGCGTAACAATCGACGCGCGAGCGGACCGGCCCGGGTCCCCATCCGCTGGATATACGGCGTGTTGATGACCGCCACCGGTACGCCGGTGAGCCGCTCCGACAGCACGATATCCGATTCGCCGGCCGCCACGATCGCGGCCTTGTATTCTGGCGAGGCCGTGCATTCCGTCGTCGCGATGAACCGCGTGCCGCACTGCACGGCGGCATATCCCAGGTCGAGCATCGCGCGGAACTCTGCCGCATTGCCGACACCACCCGCGCCGACCACCGGTACCTCGAAGCGCTCGAGATCCTTGTACAGCGCCTCGGCGCTCTTGCCACCGGCGTGGCCACCAGCGCGCCGATTTACCGCGATCAGCCCGCTTGCGCCACCCGCCAGCCCCTTCTCCGCCCACTTCGCCTCGGTGACATCGTGATAGACGACGCCACCCGAGGGGCCCACCATGTCGACCACCCAACGGGGATTGCCGAGCGACGTGATGAAGAATCGGATCCCCTCCTCGAGCGAGATGGTGATCCATTCCTCCATCCGACTGCGGTACGCCTTCGACTTTCCCTCGATCAGGACGTTCAGGCCGATCGGACGATCGGTCAGCGACCGGATGTGCCGAAGTCCCTCCCGGTATTTCCAGCCATGCACGTAGGTCAGCGCCAACGGTTGCACGACCCCGATCGCACCGGTCGCCGATATCGCAGCAACCAATTCCGGATTGCTGCACGGATACATCGGGCCACCGATCAGCGGCAGGGTCGCAGCTGAGTTCCGCAGGAACTCGGCCGAGCCTGCCGAGCCGCGGCCATCAGCCGAGCCGCGGCCGTCAGGCCGCGGTTTGGTCGGCGTACTCACCGCGACACGTCCAGTGTCCACGTGACCGTCGTCTCCGCGACCACTTCGCCCGTTGCATCCACTATCGTGGCATGCGCCAGGCTCTCGACCGACTCAGTGACCTTCCCCGGTGCCGCACTGCCCGTCGCCGTGAGCGTGCCACGTGCCTTCTTGAGGTAGCTGATCTCGATCCGTGTGACGATCCCGCGCACCCCAGGCTCGAGTGCCGCAAGCATCGCCAACCCGCTCGCCACCTCGGCCAGGTTCGCGAGCGCGATCGCATGTATGCTGCCGAGATGATTGCGAACGGCACGACGGTCCCGGAGCGTGACCGTGGCACTGCCGGGAGCGAGTGCCTCGATCCGGGCCCCGATCGAGCCGGTGTAGGGCACCGCTCGACCGAGCAGTCGCGCAAAGAGCCAGCGACCGCCAGGCCAGCGAGAGAGCCGGCCCCACAACGCGAGAAGACGGGTGGGGGACATGCGTAAAGAAAGCGAGAAGGCGAGAAAGCGAGAAGGCGAGAAAGCAGATCCTCCGCGTCGCCCACCAATCCGCGGCCACACGGCCGCGGCTCGGCAGCCTTCTCGCTTTCTCTCCTTCTCGCTTTCTCGCTTTCTACGCCATCGCCCCCAGGATCGCGCCCATCACGGCGAAACGGATCGTGTGGTAGCCACCGTTGATCCAGAGCAGGGTATTGCTGGTGCGCTCGAACTGGTAATTCGTTGCGAGGGAGGCACTGACCCAGGCAAAGCCCGCGATCAGGCCGTAGGTACCGCCCGTGCTCAGACCGATCCCCGGACCGAGGAAGATCGCGAACGTCCACGAAGTCAGCAGCGCGAGCAGGAAGGTGATCCCATAGGTCTTGGCAGGATTGGATCCCTCACGAAGCTCTGCCTCCGTGAAATCGTGGGCATGCATCCACGCCTTGCCAAAGAGCGGGCCATACCAAATCCCACCGATCATGAAGGCGGAGAGGGCAGCGAGCAGGACGGCGAGCAGGTTGACCTTGGGCATCGAGACTCCAGGCTGACAGGTGGAGGGGCGACAGAGAGGTTGTGGCGGGGATCCGGATTCGGCAAGTCGGCCTTACATTCGGAGGGTCCGAACCACTCCCTCCCCAAGCCAAGCGATCTGCCCAATGCTTCGACGCCTCATGGCACCACTCACCGTGTCGGCCATCCTCGCCGGTTGCGCGGGCAACAGCGCCACGATCCGCGCCGTGCCGACCCGAGCCTCCAGTGATACCACCGCCTCGAAAGCCGCCGACTCCAAGTCGAGCGGACCACAGCCCTATGCCAAGGTGATACCCGCCATGGCGACCACCGACAGCGGCCTCTTCGTGGTGCGCCAGGGCGACAAGAAGATCTATTGGGAGATCCCCGACTCGCTGCTCGGCCGCGACATGCTCTGGCTCACCCGGATCGCCGCCTCGGCGGAGGACCTCTCGGGGTTCACCAACGCCGGCTCGAACATCAATGAGTACCTGGTCCGATTCCAGCGCGATGGCGACCGGATCCTGCTCCGGAGCGAGGGCACTCGGTATATCGCCGATAGCACGCTGCCGATTGCCAAGTCGGTGGCCGCCAACACCTTCGCCCCGATCGTTCAGGCGTTCGACCTCAAGGCCCGCACCCCCGATTCGACAGCCAGCGTCATTGATGTGACCGCATTCCTCGATGGCGATGTTGCGGCCATTAGTGGCCTGGAAGCCGGACTCCGGACCCAGTTCAAGGTCCGCCGCATGGATCCGGCCCGCTCCTTCGTCGAGAGCGTGAAGTCGTTTCCGCAAAACCTCGAAGTGCGCCAGATCCAGACCTTCGACGCCGCCGAGCCGCCGTCACAGCGGAGCACCAACACCATCTCGATCAACACGGCGCAGTCGCTGGTGCTCTTGCCGCGTGAACCGATGCGGCCCCGGTTCGCCGACGAGCGTGTGGGTTGGTTCTCGCTCCGACAGATCGACTTCGGCTCCAAGGCGCTCAAGGCTGATGAGCGCACCCTGATCCAGCGGTGGCGCCTCGAGCCCAAGGATCCCGCGGCCTATGCACGCGGGGAACTGACCGAGCCGATCAAGCAGATCGTCTTCTATCTCGACCCGGGCACCCCGACCGAGTGGCGTCCCTATATCCGCCAGGGCGTCGAGGACTGGAATCAGGCGTTCGAGGCCGGCGGGTTCAAGCACGCGATCGTCGCCAAGGATCCGCCGACCAAGGCCGAAGATCCCGAGTTCGATCCCGATGACGTCCGCTATTCGACCGTGCGCTACATCGCGAACATGACCCGGAACGCGATGGGGCCGAGTGTCGCCGACCCGCGCACCGGCGAGATCATCGAGAGCGATATCATCTGGTATCACAACCATCTGCGCTCGTACCGCAACCGCCTGATGGTCGAGACCGGCGCGGCGAACCCGGGTGCGCGTTCACTCGACATCGAGCACGACCTGATCGGCGAGACCGTTCGTCAGGTCATCGCGCACGAGATCGGCCACGCGCTCGGCCTGCCGCACAACATGATCGCGTCATCGTCGTTCCCGGTTGATTCGCTCCGGAGCCCGTCGTTCACCAGCGAGTACGGCGTGGCACCATCGATCATGGACTACGCGCGTCAGAACTACATCGCGCAGCCGGGCGATGGCGTGACACGGTTCATCCGGAAGATCGGGCCGTACGACAAGTACGCGATCAACTGGGGTTACCGACTGATCCCGACACCGACCGCCAAGGCCGAGGCGCCGACCCTCGATCGCTGGATCACGGAGAAGTCGAATGATCCGCGCTATCGCTTCTACGGTGGCGACGGCATGGATCCACGGGCGCAGACCGAGGACATCGGCGGCGATCCGGTGATGGCCTCGACCTACGGCATCATGAACCTGAAGCGCGTGCTGCCAGAGCTTCCGGGCTGGACCGCCACGCCGGGCGAGAACTGGGACGACCTCGAGGAGCTCTACGGCGAGCTGGTATCGAGCTATGCTCGCTATGTCGGTCATGTGCTCACGATGGTCGGTGGCATCGAACGCACCGCGAAGTCGACCGACCAGGCCGGCCCGGTGTACGTGCCGGTGAGCGCAGAGAATCAGCGTCGCGCGGTCAAGTTCCTGGCCGATGAGGTGTTCACGACGCCAACCTGGATGGTCGAGTCGGATGTGTTGCGTCGGATCGAGGGCGTCGGTGCGATGGATCGTGTCCGTCAGGCACAGACGAGCGCGCTCAGCCGTGTGGTCGATGCCACTCGCATCCAGCGGATGGTGGAAGTCGGGCTCTATGCCGATGGACCGACCTACACACCGGCGGCGATGCTCGCGGATGTGCGTGCCGCAATCTGGGGTGAGCTCGACGGTCGGGGTGCGATCGATCCGTGGCGACGCCAGTTGCAGCGTGCCCATGTCGAGCGGCTGATTGCGCTGGCCACTGCAGTGTCGGCGCCGGCAACGGCAGCGCGCGGCGCCGATGCGAGCACCGCAGAGGCACGCCCGCTGGCACGTCAGGAACTGCGGACACTGCAGGCCTCAATCAAGAGTCGGCTCGGCCGTGGTGGCGACGCCCCGACGCGCGCGCATCTCGAGGATTTGGCCGCGCGGATCACGCAGGCGTTGGAGCCGAAGTAGGGCGAACGAGAGGCGAGAAGCGAGAAGCGAGAGACGAGGAGCGAGAAAAGCCTGTCACGCCGAACGCAGCTAAGGGGCGGGACTCGGCGTCTACTGCGCAACTGGCCCGTCACAGTGATACGCAGAGCTTCACCGCTTCACTACGTTCAGCGTGACACCGTCTCTCGCTTCTCGCTTCTCGCTTCTCGCATCACGGCCTGACCCGCCCACCCACCGGGTCCTTCACCCGCCACACCTTTCCGTCACGTGACCGGATCACGGCCGTGATCCGGCCATTGTGGCGTTCTGCGCTCACGACATAGCCGCCGTCGGCACGCAGGTTCGTGAACGAGACATCGCTCCATGCATCGGGTGTCGCGGGGAAGAGTGTGATCGTGGTGCCATCCGAGCGCAGCAGCATCTCGTGGATCGCATCCATCGCCAGGAAATTCCCCTCGAGCGTGAACGGCCGATAGGTCATATCACTCAAGCCACGACCCGACTGATCGCCGTTCACGTGGAAGCCGTTCCGCGACGTGAATGCGAGATAGTCCGTGAGATAGCGGAGCGCGCTGTCGGCACGACCGGCGCGCGCGAGCATCCCGGCGAACCAGGCGAAGGAATAGCCGGTCCACTGGCTCGTGCCGTACCTTGAAATCTGGTCGAGGGTGGCGTTCGTGATCTGCGAGTCGGCAGGCGAGAGCAGGCCGAGCGGGTGGATCGCCATCGCATGACTGAAGTGTCGATGCGATACGCTGTATGGCTCATCGCGTGCGACCAGCAGCGCGTTGGTCGCAGGGTCAACCAGTAGCGGACCGAGTGCGTCGCGTGTCTCACGCCACTTCGTCGCCTCATCGAGCTTGCCGAGCTCGGTCGCCATCTCAGCGAGTGCGCCGAAGCACCAGCGCAGGAGCGCCTGGTCGTAGCCGGAGTTGGGCGAGAGAAGCGCCTCGATGCTGTTGTCGTGGAACTCGGGGCTCGACGACAGTGGCAACACCATGTGCCCGGTGCTGTCCGGCACCAGCAGCGCGGCGAGTGCGGTGCCGATCTCCCGGACGAACGGATAGCTGTGGTCACGGAGCAGCTCTGGGTCGCGCGTCATCCGCCACTGCCTCCAGAATGACCACGCCACCCACGCACCGTTGGTCGGGCTGAGCGAGTACATCCCCCAGCCACCCATTGGCTTCCCCGAGAGCGTCATCACGCCCGGGATCACGGCGCCGTCCACACCGTAGAAGTCGTGCGCGAAGGTTTGGAACACCGGCAGGCGCGCCTCGAGGTAATCGAGCCAACCGAGCATCGGCTCATCGAGCCCGGCGACATGGGCCGCGAGGTAGGTCATCTGGGTGTTGAGATCGTTGTGGTAGTCGCCCTTCCACGGCGGCAATCCGCCATTGTCGGCGGTCCAGAGCCCCTGCAACGGAATCGGTGCGCCGCCGCGGCGAGCGGCGCTACCGTAGAGGTACTTCACGAAATCGTAGTGCGCCTGGAGTGCGGAGTCGGGGAGGGTGACCGAGGAAGTCTCCCAGTACTGCTTCCACCACTCGCGATGCGGCTTG
The DNA here is from genome assembly GCA_039933845.1 of Gemmatimonadota bacterium. Taxonomy (GTDB): domain Bacteria; phylum Gemmatimonadota; class Gemmatimonadetes; order Gemmatimonadales; family GWC2-71-9; genus Palsa-1233. The sequence goes on from JBDTNH010000069.1 coordinate 9,591, forward strand.
GTGCCCTCGGAGATGGAGCCGAGCGCGATGGTACGTGAGAGCTCGCGGGTCACCTCGGTTCCGGCCACGGGGAGCGTGCCGCGCTCGATCGTCACGAAGAGGGTTGGACGGCCCGGTCGGCCGACACGATCGATGGCAACCGAGAAGGTATCGGTCGCGGTCAGGATGTGTGCGAGAATGCTCTGCGTTGCCCCGGTGGGAGTCACCGCGCGAACCACCCTTGGCGGACCGGTCGGCTCGAGTCGTTCGATGCCCGCCGGTGGCACGTACCTGAATTCCACCTCGCTCGGCAACGAGATCAGGATCACGTTGCGATCGGCCAGCGCCCACACCCTCGCTACGTCCTTACCCGCCACCGCCCGCGCCTCGGCGGTCGTGAGATCGAGCTCGAATCGATCGATGCGGTGGCCGGGCCATGTGATCTCGATGCGACCAGCCGGCAGCTTGGTCGGATACGGGAACTTCTCGTACGGATCGTCGAAGAGTTCGTGAAAGCGGGCCATGTTGCCGGTCCGCACCAGGCGCTGCATCGCGCTCCAGTTCCAGTCGGCGTCGCTGAAGATCGCCGGCGTGCGCTCGTCCCAGAGATCGCCGCGGTCGAGTGAGAGGATCAGCGTGCTGTCGCCGCCCCAGAGGAGCGCACCGAGGGTGCCGTTCCCAATTGGGATCGCCTCATCCCAGCGCGCGATCGGCGCGGTGAGCAGGAGCCCCGAGCGCGGATCGGGGGTTTGGGCGGGGAGGCGGGTGCTTGAGCCGGCGAACAGCAGCCCAAAGGCGCCCACCAGTCCAACAAGCCTGTGCCTATCGTTCATCTCTCGCTTCTCGCTTCTCGTTTCTCGCATCACGCTTCTCCGCCTCGCGCGCCACCTGCTCCGTGCCTTCATCGATAGCTCCTGGCTGAGTGCCCGCCATCGCATTCCGGCAGGAAAGATTGCGCATCGGCCCCGACCAGAGAAGGATTCAACGATCCTGGACCGGGACCGCATCGACCATGACCACACCACCACCCCCCGAAGCCGAACTCCACGACGCCTTCGCGCGTCACGACGCAGCAGCCGTCGACCGACTGCTCAACGAGTTCCCAGCGTTCCGGGACCGCATCAACCAGCCGGTGTTCCCCTACGACGCACCAGCCATCGTCGCGTGCGCCAACGACGCGGCAATGGTCAAGGTCCTGCTCGCGCACGGTGCCGACCCCAACCAACGCAGCAACTGGTGGGCCGGCGGCTTCCACGCCCTGCATTCCGCGACCGGTGCCGCCGCCGACCTGCTGCTCGCGGCTGGCGCCGAACCCGACGCCTGTGCTTTGGCGCACCTGGACCGCATTGACCTACTCGAACGGATGCTCGCCGACCATCCTGAACGCGTGCACGAACGCGGCGGCGATGGCCAGACACCGCTCCACTTCGCGCGTTCGCGTGCCGCCATCGATCTATTGCTGGGCGCCGGTGCCGACATCGATGCCCGCGACGTCGACCACCGTGCCACTGCCGCCGAATGGATGCTCGATCGCCGGAAGAACGCGGGGCGCTACGACCTCGCCACCTACCTGGTCGAGCGCGGCGCCACCGCCGACATCTTCCTCGCCGCGGCGCTCGGCCTCGCCGGCTCGGTCCGTGCACTGCTCACGGCCGACCCGACGCTGCTTGATGCGCGCACGGGACAGGGCCACTACGCGGAACAGCCGCCGAGCAGCTTTCACATCTATTTCTGGACCATCGGCGGCAATCGGTCGGCGCTCGACACCGCGCTGCAGTTTGGCCACGCCGAACTGCTCGACATCATGATGGAGTTCGCGACGCCCCGGCAGCGATTCCTGCTCGTGTGTCGGCGCGGCGATGGGGCAGCAGCGAAGACGATGCTGCGCGATCATCCGGATCTCATTGCATCACTCACACCAGATGACCACCGCGCCCTCGCCGATGCCGCGTGGCAGGCCGATGCCAAGGCGGTTGCCCTGATGCTCGAACTGGGCTTCGACCCAATGGTGCCCGGGCACGACGGTGGCACCGCGCTCCACTGTGCGGCGTGGCAGGGCTCGCCCGAGACCGTCGCACTGTTGCTCGCACACCCAGCGGCCAGCCAGCTCTTCGGTGTTCGCGATGCCAGGTACGACGCCACCCCGCTCGGCTGGTGCTGCCACGGCTCGCTCCACAGCGGCAACCGAGAGAACCATTCGGGTGTCGCAACGCTGCTGATCGCAGCGGGATCACCCATCGAACCCGATCTCGAGGGATCGCCGGCGGTGATGGCGGTGCTTGGGCGGTAGCGCCGATCCACGCGCGCCCGGGAAGCGGGTCACGAGACGGGTGGTCATCCGGGCCGTCCGGGATAGGGGCCGGCTGGCCCTCAAAGCTAGATGCTCCACCGCCTCACCCAGCGCCAATTCTGAGTTCCCGGGCGCAGCATGCTGCGCCCCTACACCCTATCCGACACTACATGGCAGATCCCGGCCCTCTCCCCTCCCCTGGGGAGCGGGGCCTCCGGCCATCCCCGTCACCGGGTGCATCCATGTTCGATCCCTTCTTGCTGATCCCGCTCACCGTCGGCTTCCTTCTGGGTGCACTCATCTGCTGGCTGGCCATGCGGAGCTCCGTGGCCCGCCTGACCGCCGAGATCGGCGCCGCCGAGCGGTTCCGAGACCGCACGCTCTCGGCGAGCGAGAACGACGGTCACCTGCGCGAGGCCTTCACCGCGATGAGCGCCGAGGCCCTTCAGGCCAACAACGCGGCATTCATCGAGCAGGCCAAGCTGGCGTTCAGCGAACTGCAGACCGCCGCCAGCGGCGATCTCGAACTCCGGAAGCAGGCGGTCGAACAACTGGTTGAGCCGATCCGGAAGGGGCTCGAGCAGGTCGACAGCAAGCTGCAGGCGTTCGATGTCTCGCGTGCGGAGTCGCACGGCGCACTCGAGGGAATGCTCAAGACGATGCACGAGTCGCATCACACCCTCGCGACCGAGACCCATCAACTCGTCTCGGCGCTCCGCCAGCCACAGGGCCGCGGGCAGTGGGGTGAGCTGCAACTCAAGCGGGTCGTCGAACTCGCCGGCATGCTCGAGCATTGTGACTTCGCGACCCAGCACACCACCGAGGGTGACGACGGCGCCAAGCGGCCGGACCTGATCGTTCGTCTCCCCGGCAACAAGGTCGTCGTGGTCGATGCCAAGGCACCGCTCTCGGCCTACCTCGACGCCAGCAATGCGGAGAACGAGACGGCGCGCAACGCCTTCCTCGATCAGCATGCCAAGCAGGTGCGCAACCATGTGTCGCAGCTCAGTCGACGCGACTACACCAACGAGTTCAGCGAAGCACCGGACTTTGTGGTGCTCTTCCTGCCGGGTGAGGCGTTCTTCGCCGCCGCATGCCAGCGCGATCCGGGCCTGCTCGACTACGCCGTCGGCAAGGGCGTGATTCCGGCCTCGCCAACCACACTGATCACGCTGCTCAAGGCGGTCAACTTCGGTTGGCAGCAGGAACGCATCGCGCGGAACGCCGAGGAGATCCGCGACCTCGGCATCGCGCTCTATGATCGGATGGCGACGCTCGCCGAACATCTGATCAAGGTGCGGCGCGGCCTCGAAGGCGCCGTGCGTGCCTACAACGATGCGATGGGTTCGATCGAGCGACGCGTGCTGCCGACTGCTCGCCGGTTCCGGGACCTGGGACTGACCGGGCGCTCGGAGATCTCGCCACTCCGATCGGTCGGCGGTGACCCGCTCCGCATCGCCAGCGCCGAGGAGATGGTGGACCAGGAGGTGTTG
>JBDTNH010000070.1:0-13339 GCA_039933845.1 Gemmatimonadota bacterium
GAAGCGAGAAGGAGGGACTCCCAGGTAGGTGCTGCAACCCCGCGGCCTCGCGAAGCGTCTGGAGAGGTGTACCCCAGCGTCCCGCCACCATCCAGCTATTGATCGAGGCTTTTCATGCGACCCATGAGTGTACTCCTCCTCGCCGCCCTCTTCCTCCCCACAGCGACCCTCACCGCCCAGGACGCCGAGCTCAACATCAAGGAATTGCTCGACGGACCGCAGCAGCTCATCGGGGTGGGGATCAAGTGCGAGGATTGCATCCTCGACAATCCCTACTACGAATTTCATGTCCCGTTCGAAATCGCATCGGTGACGGAGGGAAGCGTGGCGGCCGGGGCGGGGGTGGCCGTGGGCGACACGCTCCTCAAGGTGGGCGGCTCCGAGATCACGTCGGAGCAAGGATGGGGGCTGTTCGCCCTCAGGACCCCCGGCTCGACGATGGAATGGCTGGTGAAGCGGGCGGGCAAGCTGGTGACGCTCAAGCTGACCTTCCCGAAGCAAGGAGGCTGAACGCTGGCCCTATCTTCCGGGATGCCTTCCCATCACGCCGCCGACCCGTTCCGCCGTCTCGAGCGCATCCCGGTCGAGATCATTGATCCCCCGGACGCCCTCGCCGAGGGGGTGGCGCGCCGGATCGCCGACCTGATCCGGGCCCGCGCAGGCGAGGGGCGCCAGGCCGTCTTCGGTTTGGCGACGGGATCGACCCCGGTCGGTGTCTATCGGGAGTTGGTCAGGCTGCATCGGGACGAGGGGCTTTCGTTCGCCAACGTCGAGACCTTCAATCTCGATGAGTACTGGCCGATGGCCCCCATGTCCATCCACAGCTACCGCCGCTTCATGCAGGAGCACTTATTCGATTTGGTCGACCTCGACCCGGCGAGGTGTCATGTCCTGCCTGGCGACGTTTCGAAGGAGCAGGTCGACGCGGCGTGTCGCGACTACGAGGCGCGGATCCGCGCTGCCGGCGGTATCGACATCCAGCTTCTTGGCATTGGCAAGACCGGGCATATCGGCTTCAATGAGCCCGGCTCCGGGATCGATTCACGCACGCGCCTCATCACACTTGATGCCGTCACGCGGCGCGATGCGGCCGCCGATTTCTTTGGCGAGAAGAATGTCCCGCACCAGGCGCTCACCATGGGCGTCGCGAGCATCCTCGAAGCGCGTGAGATCGTGCTGCTGGCCACCGGTGAGCACAAGGCCACCATCCTTCGGCGTGCGGTCGAGGGTGAGATCGATCATGCTGTGGCCGCGACCTTTCTTCAGCGTCATGGCAATGCGACGATCTATGCGGATCAGGCGGCCGGTGCCGAACTGACGCGCGTCGCCACGCCATGGCTGCTCGACGAGGTGACCTGGACCGATGAGCTCGAATTGCGCGCCGTGGTCTGGTTGTCGCTCACCACCGGCCGCGCGATCCTCAAGCTCACCGACGTTGACTACGCCGAGCATCACTTGAGTGCATTGCTCGCTCGGCACGACGGGATGCCTGGCGTCGTGAACGGCCGCGTGTTCAACATCCTCGGTGCCAAGATCCGTGGGCGCTCCAAGTTGCCGAAGGCCAAGACCGTCGTCTGCTTCTCGCCGCACCCCGACGATGACGTGATCTCCGCCGGCGGCATCCTCCGCAAGCTGCATCTCAACGGCAACCGGATCGTTGTGGCGTACATGACGAGCGGCAACATCGCCGTCTTCGATCACGATGTGCTTCGGTACGTCGAAATCCTCGAGCGTCTCGCCGCCGACGAACGCCTCGGACGCCGGAAGGTCGACTCGTTGACGGCGAACGTGCGGGCATTTCTCGAGGCAAAGACACCCGGGCAAGTCGACTCGGCCGAGGTGCAGGACCTCAAGCGGATCATCCGCGAGGGCGAGGCGATCAGTGGCATCGAGACCCTTGGGATTTCACGCGGAGGCGCGCGCTTCCTCGACTTGCCATTCTACCAGACCGGTGCGGTCAAGAAGAATCCGATTGGGCCCGCTGATGTGCAGATCGTCCGCGAGTTGCTCGAGGACGTTCAGCCCGATCTGGTGCTGGTCGCGGGCGACCTCTCCGATCCCCATGGCACGCATCGACTCTGCAAGGACGCGATCGATCGCGCGATAGCCGAGGCGTATCCGGCGGGAAGTGATCGCCCGGATGTCTGGCTCTACCGTGGGGCATGGCAGGAATGGCCAGTGACCGAGGCGACGTGGCTGGTGCCACTCGCCCAGGAGGAACTCGCGCTCAAGATCCAGGCAATCTTCAAGCATCAGTCGCAGAAGGACTCGGCGCCATTCCCCGGGCAGGACGCACGCGAGTTTTGGCAGCGGGTCGAGGCGCGCAACAAGGAGACCGCCGGCCTGCTCGACCGACTCGGCCTCGCGGAGTACTTCGCGATGGAAGCGTATGTGGTGGCGGAGTAGAGGATGAAGGATGAAGGATGGACGATGGACGATGAACGCTCAACGCTCAACGCCAAGCGTTGAGCCTCAAGCCTTGAGCGTTTAGCCTTCATCCTCTCTCATCACTCAGGACTCCGCGCATGGCTCCTTCCGGTCGTCGCCTCAATGTTGTTCAGACCGGTCGATGGGCCACCATCGGTCTCTTTGTCCTTGCCATGATCGCGGCGCTCCGGGTTGGCAGCTCCCTGATCATCCCGATCCTGATGGCGGGATTGCTGGGGTTGCTGCTGGCACCGGCCGTCGCGTGGCTGGTGCGACGAGGGCTCCCCCATGCGGTGGCGGCCGGATTGGTGATGCTTGCCGTGGTCGGTGCGGTGGGGACCACTATCGTGATGCTGTCGGGCCCGGCCACTGCCTGGCTCGAAGACGCCCCGAAGACACTCTCTCAGGCCGAGCGGAAGATTCGTCGGCTCACCAAGCCGATCGAGCAGCTTCAGGCGACGGCCAAGAAGATGGAAGAGGTGGCCCAGAGTGGCACCGGGCAGACGCGTCAGCAACAACGCTCGACGGGGCAGACGGCACCGGGAGGACTGTTCCAGAAGCTCTCAGGCACCACGGTCTCATTCGTGGGCGCCCTGGTCACGGTCATCTTCCTGTCGTACTTCCTGCTCGCGACCGCCCACCGATTCCGTGAAAAACTCGACGACTTGCTGCCCGAGGCCGGACACGCCAAGGTGACCGAGGCGATCTCGGAGATGCAGCAGCAGATGTCGCGCTACCTGCTGACCGTCACCTCGATCAATGTCGCGCTCGGGCTGGTCACGTGGGGGGTGATGGTGCTCAACGGGATGCCCAATCCGGCGCTCTGGGGCGTCGTCGCCGGCGTGCTCAACTTCGTGCCCTACCTCGGCGCGCTGGTCACCCTCGCCATCATTCTTCTGGCGGGCCTCGTCTCCTTCGACGAGTCGGGCCGCGCCTTCCTCGCGGCCGGTTCGTTCTTCTTCGTCAACTTTCTCGAAGGCAACCTGATCACCCCGACCATCATGGGGCGGCGGCTGCCGCTCAATCCGGTGGCGATCTTCGGCGGCCTGCTCTTCTGGGGATGGCTCTGGGGCATCACCGGCGCGATCCTCGCCGTGCCACTCACGGCCTGCCTCAAGGTGATGGCCGATCGGATCGAACCGATCAAGCCGGTGGGAGAGATGCTGGGGCCTTGACCCCGGCACCTTGATCCCCAACAATTGCGTCGTGGACTACACTGCCTCACCCCGTGGACGCACCATCTCGCGCCGTCTGGTCCCGATCACACTGCTCGCCGCCGGACTCGGTATCCTCGGCGGGATCGTCGCCAAGGCGCTCCTCTCCCTGATCGCGTTGGTGAGCAACCTGGTCTTCCGTGGCCAGCTCGATGCCCACTTGATTCCCCCGACCACCGATCATCTCGGCCTTCTGGTCATCATCGCGCCGGTGCTCGGGGCGCTGGTCGTTGGCGTGATGGCACGACACGGTTCAGCCGCCATCCGTGGCCACGGTATCCCCGAAGTCATGGAACGCGTGCTCTTCAGCGAGAGTCGGATCGGCCTCCGCGTGATGGTATTCAAGCCGCTGTCCGCGGCCATCGCGATCGGGACGGGTGGACCGTTCGGCGCCGAAGGGCCGATCATCGCGACCGGTGGTGCGCTGGGCTCGGTATTGGGCTCTCGCCTCCGGATCACCTCCGACGAGCGTCGCACGCTGCTCGCTGCCGGCGCCGCCGCCGGCATGGCCGCAACCTTCGGGACGCCGGTCGCGGCGGTCTTGCTCGCGGTGGAGCTGTTGCTCTTCGAATACCGTGCTCGTTCGATCATTCCGGTGGCGTTCGCGGCATCGACCGCGACCGCCGTCCGGCTCCTGATCATCGAGAGCGGCCCGGTCTTCCCGATGGCGCATTTCCCCGAGCCGTCGTGGAGCGCGCTGGTCTCGTACGTCCTGATCGGCGCTCTGATCGGCCTGGCCTCGGTCGGGATCACCAAGCTGGTGTACGCCGCCGAGGACCTGTTCGAGCGGCTGCCCGTCCACTGGATGTGGTGGCCAGCCATCGGTGCCATCCCGGTCGGCCTGATTGGCTACTTCGAACCTCGGATCCTCGGCGTGGGGTACGACGTGATCCGTGACATCCTGCTCGGCGATATGCTGGGCTGGGGTTTGCTTGCCCTGATCGTCCTCAAGTTCATTGCCTGGTCGATCTATCTCGGCAGCGGCACGTCGGGCGGTACGCTGGCGCCGCTATTCATCATCGGTGGTGGTCTCGGGGCCCTGGTGGGCTCGGTTGCCGCTGCGCTCTGGCCCTCGCTCGGCATCAGTGTCCCCGTCGCGGGGCTCGTTGGAATGGCAGCGGTGTTCGCCGGAGCCTCACACGCGCTGCTTGCCTCGGTGATCTTTGCCTTCGAGGCGACCCGTGAACCGTCAGGGCTGCTGCCCTTGCTAGCCGGTTGCAGCGCCGCGTACCTGATCTCGATCCTCTTGATGCGGACCTCGATCATGACCGAGAAACTTGCCCGGCGCGGCACGCCGATCCCGAGTGAGTATGCGATTGATCACCTCGCACTTGTCCCCGTCGAGGAGGCGATGACGCGCGAGGTGATCTCGGTCGGCAGCGATGAAACGCTTGACCTGTTCAGGGCACGGTTCGAGCGGGAGGCATCGTACGTCGCGCATCAGGGATTCCCGGTGCTCGATCCGACTGGTCGACTGGTGGGGGTCGTCACCCGGCGTGATCTCGCGCATGCCAGGGAGGATGCCGGTGCGGCAACGGTCGGCTCCCTGCTCACACGATCTCCCATCGTGACTTACGCCAGCAACTCGCTCCGTGACGCCGCCGACCACATGATCCGTGAACGGGTCGGTCGGCTCCCCGTGGTCGACCGGGAAACCGGCGCACTGCTGGGCATCATTACCCGGAGCGACCTCCTCGCCGGCCACGAGCGGCGATTGCGTGGGACGGAGCAGGTGGACGATCGACGCTGAAGGATGAAGGATGAACGATGAAGGATGAAGGAGGGTGTCACGCCGAACGGAGTGAGGCGGCGGAGCCGAGGGGATGGTACGAAAGCCGCGTTCACCCCCCTCGCTTCGCTCGGGGTGACAGCTCGTTGCTCGTTGATCGTTCCTCGTTTACCGGCTATCCTCCCGCCACGGCGCCGTAGCCAAGTGGTAAGGCAGAGGTCTGCAAAACCTCCATTCGCCGGTTCGATCCCGGCCGGCGCCTCTTTGGGCCCGGGTTCCCATCACGGTGGGGGTCCGGGCTCATTCGTCGTCGTCGTGGAGCATCCGGACGGCGGGGGTCTCCAGGTCATCGAATTGGCCGGTCCGTGCCGACCAGACATAGGCGCCGATCGCGAGGCCGACGATCAGGATCGCGAGCGGGATCACCACATAGAGCGCACTCATGCGGCCTGGGCCACTGGGGGCATGGTGTCCTCCCGGGTCGCGTTCTGGCGGTGGGACACGCCGAAGTCATTTCCCCACCAACTGCTGACCACCACGGTGAGCGAGCTGGCCGGCATCATCAGGGCGGCGACCAAGGGTGAGAGCACGCCGGTCATCGCGAGGGCCACGCCGACCAGATTGTAGAGGATCGCCCAGACCATGTTCCGGCGGATGACCCGGAAGGCCAGGACGGCCCCACCCATCAACGTCACCAGCGGCAGCAATCCCGCGGTGGCCAGGTGGACGTCGGCGGTCGCGAGACTGACCTCGGCCCCGCCGTGGACCCCGATGCCGACATGCGCCGCCGCGATGGCCGCCGCATCGTTGACGCCGTCTCCCACCATCACCACCGCGCGTCCCGTCGAGTCCCGTCGCAGTTGTTCGATGATCGCGAGCTTCCCCTCGGGCGTGACGCCACCCCGGATCTCGCTGGGAGCAAAGCCGAGCTCGCGGCCGACCATCTCGGCCACTTGCGAGACATCGCCAGAGAGGAGATGCGTCGTCCACCCGGCGGCCCGGAGTTGCGCGAGCGCATCGGCGCTCTCGGGCCGGATCGGGTCACCGAAGGCGGCGGCGGCCACGACCTCGCCATTTGTCGCCAGGAGCACCGGCGTCCATGGCATCGCGGCCAGGCGCGCGACGAGATCTTCGGGATCGCGCGCCTGACTGAGCACGAATGCGGGTGATCCGAGCGCCAGACGCTGACCGGCGATGGTGCCGGTAATCCCCCCCCCGTGGTGATGGCGTACTTCGGTCGCCACCGGGAGCGAACCGGCGGGCCATGCGCGTCGGAAGCCCACCGCGACCGGATGCGTCGAGCCGTTCTCGAGGGCGAGGATGGCCGTGCGCCAGTGGTCATCACCACTCCAGTGCATCAGTTCATGGCGGCCGGTGGTCAGCGTGCCGGTCTTGTCGAGCACGAGGATTCCGGGCCGTGCGAGCGTCTCGAGCACATCCCCTCCCCGGATGAGGATACCCACACGTGCGGCGCGCCCCACGGCGACCGACACGGCCAGTGGGGTGGCGAGTGCGAGGGCGCAGGGGCAGGTCACGACCAGCAGCGCGATCGCATGGTCGAACGCCGCGTGCGCGTCACGGCCCACCCAGAGCAGGAAGGTGAACGCGGCGAGGAGGAGCACCACAGCGACGAACGCACCGGACAGCCGGTTGGCCAGCAGCACCACCGGGGCACGGCGCGCGGCACTCGCCTCGACCTCGCCGAGCACGCGGGCGAGTCGGCTGGCACTGCCCGCAGCATCGACGCGGAGGAGGAGCGGGCTGGCGATGTTGTGCATCCCGGCCGCCACGGTGTCGCCTGGCCCGACATCGGCCGGCAGCGATTCGCCAGTGAGCAATGCGGTGTCGACACTCGACGTCCCGGCGATGATCGAGCCGTCGGCCGGGACCACGCCACCGGCACTCACGCGGACCTCCATGCCTGGGAGCAGCGCGCTCACCGGGAGTTCGCGATCGCTGCCGTCCTCGTGCACGACCGTGGCGACCTGGGGTGAGAGGGAAAGCAGCATTTCCGCCGCATCGGTCGCGGCGCGCTGGCCGCGTTGCTGCAGCCAGCGACCGACCAGCAGCAGGAAGATCAGGATCGCGACGCCATCGAAGTAGACCGGCCCGCTGTCGGTGATCGTGTTGATCCCGCCGCGTATCGTTGCCGCGAGCAGTGCCACGGCGATCGGGAGATCCATGTGCAGGCTGCCGGACCGAAGGGCTGCCCACGCGCCAGTGAGGAAGACCCGCCCGGGAATCAGCAGCGCGGGGACCGTCAGGAGAAAGGCCAGCCACCGGAAGAGTTGTTCATGCTCGCCGGCCATGCCGAGGAAATCACCGGCGTAAAGCGCGAACGAGAGCAGCATGACATTGCCCGCGAGTGCGCCGGCGACGCCGATCCGGACGAGCGCACGACGATCCTCGCGCCGACGCATCGTCTCGCGTGCGACGCCGCGGAACGGATGCGCGGCGTATCCCAGCCGGTCCAGCAGTCTGGCGATTCGCGAGAGGGGGATCTGGCCGGGATCCCACTCGACCGTGAGTCGAGCTCGGCGCATATCGAGTTCGGCGCGCACGATGCCGGATTCGAGGATGGGGATGCGTTCCAGCAGCCAGACACAACTGGCACAGTGGACCCCCTCGAGGTACAGCTCGGTGCTCGCACGCTCCTTCGCTCTCTCGGTGACATACAGCTCGTGAAACGCGGGGTGGTCGAACTCGTCATAGCTCCGACCGGTTGCATCGACACGTTGATTGCGCTGCTGGGCGAGCCGGTAGTAGCGATCGAGTCCGCCGGCCTGCAGGATCGCATGGGCCCCCTCGCAGCCGGCGCAGCAGAAGGCCGATCCGCCGTCGACCGCGTTGTCTCCCGGCATCGCGAGGCCACAGTGCGTGCAGGCGCGGCCGATGACGCCGATCGCTTCAGCCATGCCGCATCTCCCCGCTCGACAATCCGGATGGCATCCCGGGATGCATCCAGGCCGGCATCGGCAACCAGCCCAGGTGATTGGCGAGGCTGACAATCCCAAGGGTCAGGATCAAGGTTGCGCTGATGGTGGGCAGGCGCTGTCGCCACCGTGCGCCGAGATGGCGTGCGCCGATGACCACGCCGACCAGCGCCGGGACCGACCCCAACCAGAATACGGCCATGACGAGCATCCCGGAGGTCGCGTGCCCAGTGCCGGAGGCGACGGCGACAAACACCCAGAGCCAACCGCACGGGAGCAGGCCGGTGACGAGTCCGGTCAACGCTGCGCGACGCGAGGGTGGCAGAGCGGCGACGCGTTGGAGCCAGCCGCCGGCCATCCGCTGCCACCACTGCGGGGTGGTCGCTGAGGTGTGACCGGCCTGTCGACGAAGCTGCAGGAGTCTCGCCCCCCCCCACGCGACGAGCAACAGCCCCATCCCGAGCGAGGCGGCCTGGGCGAGGCCTGCCCGCCAGCCGACCGTGTTGAGGGCCGCACCCGCGGATCCCGCGAGGGCGCCGAGGATCAGATAGGCGATCAATCGGCCGCCCTGATACGGCGCCTGGAGTCGGAGGTCGGTCTGCCCATCCCGGTCGGAGGCCATGCACGCAAAGGCGCCGCACATGGCGGCGCAGTGCAGGCTGCCGAGCAATGAGGCCACGAGGACCGACGGCACGAGCAGCCAGGTCATGACAGGATGCTACTGCGGTCGGGTACCGAGCGAGGTGCGCGCTGAGTCGGCGTCCCCCGGGCGATCCCGGACGAGGAGGGCGGCGTGCTGCCGGGACAGCTCGAGGCGGAGCGTCTCGGTGAAATGGTCGTTCCCACTCGTTGCCGTGACCTGGAACTCCCAGAGCCCAACGCGGTGCAACGGCATCACGGCGCGCAGGCTGCCGAGCTCGGCTGTCAATGTCGCTGTGCCTCGCACCACTTCACTGGCATAGGCGATCGGTCGCGCCTCGATCTGTGCCTGGTCGACCCGCACCGGTACGCCATCGCGATCGGTGAGATGGAGCCTCAGCTCCGTCGCCGTGGTCGGGCTGATCGGTGCGACGGTGGCGGTCACCTGCCAGCCCAGTGCCACGTTCTGGCGCGCCTGGGCCTGGACCGTGTCCCAACCGATGGCGCGCCGATAGTAGTCGGGTTCCACGGCGAAATGATCGTCACCGGTCGCGATCCTGACCAGCACCACGCCCAGCACGAGATTGCCCACCAGGACGCCGGTGACGATGGTCGGCCAGATGCGGTCCTTCCGGATCCAGGTCATGGTGTTCCCCCCCCCGGTGTTGCCACGGGGCCGAGCAGATTGAAGGGGTAGTCCCGGTGGAAGGAACGGCCAGCCGAGATCCGGATGGTGATGTCGCGCCGGCCACTGCGGAACTCGCCGACGGGCATCCGGACGAAGACGCTGGTGGTCCGGAGGCCACCGGCCTCGACCGTGAGCGGATTCTCCGGGGCGATCACCTGGGCGTCATCATCCAATCCAAGCAGTGCGATCGTGTAGGTGTGCTCGGCGCGACTGCGATTGGCCACGCGCAACCGGATCTGGTTGACCACCTCGCCGGCGTCGACGGTGAACGGCTCATCGAGTCCGCGCAACAATGTGACGTCGGCCGACGGACGGGTGCCGAGTGACCAGGCGAACGCGCCGAGAAAGACGGCCAGCACGATCGGGTAGATCATGACGCGCGGTCGGAATCGCGCCTTCGGCTTGCCGGCCAGCTCGTCCATCGTTGCGTACCGGATCAGGCCGCGTGGCTTGTTGACCTTGTCCATGATGCTGTCACAGGCGTCCATGCACTGGGTGCAGTGAACGCACTCCATCTGCAGACCATTGCGGATGTCGATGCCGGTCGGACACGTCGTCACGCACGCTGAGCACTCGATGCAATCTCCCGCATCCGGGACCTCGGCCTTCGGCATCGCCCGCGGTTCGCCACGGCCGTAGTCATACGCCACCACCAGTGACTGGGTGTCGACCAGCACCGATTGCCACCGCCCGTAGGGACAGGCGATCACGCAGGTCTGCTCACGGAACCAGGTAAAGTCGGTGAACACCAGGCCGGTCGTCACGGCCATCACGATGAACGGTGTCGGATGCTGCCACGGTGAGAGGCGGACCCATTGGGCGAGGGTCTCGGTCCCGACGAAGTAGGCCAGAAAGGTGTGCCCCAGCATCATCGAGATCGCGAGGTAGACGGCGTACTTGAGCAGGCGACGCGGCGCGAAGTGCTGGCCAGCCCGATCCATCTTGAGCGAGCCGCTTCGGCCGCCCTCGAACAGGCGTTCGATCGGGCGGTACAGAAATTCGAGATACACCGTCTGTGGGCAGGCCCAGCCGCACCAGACGCGTCCGAACAGCGCCGAAAAGAGGAAGACGGCGATGATGGCACTGCCGAGCAGGAGCATCAGCAGCAGGGTGTCGGTCGGCAGGAAGGTCGTGCCGAGGATCGTGAATTGGCGCCGCGGCACGTCGAGCAGGATCGCCGGTGCGCCCCGAACTCGGAGATGCGGCAGCAGGATGAACAGCGCCATCAGGCTATAGGCCACCACTCGGCGCCGCCGCCACCACTGGCCTGGCGAGGGCTTCGGCCGGATCCAGTGGCGACTGCCGTCCTCGTTGAGCGTCGGGAGCACGCGGCCCGCGGCCGCCGGGGCGTTACTCACCGCTCGACCGTGACCCCTTGCGGCGCTTTCGGGTTGTCGGGCGACGTGCCATGGATCGACCAGACATAGGCCACCACCGCGTCGACCTGATCAGGCGACAGCTGCTTGCCCCACGCCGGCATGCCCTTGGTGAGGACGCCGTCGCGAACCACGCCATGGATCTCCGCCATCGTGCCGCCATGCAGCCAGGCATCATCGGTGAGGTTCGGGCCGATGATCCCCCCCCCAGCCGGCCCGTGGCAGGGGGTACAGTACTTCGTGAACTCGGCGTGACCCGCCTCGAGCGTGGTTGGGTCCGTGGCCAGCGCCAGCAGTGCCGCTGAATTGACCTCACCGCCATCGTCGGGGCGGAGCGCGGCGGCGGCGGCCATGTCCGCCTCATAATCGGCGATCCATCCCTTGCCGGCACCGATCGGGCCGATGTTGAACGCGTAGAGCACCGCGAAGATGATCGTGAGCCAGAACATCGCGACCCACCAGCGCGGCATCGGGTTGTCATACTCCTGGATGCCGTCGTACTCGTGCTCGATCAGGTGGTCCGGCTTGCTCATGGCTTGCTCCGCCGCGCGCGCGGCTGCTGGGGCGTGGTGTCATCGAGCGGCATCTGGGCATCCTGCTGCCAGCGCTGGCGAGCGGAGGGACGAAAGACCCATCCGATGATCGCCACGAACGCGAACAGGAAGAGCAGGAGCCCGACGATCGCATAGCCCGACAGTCCGGCATTGCCGACAATATCGGACAGCCTCATGGCGTGCCGCCGGTCGTGGCGCCCGCCGGCGTCTGGATATCGCGGCCGATGCGCTGCATGTAGGCCACGATCGCAACGATCTCGCGATCCTCGAGACGGGCCGGCCCACCGGTGGACTCGATCTCCCTGGCGATCGCGCGGGCCTGCTCGTGGGCCATCGCCGATGCCTCGTTGATCGCCTTGCCGTACGGCACGCCCAGCATCGCCATCACCTCGACCCGGTGCACCAGTTTGTCATAGTCGATCGGCGTCGTCGCGAAGTGCGCATAGCTCGGCATGATCGAGCGCGGCGCGATCTCGCGCGGGTCCGCGAAGTGACGCACATGCCACAGATCCGGATACTTGCCGCCGATCCGGGCGAGGTCCGGGCCGATGCGCCGCGAGCCCCAGAGGAACGGATGATCATAGACCGACTCGCCTGGCTTGGAATACTCGCCGTAGCGTTCCGTCTCGTAGCGCAGCGGTCGGATCATCTGCGAGTGGCAATTGACGCACCCTTCGCGGATGTACATGTCCCGACCATACAATTCGAGTGGCGAGTACGGCTTGACCGAGGCGATCGTCGGCACGTTCGAGCGGATCAGGAAGGTCGGCAACATCTCGGCCAGCGAGGCCACCACGACGGCCAAGGTGACCAGGACCGTGAACAGGACCGGCATCCGCTCCCATCGACGGTGGAACGCGAGGCCACCGTGCATCACATGGCCCGGCTCAGCCACGGTCGCCCGACGCGGGACGAGCGGCGCGGCGCGGATCACCGGCACCTGGTAGGTGGCCGGACGTCGCTTCCAGGTCATCAGGATGTTCCAGCCGAGGAGGAACGTGCCGGTGAGGTAGAGGCTGCCACCGACCACCCGCACCCAGTACATCGGAATCAGCCGTGCGACCGTCTCGACAAAATCGGGATAGGTGAGGCGGCCGGTCTCATCGAACGCGCGCCACATCAGCCCCTGGGTGACACCGGCGCTGTAGATCGCCACGACATACAGGATGATGCCGATGGTCGCGATCCAGAAGTGCATCGACGCGGCCTTCTTCGAATACAACGGCACCTGGAAGAGACGCGGCGCCAACCAGTAGATCATCCCGAAGGTCATGAAGCCGTTCCAGCCGAGCGCCCCCGTGTGGACGTGGGCGATGATCCAGTCGGTGTAGTGCGCCAGGCCGTTGACGCTCTTGACCGAAAGCATCGGGCCCTCGAAGGTCGCCATGCCGTAGGCCGTGATGCCGACCACGAAGAATTTGAGGATCGGATCGTCGACGACCTTGTGCCAACTGCCGCGCAGCGTCAGCAGGCCATTGATCATCCCGCCCCAACTCGGTGCCCAGAGCATCACCGAGAAGAGCATGCCCGTCGTTGCCGCCCACTCGGGGAGCGCGGTGTAGTGGAGATGATGCGGACCGGCCCAGATGTAGAGGAACACCAGCGACCAGAAGTGCAGGATCGAGAGGCGGTACGAGAAGACCGGACCTTCCGCGGCCTTCGGCATGAAGTAGTACATCAGGCCGAGGAAGGGCGTGGTGAGGAAGAACGCGACGGCGTTGTGGCCGTACCACCACTGCATGAAGGCGTCCTGCACGCCGGCGTAGATCGAGTAGCTCT
>JBDTNH010000071.1:0-13046 GCA_039933845.1 Gemmatimonadota bacterium
CGGCTTTGCGATCCTGGCACCCTTCATCGCGATGATCCTCCAGTTCGCGATCTCCCGCCAGCGTGAGTTCGCGGCCGACCGCACCGGCGCGGAGATTTTGGGCGCGGCGCGGCCCCTGGCCCAGGCCCTGACACGGATGGACGCCATGGCGCGCCAGATTCCGATGCATGTGCCGGCGGCCGTGGCACCGCTGGCCCAGGTGAATCCCTTCTCGGGACGCGGCGGCCTGATGAAACTGATGAGCACCCACCCGCCCACTGAGGAACGCGTTGCCGCGTTGCTGGCGATGGACACGGGCCGCTAGCCGTGGACGTGGCCGGGCACCACCCCGCCGTGTGGCTGGGGTTCACGGGGATGATCATCGTCCTGCTGATCATCGACCTCGGCGTGCTCAATCGTCGGAGTCACGTCCTCACCACCCGCGAGGCCGCACGCTGGAGCGCCGGCCTCGTCCTGCTTGCGGGCCTTTTCGCCGTCTGGCTCTGGGACCGTGAGGGCCAGCACGCCGCCCTCGAGTTCGTGACCGGCTACCTGATCGAACTGTCGCTCTCGGTCGACAACCTCTTCGTCTTCATCCTGGTCTTTCAGTATTTCGCCGTCCCGGCCAAGCTCCAACCCAAGGTGCTCAAGTGGGGCATCTTCGGTGCCCTGATCATGCGGGCAATCATGATCGCTTTCGGCGCCCTGCTGCTCAACCGGTTCCACTGGATCATCTATGTCTTCGGGGCGATCCTGGTCGTCACCGGCCTCAACATGTTCCGCGGCACCGCGGCGCACCGGGTCGAACCGGAGAAGAACCCGTTGGTGCGTCTGGCCAGGCGCGTCCTGCCGTTCTCGGACAGCTACGACGGCGACAAGTTCACGACGCGGACCCGGACCAAACGGCTCGCCACGCCGCTCCTGCTCGTCTTGCTGGTGGTCGAGTGGACCGACCTGGTGTTCGCGATCGACTCGATTCCGGCGATCTTCGCGGTGACCCGTGATCCGTTCATCGTGTATTCGTCGAACGTCTTCGCGATCCTCGGGCTCCGGGCGCTCTTCTTCCTGCTGGCGGGAATGCTGGACCGCTTTTTCTACCTGCAGGCCGGTGTGGGACTGATCCTGACGTTCGTGGGCGCCAAGATGGTCCTCTCGGGCGTCGTCCACCTCCCGACCGCGCTCTCGCTCGGGGTCATCATTGGGATCCTCGCGGTCGCGATCCTTGCCTCGATCGCCCGGGGTCGGCGCGAGCAGCTGGGCGAGTCACCGCCAGCCGACTAGACCGCATCAGCGCGATGTTGCTACGTTGCTCGACATGACTCGCATCCCCGTTGCCGTCCTCGGCGCCACCGGCGCCGTCGGCCAGAAGTTGCTCCACTTGCTCGCCGATCACCCGATGTTCGAGGTGACGCAGGTCGTGGCCTCGGCCGAGCGCATCGGTCGCGCCTATGGCGAGGAGGTGCGTTGGCGTGAAGCGAATCGAGTGCCAGCCCGTGTGGGCGTCCTTCGATTCACGGGCGCGGAACCACTGCCCGGTGTCCGACTAGCCTTCAGCGCGCTGGATGCGCCCGTCGCGCGCGAGCTCGAGCCGCGTTTCGCCACGGCCGGTGTCATGGTGGTGAGCAATGCGTCGGCCTTCCGGATGGATGCCGATGTCCCGCTCCTCATTCCCGAGATCAACGCGGATCACCTGGTGTTGCTCGACCGGCAGCGTGCGGAGCGCGGCTGGACCGGCGGGATCATCACGAACCCCAACTGCTCCACCTCCGTCCTGGCGATGGCACTCGCCCCGATCCATCAGGCGTTCGGCATTCGGACGGCCGTGGTGGCGACGCTCCAGGCCGCCAGCGGCGCCGGCTACCCCGGCGTGCCCTCGCTCGATCTGCTCGATAACGTGATCCCGTACATTGGCGGCGAGGAGCCGAAGATCGAATCCGAATGCGCCCGGATCCTGGGCCAGTTCGCAGACGGGGCGGTGACCCCGGCGTCGTTCGCGGTGAGTGCCATGGTACACCGTGTGGCGGTGACCGACGGTCATCTGGTCTCGGTGTCGATCGGCCTCGAACGACCGGCGTCGCTCGACGAGGTGCGCGAGGCGCTCGCCACCTTCCGTGGCCACCCCGACGCGCGACAGCTCCCCAGCTCACCCCAGCCACCGGTGGTCGTCCTCGCGGAGGATGATCGCCCGCAACCGCGGCGCGATCGCGACACTGGGGGGGGGATGACGGTGTCGGTTGGTCGGATCCGGCCCTGCCCCGTCCACGATATCCGGCTCGTGGCGCTCGGCCACAATCTGGTACGCGGCGCCGCGGGCGCCGCGATCCAGAACGCGGAACTGCTGGTGGCGCAGGGGAAGATGAAGGATTAGGGAGGGTGTCACCCCGAGCGACGCGAGGGGGCTGAGCGCAGTATTGGTACAATCCCCTCGGCTCCGCCGCCTCACTGCGTTCGGCGTGACAGATCGTTCATCGTTGATCGTTGATCGTCAATCCTTGATCGTTCATCGTCGCCGCGGGCATGTCGCTTGGACCAAAGATTCGGTTCCGCCCTGCGGCCTTCGCGGCATAGAGTCGCGCATCGGCCGCGTCGAGCAGTTCGGCGAGCTCGCCGCCATCGAGCTCGAGGGCCGCGACACCCATCGACACCGTGAGGCGGGCGGTGCCGCCGCGCGGCAAGGCGATCTCGGTGAGCCCGATCCGTACGCGGAGGTCGTCGAGTTTCTCCATGGCGCTTCGGAGCGTGGTGGTGGGCAGCGCAATGAGAATCTCCTCACCACCGAACCGCGCCACGACATCGCTCCGACGGAGACCGTTTCGGAGCACTTCCGCGGTGGTCCGGAGGGCGGCATCTCCCGCGGCATGACCATGGGTATCGTTGAACTGCTTGAAGTGATCGACATCGAGGATGGCCAGCGCCAGCGGCACGGCCTCGCGCGCGGCACGGACCAGCTCATGGCCGAGGAACTCCTCGATGTAGGCCCGGTTGAAGAGCCCGGTGAGCCGGTCGGACGTGGAGAGACGCCGGAGTCGGACGGCGCGCGCGACGATCGAGGTGGCCAACACCGTCGCGGCGAGCAGCATGATCAACCGGGCGAACTGAGTCGTCCAGTCGAGGTCGCCGTAGGACCGCGCACCCACCGCCAATGATTCCTCGGACGCGAACCGCCAGGTGAGGACCGACAGCGTCAGGTACTGGAGGATCGCGGCCGTCCCCGCGAGTGTGCAGATGCGTGGCGAGTACCGGAGCGACGACGCCGCAATCGCGAGGAAGTACGCCTCGAAAATCACGCGCGAATTCGTGGTGATGATCGGTACCCCGATCAACCAGAACGCCGCGAGCGCCATGGTCACGATCGTGACGTCGGCGAGCGTCGTGATCACCGAGAGCCCCGGGCGGTAGAGCCCTCGACGGACCGCACGATCGAGCCACACCGACGCGAGCGCAGCGATCATCGCCACCACAAACCCGACCCAGTGCTGCGCCTCGCGCGGCTGCAGCGTGAGCGCCACCGCGGGGATCAGCAGCAGGAGCATCGTCAGCCACGTGCGCACCCTGGCCACGAGCAACTCGCCGTCGCGGGCAGCATCGGCGAGTGTCTCGTCCGACGCAGAGGTGAACCACTGCCAGACATGGCGGAAATTGGTGGACAAGGGCATGTCGTGTTACATCAACCGGTAGCGGGGGCCGCTGCCACCCTCGCGAGGCAGCCAACGCGGGCCGATCACATCCGTCGCCTTGCAATCGACGCAGTTGGGCGGATTGACCCGGAGCTGATTGCCATCCAGTTCGTACACGCCGGCCGGACAAATGTGGGCGTAGAAACTGGCGACATCAGCCGGAATATCCTGCCCGACCACGAGGTGCGATGGCCCGTCGTCTCGTGTGGCGTTCCCCGACTTGAATACCGCATCCACCTTGCTGAAGGTGAGGACATTGTCCGGTGTGAACGGTGTCGAGTCGGTCGCGCGCCTCGGTGCGTCAGCGTCCTTGTGCATCGCGATTCGGCCACCCGGGAATGCGCCCCCGGTCAGCGTCATCAGGCCGGCCTTGAGTGCCCCCGTGACGAAGCCGTCCTTGAACGCGAGTCGCATGTTCCGCGTCCGGTAGAGGTCCTTGGCGATCCGCGAATCACGCACCGCCGCGTCATAGGGCATCAACCGGTCGGCGGTTGCCTCGCCACCGTCGGCGAGCGCTGCCACGATCGCCTCGGCCGCAAGCATGCCCGACTCGATGGCGTAGTGGATTCCCTTGAGTGAAGGGACATCGACGAATCCTGCCGTGTCGCCAACCTGAACGAGCCCGTCGCCGACCAGACGTTCGGGGATCGCGTACCAGCCTCCCTCGGGAATCGTCTTGGCGCCCCACTCGAGCATCGTGCCGCCCTCGAGGATCTCGCGGAAGAGCGGGTGCAGCTTCATGCGCTGCAATGACTCGTGCACGTCGAGCGAGGCATCCGCGGCGTCGAGCCCAGCCACCAGGCCGATCGAGACCTGGTTTGGGCCCATGGGATAGCACCACGAGCCGCCGAAGACATCGCGCGGCAGCGGCCAGCCGAGGGTGTGGATCACGCGGTCGAGTGGTTGCTTGACCTCCCACACCTCCTTGACGCCGAGCGCAAAGATCTGCGGATTGGCGCTCCCGATCTTCCGCCACTGGCGCCACGCCTGTCCGAGCGGTCCACGTGTGCCTTCGGCGAGCACCACCACCTTGGCGGTGAGGTCAGTCGGCTCCTGATACCCCTCACCCGGTGTCCCGTCCCGATTGAGGCCGCTTGCTACCGTGCGCACCCCGATCACACGATCGCCATTGGTCAGCAACGATTCGACCGGGAAGCCCGGGAAGATGTTGATGCCGAGTGCTTCGGCTTGCTCACCGAGCCAGCGGACCAGCTCCGAGAGTGACACGACGACATTGCCGTGGTTCCGCATGGTCGGTGGGGTCGGGATGCGGGTCGCCCGCTCAGGTCCAAGATGGTAGACGGCCTCACCGGTAACCGATTGGCGGAATGGAAAATCGGCATCGGCCGTCTCCGGGAAGAGCGCCCTCAAACTGACCGGGTTGAGCACCGCACCGGAGAGTGAGTGTTCGCCCAACCCTGCGGCCTTCTCGAGCACGCCAATCGCGAGGTCAGGCTGACGCCGCGCCATCTGGATGGCGGCCGCGAGCCCAGCAGGGCCAGCGCCGACCACGAGGACATCGAGTTCGATCGCCTCGTCCGACGGCGTATCCTGGCTGAGCAGGGTGGCCGGCAAGGGCGGCTGATGGCGGATCGGAAGAACAACACCCACGAGAATGGCTCCAGGCGATTGATGATGGCTGAATATTGATGATGGCTGAATATAGACCAGCATCGGGGCCGGGTACGGCTGACTGGAGATGCCCGACATAACTTCCCGTGATGCATGACCCCACACGATACCGGATTCCGGCTGGCCCACATCAGGCCGAACAGGTGATCAGCCGCAGCCGGTTTGTCTGCTCACTCGCCCACGCCGAGACGACCGAGGCGGCCCAGGCCTTTGTCCGCGAGATCCGGGAGCGATGGCCGGACAGTCGGCACCATGCGACCGCGTGGGTCGCCGGACCGCCGGGATCCAGCGCACAGGTCGGGATGAGCGACGACGGCGAGCCACACGGAACGGCCGGTCGGCCGATGCTCAACATCCTGCTGCACTCCGGGGTGGGGGAGATTGTCGCGGTCGTCACGCGTTGGTTCGGCGGCATCAAGCTCGGGACCGGCGGGCTGGCGCGGGCGTACGCCGGGACGGTGGAGTTGGCCATGGGGGAGCTCACAACGGTCGAGCGCATGGATCTGCTCACCCTCGAGCTGATCTTCGGGTACGAACGCATTGATGCGATTCAGCGGCTGTTGCCCCGCTTCGAGGCTGAGATACTTGAGGAACGCTATCTCCACCACGTGGCGTTCGCGGTCCGGTTGCCGGCGAGTGCCCACGAGATGCTGCGTACGGCAGTCGCCGACGCGACGCAGGGCGAGGCGTTGGTGCGCACGATCGAGAAGTGACCGCGGCGGGCGGATTAGCTTTCGACCTTCCCGCCACACCGACATCACGCGCGCCCCGGGGGCCAGTCCATGAAGAGTTCGTTCTTCCGCATCGCCGCTGTGGTCATTATCGTGGTGGCCCTGCTCGGCATACTCTGGGCACCGGCGTGGTGGCTCTACCTCATCATCATCCCCGTGCTGCTCATGGGACTCTGGGATTTCTTCCAGACCGGACACACCATCCGCCGCAACTTCCCGGTGATCGGCAACTTCCGCTACATGCTCGAGGGCATCGGCCCGGAGTTGCACCAGTATTTCGTCGAGAACGCCACGGACGGCACGCCGATCAATCGCACGCAGCGGAGCTATGTCTACTCGCGAGCCAAGCGTGAGCATCAGATGCACCCGTTCGGTACCGAGCTCGACGTCCTCAAGACCGGCTATGCCTACCTGCCGCACTCGATCTATCCCGCCCAGGTGATGTCGCCATCACCGCGCATCCGGATCGGCGGGCCGCACTGCACCCAGCCCTACGACGCGAGTGTCTTCAACATCTCGGCGATGTCGTACGGCTCTCTGAGCAAGCAGGCGATCATGGCCCTCAACATCGGCGCCCGCGAGGGCGGCTTCTACCACTGCACCGGAGAGGGCGGCATCTCCCCACATCACCTGCAGGGCGGCGACCTCGTTTTCCAGATCGGGACCGGCTATTTCGGTGCGCGGTCACCCGAAGGCGGTTTCTCCGCGGAACGGTTCCGGGAGAACGCGCTCAGACCGACAGTGAAAATGATCGAACTCAAGCTCTCGCAGGGCGCCAAGCCGGGGCACGGCGGCATCCTGCCCGCCGCCAAGAACAACGACGAGATCGCCGCGATCCGTGGGGTGGTCCCCCACACCGAGATCGACTCCCCGCCCTATCACACCGCATTCACGGGACCCATGGGTTTGCTCGAGTTCGTCCATCAGCTGCGCGACCTGGCCGACGGCAAACCCGTCGGCTTCAAGCTCTGCATCGGTTCGCGCGAAGAGTTCATCACCTTGTGTGAACTGATGGAACAGTCCGGCCTCCGGCCAGACTATATCGCAGTGGATGGCGCCGAGGGGGGCACCGGGGCGGCGCCGGTCGACTTCTCGAATCACGTGGGGATGCCGCTCGAAGAAGGCCTGGTCTTCGTGGTGGACACCCTCGAGCGCTACAACCTCAAGAGCGACATCCGGGTGGTGGCCGCCGGCAAGGTGATCACGGCGTTTGACATCTTCCACACCCTCGCGGTCGGTGCTGATCTCTGCTCATCGGCTCGCGGCATGATGCTCTCGCTCGGCTGTATCCAGGCGCTCGAATGTCATCTCAACACCTGTCCGACTGGGGTGGCGACCAACAACCCGCGACTCACCCGTGGTCTGGTGGTGGCCGACAAGTGGCAACGCGTCAAGAACTATCACGACGCGACCGTGAAGGACTTCCTCGACCTCGTGGCCGCGGCCGGGATCACCGACTTGGAGCAGGTGGACCGCAGCAAGCTCTACAAGCGGATCAGCCCTGAGTCGGTGCGGCGCTTCGATGAGCTGCACCCGGCCGGAGGGCGGTAGGAGAACGAGAGAAAGAGAGAAAGAGAGAAAGGCAGTAGCGGGTCATCCCGAGCGAAGTGCCCTTCTCTCCTTCTCTCTTTAGTTGACTTCCATCCCCAGGTCCGCGCTTCGCACACTGTGCGTCAGCATCCCGGTGCTGATGAAGTCGACGCCGCTTCGCGCGTAGGCGGCCATCGTCTCAAGCGTGATCCCCCCGGTCGCCTCGAGCTCGATGGTCGGCCGCAGTCGTCGGGCGAGCCCGACCCACTCGGCGACGGTATCCGGCGACTGGTTGTCGATCAGGAGGCGCGTGGCACCGGCGCGGCACGCCTCCTCGAGCTGATCGAGCGACTCGACCTCGACCTCGAGTTCCTCGACCCCGAATGCCCGTGCTGCCGAGAGCGCCTCGGCCAGGGACCGACCGGTCGCGGCCAAACCCTGCCAGTGATTGTCCTTCACCATCACCGCCGTGACGAGGTCGAGTCGGTGCAATGCCCCCCCCCCAGCAAGCACGGCGCCCACCTCGAAAGTGCGGAGTCCGGGGGTGGTCTTTCGGGTGTGCAGGATCCGGCAGCCGGTCCCTGCGACGGCGTCGACACAACGCGCCGTCATCGTCGCGATACCACATGCTCGCTGCAACAGATTGAGCAGTGGACGCTCGGCGCGGAGCAGCACCCGCAGCGATCCCGCGCAGGTCCCGATCACTTGCGGACGCTCGAGGCGCTCGCCCTCGTGCACGCGCCATTCCACCGCCGGGAGTCCCAGCGCCGCGACCACGGCGTCGGCATAGGCGAGCCCTGCGACCGCCATCGGTTCACGTGCCTCGAGCAGGCCGCGGCCCTGCTGGCCCTCGCCGATCGTGACACGCGACGTGATGTCATCCGCGCCATCCTCGGCGAGTGCCACCGCCGCCACGCGCATCGCATCGCTCGCGAGATCGGTGAGTCCGCCCGCCTCAGTCACCCAAGGCCACCATCCGCTCGATGGCGCCCAGCGCCCGACCACGGATTGGCTCGGGCACATCGATCACGAACTGCAATTTGACCAGGGCATCGCGCACGTCAATCAATGAGATCGTCTTCATGTACGCGCACTCCGCGGCGCGGTCCGCCGGCACGAACCGCTTGCCCGGAGCCGCCTGCTGCATCCGATGAATGATCCCGGTCTCGGTCGCGATGATGAAGGTGTCGGCATCAAGCTCGCGAGTCAGGTTGATCATCCCCTCCGTGCTCGCGATGTGGATGCCGTCGGGCGGGAGATCGCCATCGGCCATCCGATACAGCAACCGTGAGGCACAGCCGCACTCAGGGTGGACCAGCACCTCACTGCCGGGGTTCGCGGCACGCGCCGCCTGCAGGTTCTCGATATCGATGCCGGCATGCACATGACACTCACCCATCCAGACCTCGACGTTGCGGTCCGGACGCATCCGGCGCACGTGTGCGCCGAGGAACATGTCGGGCAGAAAGAGGATGCCGCGGTCGGCCGGGATCGCATCGATGACATCGAGGACGTTCCCACTGGTGCAGCAGTAGTCAAGCTCCGCCTTCACCGCGGCGGTCGTGTTGACATAGCCCACCGCGACATGGTCCGGGAACTGCCGCCGCCAGCCGCGCACCTCCTCGGCGGTGATCGTATCAGCGAGTGAGCAACCGGCCTCGAGGTTCGGGAGCAGAACGGTCTTGTCGGGTGAGAGCACCTTGGCTGTTTCGGCCATGAAGTGCACGCCGCAGAAGACGATCACGTCCTCCTCGACAACTGCCGCACGTCGGGACAGACCGAGCGAGTCGCCGACGAAGTGCGCCACGTCCTGGACCTCGGGACGCTGATAGTTGTGCGCGAGGATCGTCGCGTTGCGTTCCAGGGCGAGCCGGCGTATCTCCGCCTGGAGCGCGGGGATGGCGGCCTCGTCGTAGGGATGCTGGTCGATCACCGGAAGTTGCTGCGTCACTCGGTCCCCCTCGTCTTCGGATTGGGGAAATCGGCCCGTCGGTGGCCGCCCCGCGATTCACGTCGTCCCCTCGCCGCCCGCGCAATGAGTGCGGCGACACGGAGTTGATCGGTGGTGTGCCAGGCCCCTGAGGGCGCCCGTGCGAGCAAGTCAGCCAGCGCGATCTCCGCCTCTGCCAATCCCGGCTCAGTTCGGACCACACCAACTTCCCGGGTGAGAATCGAGCGCATCCGGGCCAACAGTGCAACCGCCTCCGGCAGGAGATCGGTTCCCGAGTCGAGGTCGCTCGTGGCCGGTGACATCGAGGCGGGCGGCCTGGGACTGCTCTCCAGATCCCGATCGATCTCGTGGCCGGCTCGGTCCGCGAAGACCAGTCCCTCGAGCAGGGAGTTGGACGCCAGGCGATTGGCTCCGTGCACGCCGGTGTTGGCGCACTCACCCACGGCATAGAGGCCAGGGACCGAGCTCCGGCCGGCCAGGTCGGTCCGAATCCCTCCCATGGCGTAATGCATCGCGGGGGCGATCGGGATGAGGTCGCGCGAGAGCGAGAGGTTGTGCACCGCGAGCAGCGCCGAGACACCCGGGAACTCCTGCTCGACATTTTCGAGATGCCGCGCATCGAGCCAGGCATCTTTCCGAAACGCGCGAATCGCCACGGCCCGTGCCACGACGTCGCGGGGCGCGAGTTCGGCGCGCGGATCGATATCGAGCATGAATCGCTCGCCTCGTCCATTGACCAGCCAGGCGCCCTTGCCGCGCAGCGCCTCGGTGAGCAGCGGCGCCGGGTTGATGCCGGGTATGCGGAGTGCCGTCGGGTGGAACTGGAGGAACTCCAGATGTCCGAGCTCAGCCCCCACCGCGTGCGCGAGTGCCCAGCCATCACCGGTCGCGACAGGTGGATTCGTGGTGATCTCGAAGAGCTGCCCGACGCCACCGGTCGCGAGCACCACCGCGGGTGCACTTACGGCGAATGGTTCGCCGCCGTCGTCCAGCAGGATGGCGCCGACCACGCGGTCGTGGTGACGCACGAGGCGTCGTACCGTGGTGCGTTGCAGCAGCTCGATGCGCGGATCGGCGAGCACCACACGCGAGAGTGCCTCGACCAGCGCCGCACCGGTGCGGTCGCCTTCGGCATGGATGATACGTGGCCGAGAATGCGCCGCCTCGAGACCGAAGCGGAGATGTCCGTCGGGGTCGCGATCGAATACTGCGCCGAGTTCCAGCAGTTCACGGACGCGTGCCGGGCCTTCGTTGACGAGGACATCGACGGCGAGCGGATCGGCGAGCCCGTCGCTTGCCGCGATGGTGTCCGCGGCATGGAGGGCGGGCGAATCGCCGTCGTCCATCGCGACGGCGATGCCGCCCTGGGCCCACGCGGTGTTGGAGTCTTGCAGGGTTGCCTTGCTGACAAGCAGGACCCGGTGGCCCTCGGAGGCGAGTCGCCACGCGGTCCAGAGGCCGGCGATGCCGGTGCCGATGACGAGCGGGCGATCGGTGGTGGTCACGACCTCAAAATAAGCGCGGCCTGACGGTCGCGCCTAAGGCGGGCACGCGCTTAGGCGCGTGCCCGCTTCACCGCCTCGGTCAGCGCCGGCATCACCTCGAACAGGTCGCCGACGATCCCGTAATCCGCCACCTTGAAGATCGGCGCGTCCTTATCGCGGTTGATCGCGACAATCGTGCCGGCGGTCCGCATGCCCGCGAGGTGCTGAATCGCACCCGAGACACCGATCGCGAAGTAGAGCTCGGGTGCCACGGTCTTCCCGGTTTGACCAACCTGGTGACCGTGTCCGATCCAGCCGGCATCGACCACCGCACGCGAGGCACCGACGGCGGCGTCGCCACCGAACGCCGCCACGAGATCCTCGAGCAATGCAAAGTGCTTCGGATCACCAAGCCCGCGCCCGCCCGCGATCACCACCCGTGCCTCGGCGACATCGACGGCCCCCTGATCGGCGGTGCTGACACCACTCACCGTGAGCCGCTTGGTGTACGAGGGCACAGTCACTGCCTGGGTGACACCGGCCTTGCCGGTCGGATTGGCGGCGACCGCCGAGGGACGCACCGCGATCACCGGCGTGCCGGCGAGGTCGAGTGTCTGGATCGCCTTGCCGGCGTAGACCGGGCGCGTGACCCGGATGGCACCGCCCTGCATGGCCAGACCCGTCACATCCATGCCGCAGGCGGCCCCGATCCGTGCCGCGATGCGCGGCGCCAGGTCCTTGCCGGTCGCGGTCGCGGCGGTGAGGATCGCACGGTAGTCGCCGGCCACCGATGCCACCGTCGCGACAATCGCATCGGGGCAGTAGTGCGCGCAGTCGGCGTGCGTCGCCGTGAGGACCCGATCGGCACCCATCCCACCGAGACCATCGATGCCACTGACATCACCGGCGCCAAACACGATCGCGTCGACGGTTCCACCATCGGCATCGGCAAGCTGACGTGCGGCGGCAATGAGTTCGGCGGCGCCCTTCCGGAGAGCGCCGTCACGCTGTTCGAGAATTGCGAGAATCGCGGCCATGATCAGAGCACCTTCGCTTCGGACGTGAGAGCTTCGATGAGCGCCGGCACGGCCGCGGCACCTTCACCGACAATGCGACCGGCCGGACGCTCTGGCGGCATCGCCAGGCCAACCAGCGATGCCTGCGCATCGCCCACCGTCACCGGCGTGATGTCGAGCGGCTTCTTCTTCGCCGCCATGATCCCCTTGAGCGACGGCAACCGCGGATTGTTGAGTCCCTTGTCGCAGGTGAATACCGCCGGCAACGCACACGATGCTGCCTCGGTGCCGCCCTCGATCTCGCGCTCGACCTTGGCTGTACCACCGTCGACACTCAACGACGTCACCGCCGTGGCACACGGCAAGTCGAGCAGCTCGGCGACCATCGGTCCGGTCTGTTGCGCATAGTCATCAACAGCAAGCTTGCCGAAGAGGATCATGTCGAAGCCACCATCCTTGAGCGCTCCGGCAATGACACGCGCATTCGCGAGGCCGTCGATGGATGGCGTGCCCTGCAGGTGCATCGCGCGATCGATCCCCATCGCGAGCGTGGTGCGGAGTGTCTCCTGGACGCTGTCGTCACCGAACGCGACCGCCACCGTCTCGCCTGTACCGGCGGCGTCCTTGAGCGCGAGCGCGGCCTCGACCGCGTACTCGTCGTACGGATTGAGGACGAACTTGACGCCGGCCGGATCGATCGCGGTGCCCGAGGGGCCGATGGCGATCTTCGCGGTGGTGTCGGGGACTCGGCGGATGCAGACTGCGATCTTCACGGTCGGGTGGCTCCTTCGAAGGTCAGTACGCCGCGATCCCGGTGATCTCCTGCCCCAGGATCAACGAATGCATGTCGTGGGTGCCCTCGTACGTGTACACGCTCTCGAGGTTCACCATGTGCCGCATCGAGTGATACTCGATAAGGATGCCGTTGGCACCGAGCAGGCGACGCGACTCGCGCGCGACCTCGCACGCCATGTCGATGTTGGCGCGCTTGGCGAGCGACACCTGCTGCGGCGTCATGGTGCCCTTGTCCTTGAGCCGGCCGAGCT
>JBDTNH010000072.1:0-12980 GCA_039933845.1 Gemmatimonadota bacterium
TGCCAGAGCGGCTTCGGGACCACGCCGAACATCGCCCCACCATCGAGTTTCTGGATTCCCGCCTCAAGCGCATGGACGGTGAGTGATCCAACCTTGAGTGTCGTGACACGGCTCATGAGCGGAACTCCTGCATTGGCGTCTGATGAAGCGTCTCGAGATCGGCGAGCGTCCGCGCCCCGCGCTCACGCGCCGCATCGAGGCAACGATTGAGGAGCATGCCCGTGACGATGGCATCACCTGCGGCCCGGTGCCTGGACGGGAATTCCAATCCGAATCGGTTGGCGAGGTTATCGAGTCCGTAGCTCGCCTCGCCACGGAACAGTCGCCTGGAGAGCCGAACCGTGCAGAGCCGCGGTCCCTCGAGCACGAGATCCCGTGCACGCCGCACCTCGGCGCCGACAAATCCCCAGTCGAACCGCGCGTTGTGCGCCACGAACACTCGTCCGGCAAGTGCCGCGAGCAGCGGCTCGGCGATTTCCGAGAAGCTCGGCGCATCGGCGACCATCGTCGAGGTGATTCCCGTGAGCTCGGCGATGCGCTGCGGAATGGGTCGACCAGGATTCACGAGCGATTCAAACACCAACTCGCGCCGTCCACCCTGCACCACCACGACCGCGATCTCGGTGATCCGATCGTCGTCCGTCGGACGCATTCCAGTCGTTTCCACGTCGACGACGGCGAAGGCGCACTCCTCAAGCAAGGGCGAGCCTGAGGCCTGGGACACCACGGCCCACTTGCCATCGGCCTGCTGCCGGACGCGCGGGTCGGCTCCCAGCAACGCCACGGCCAGCCGTTCGGCGACGGCCGGCGGCGCCATGGGGAGGCCGAGTACTTCAACAGCCAGTTCGGTCGCGGTCCGCGGCCTCGCTTTGAGCAGTACCAGCGCCTGATCGACCAGCGTGCCACCGGGGTGCGGTGTGATCCCAATCATGCCGTGGCCCGATGTGACAGGGCGTAGGAGAGTGTCTCGAGTTCAACGGCAAAGTTCACGTTTTTCACGTCCACGCCCTCGGGCACATGGAGTTGCACCGGAGCAAAGTTGAGGATGGCAGTCACGCCGGCCGCCACGAGTCGGTCGACGAGCTGCTGCGCCGGGTCGGCCGGGGTCACCAGGATCGCAATCTCGACCCGCTCACGTCTGACGATTTCTTCCAGGTGTTCGACACTCTCGACCGCGATCTTGCCCCAGACCGTGCCAATCTTGGCGGGGTCGCGATCGACCACGGCGACTATCTCGAAACCACGGGCGCTGAAGCCGGCGTATTGGACCAGTGCCCCGGCCAAACGCCCGGCACCGAGAATCACGACGCGGTAGCGATGGTCGAGACCGAGGATCGCATGCAGCTTCTTGGCGAGGGCGTTGACACCGTACCCGAGTCCGCGCTTCCCGAACGAGCCAAAGAAGGAAAGATCCTTCCGCACCTGGGCTGAGGTGGTGCCGGCGCGATTGGCGAGGGCTTCGGAGCTGATCGTGTCGCGGCCCTGCTGCTGGAACTCTTCGAGGAATCTGAGGTAGATCGCCAGGCGGCGGACGGTGGAGTCGGCGATCTTCCGGGGGAGCATTCGTGAAATCTTTCACATGCGGGGGCGGGAGGCAACGGTCAGCTGCTCGAGTCCCCCACAACTCCCAGCAATCGCACGAATTGCTCAGGTCTCAGCACCTCCGGACGGACGTCCGGGTCGATCCCCGCCGCGTCGAGCGCCGCAGCGGCTTCCTCGGCGCCTAGCCCGCGTGCCTCGCGGAGCGCCCGCTGCATCCGCTTCCGTCGGTAGCTGAAGAGCGACACCACCAGCCGCCGGAGTGCAGCGACTTCCTCGCCCGTAACCAGCGGCTCCGTGCGTGGCACCAGGTGCACCACCGCACTATCGACCTTGGGCGGTGGCACGAAGGAGCCGCGGCCAATGCGCATCGGCATCGTGACATCGGCCACCGCGTTGATGCCTACCGTGAGCGCGCCGTATGCCGATGTCCCTGGCTCCGCGACAAGTCGCCGCGCGACCTCCTCCTGCACCAGAAATGTCACCGACATCGGTAGCGGCGGCGTGAGCGCACGCTCCAGGAGCGGCGACGTGATGTAGTACGGGATGTTGCCGACCACCCGCCACGGAAAGCCCATCGCTGTCCACGGTCGGACGAGTTCATCCCACGCCAGATCGAGCGCGTCACCCTCGATCAAGGCGAATGGTTGTCCGCTATGACGACGCACCAGATCGGCTCCCATCCGCTTGTCCATCTCGACCCCGACCACGGTGGCACCGGTGTCGAGCAACGCCGCGGTGAGTCCGCCCGGTCCGGGACCAATCTCGAGCACAACCTCACGCGGGCCCGCCTCGCTCGCAGTAGCGATCTGCTCGAGCAGGTTCCGATCCTTCAGGAAGTGCTGGCCCAGTCCCTTGCGTGCCTTCACCTCACATCCGGAGGATCAGGATGGTGGTATCGTCGGTCGGCGTTCCGCCAAACGCGTCCATGTCGGCGAGCACCGCCGCCAGCAACTCGGCCGGCGAGAGCGCGCGACCGGCCTCGAGCTGCTCGATGAATCGCTCCTCACCGTACCGATCACCGTCGGCCCTGGGTTGATCGAGCAACCCGTCGGTGCAGAGAACCAGCATATCGGACTCGAAGGTCCAGGCCACGGTTTCCTGGCCGAACTCTCCCTCACTCACGAGTCCGAGTGGTGGCGCGGTGGGCGAGAGGCGAGCAGCTGGACCGAACCGTGGCACGCGAAAGGCATGCGCGTGGCCGGCATTGGAATAGGTGAGGCGATTGGCCGCAGGCTCGAGAATCCCGTAGAACACCGTGAGGTACATCTCGGTGTGTTCGAGTTCGTCACCGAGGGATTCACGGATCAACTCGAGCGTCTGCTCGGGTTCGATCGCCGAGTTGGCATAGATGCCGGCGGCGGCCATGACCTGCGCGGCGATGAGCGCGGCCGAGAAGCCGTGCGAGGAGACGTCGCCGAGCATGACGCCGATGCGGCGCTCCCCGTAGCGCGCGAAGGAATAGAAGTCGCCACCCAGCGACTCGGCGGGAACGCTGTAGACCTGCACGTCGGCCTCGCCGGCGAGGGCGGCCGCGGTCGGCATCAACTTCTGCTGGAGGTCGTGCGCGAGGGCTAGTTCGCGCCGCACCGCGTGCTGTTCGCGTTCACGTGCCGCGAGCCGGGTGTTCTCGATCGCCGCACCGATCTGGGTCGCGACCGCGGCGAGCAACTTGGTCTCCTCACGGGTGAATGTGCCCCCCCCCTCGCGGTCGGCGAGGGCGAGCGTGCCGATGACGCGGGTGCCGGCGGCCGTGGCGTGAAGCACGGGCACGGCGAGCACCTCGCCCTCGACCCAGTCGGGTTGGACCCCGGTCTCGACCCGACGAGTGCGCGCGGCCCGAGGAACCACCACATCGTCGGGCGAATCGAGTGGCACACTCTCGGGGACGTCATCGATGGCACTGCCGACGATCGCGACCAGATGCAGCAGGCCGGTCGCCTCGTCGAGCATGCGGAGACCGGCGCGTCTGGCCCCGAGTACCGAGGCAACCTCAGTGAGGATGTGCCGCGCGACGTCCTCCACGTCCTGCGAGCGACCGAGCAGCTCGCCGATCGTGTATATGAGGTCGATCTCCTCGTAGCGGGCGGCGAGTTCGCCGGTCACCAGGGTGAGTTGTCCCTCGAGGTGCATCACCTGCTGCACAACGGGCATCACACGCTGGAGTGCCAGGTCGGGGTCCTGCCCGTCATCGGGTGTCACTTCGAGCCACAGATCGGTCGCATCGGGCATCGCCACGAAGGCCGTGTGTCCCTTCCCCGGGACCGCGTGCGGCGACGCGCCGACTGCCTGACTCCCGGCCACGACACACCAGTCGGCTCCATCCAGGCGCCACACTCGGAGCGTGGCGTTGGCGAGCCGACCAAGCGACGGCAGGATGCCGTCGAGATGCCTCAGGAGCGGGTGAGCGTCACCCAGATGATGTTTCCTTGCCGGTTGAAGCGCACTTGCTCGGCGAGGTGCCTGATCATGAAGAGGCCGCGGCCGGCGATGGCCTCGTGGCAGTCCTTCTCATCGACGATTTCCGGCACCGAGGCGGGGTCGAACCCGGCGCCTTCGTCGGTCACCTGCACCGTGATCGCGGCGATGGAGACCTCGACGTCGATGGTGACCATCCGCTCGGGATCCTCACAGTTGCCGTAGCACATGGCGTTGGCGATCGCCTCCGCGCTCACGGTCCGGAGTCGGAACCGATCCCGCTGCGCGAGTGCATCCGGCAATTCACAGCAGGTCACGACCGCTTCGACCGCCTCGCCGACCAGGCCGAGCTCGGACGGAAGCACGAGCCGAAACCGTGCACGTCCTGGCTCCGGACTCGGCACGCGAGCCGCGGCGAGTTGCTGAGACACCTCAGAACCCTTCGAGGGCTTCGGGTGCGGTGTTGCTGATCGCGAAGAGGGTATCGAGCTTGGTCAGCTCGAAGAGCGAGCGGAGATCCTCGTTGAGACCGGCGAGACGAAGCTCGCCACCCGCCTCGCGGACCTTCTTGTTGACCGAAACCAGCGCGCCGAGCCCTGAGCTGTCGATGTAGGCCGTAGGACCGAAGTCGACCACGAACTTGCGGGCGCCCGCTTCGAGCGCATCGGCGAGTGCCTGCTTCAGCTCCTGGCGGTTCGCGACGATCAGCTGACCTTCGACAGTCACGACGGTCACATTGCTGGGCGAGGTGGTGGTGGTGATGGCCATCGGTATCACGGCTCCTGAGTAAGGCGGAGGGAGGTGGCACGAGCCTGCAGGGCGACCATCGCCGCTACATCCACAATATCGTCGGTCGACGCGCCGCGCGACAGGTCGGACATTGGGCGGGCGAGTCCCTGCAGCAGGGGGCCCGCCGCCGTGGCGCCTGCGAGGCGCTCGGTGAGCTTGTAGCCGATATTGGCCGCATCCAGCGAGGGGAAGACCAGGATGTTGGCCTGGCCCGCCACGGGGGAGCCCGGGCATTTCCGTGCGGCCACCTCGGGCACCAACGCGGCATCGAGCTGGAGCTCGCCGTCGGCGCGCACATCGGGATGTCGCGCTCGGAAGCGTTCGAATCCTTCGCGGGCTCGATCGACCTCGTCCCCGGACGCACTCCCCAGCGTGCTATAGGAGAGGAATGCCACGATCGGTTCATCGCCGACCAGCGCGCGCCGATCCAGGACCGCGGCACTCGCGGCGTCGGCCAGCGCATCGGGTGTCGGCATCGGGATCACCGCCACATCGGTATACGTGAAGATCCGCCCATCTGGCAGGCCGTGATACATCGCGGCCGATACCGACCCGACCCCGGGTCGCATGCCGATTGCCCAGAGTGCGGCGCGCACCACGTCACCACTCTCATGCACGGCCCCAGCCACGCAGCCATCCATCTCGTCGATGCTCACGAGTCCCGCGGCAAAACGGAGCGGATCAATCGCCAGCTCAAGCGCATGGACACCATCTCTCACCAGATGCGGGCGGCGCATGCGCAATTGCTCGCCGACGGCGAGCGTGCGCGGATCGCCGAGGAGCGGGGGACGCTCGGCGGTGAGTACGGTGACCTCCGCGATCCCCAACTCCTGGAGGATGTGGGCCGCGGCCTGAATGCGAGCGTCATCGCCCTCGGGCATGATCAGTCGCGCACGGCATCCCGCGGCACGCTCGCGCAGGCGTTCACGAAAGGTCACCGGCCGTAGTGGGTCGCGAGCGCGCGATCAACCTCTGGGTGCACCAACCCGTCGAGGTTGCCGCCGAACCGTGCGGCCTCCCGCACCAACGAGGATGACAGATAGGTGAGGTCCACCGCGGGGACCAGGAACACCGTCTCGAGCGCAGGGTTGAGGCGTCGATTCATCAGCGCCATCTGGAACTCATACTCGAAGTCGGTCACGGCACGGAGCCCACGCACCACGAGCGCGGCACCACGATCGCGGGCGAAGTCGGCGAGCAAGCCTGAGAACGATGCGTAGACGATCCGATCGTCGTCACCCATGGTCACCTGCATCAACCGCAGGCGCTCCTCGACCGAGAACAATGGCGCCTTGTTGGGATTGATCGCAATCGCCATGATGAGCCGATCGCACATGGTGAGCGCGCGCCGCGCGACATCCTCATGCCCCCTGGTCGGGGGATCAAACGAGCCGGGATAGATGGCAGTCCGCATCATGGCGTCCGGAG
Organism: Gemmatimonadota bacterium; assembly: GCA_039933845.1. GTDB lineage: Bacteria > Gemmatimonadota > Gemmatimonadetes > Gemmatimonadales > GWC2-71-9 > Palsa-1233. The sequence goes on from JBDTNH010000072.1 coordinate 6,175, forward strand.
GAAGGTGACGGCGATATCGCCCCATCGGCGGGTCTCTCCCGCGGCCAACTCGACCCGTGGATCATGCTCGATGGCGCAGAGCGGCGCAAATGGACGATCCAGCCACGCAGCCAACAGCCGCGGCGCGAAATCGATCGAGAACGGCGGATCTGCGAGGACCATGTCATAGGATCCCGCTGAGATTGTCGTCACAAACCGCATGGCATCGCTCTGAACCACAGTCGTGACACGCTCTGCCCCGAGGGCCGCAATGTTGCTCCGAAGTGCGGCCAGTGACGGGGCAGCCATCTCGACAAACGTCGCCGAGGCCGCGCCGCGCGAGAGTGCCTCGAGGCCGAGGGCACCACTCCCTGCAAACAGGTCGAGCACGCGCGCCCCTGGCAACGCCGGCCCAAGGATCGACAGCCACGCTTCGCGCACCCGCTCGGCGGTGGGCCGCACCCGTGGATCCTTTGGCACGGCGAGCTTGCGGCCGCCCCAGACCCCACTGACGATCCGGGTCACCCCGGCGCGATCGCCACAACTCGGCCCTGCAACGAGGTGCGACCCTGCCATTCGTTCTGCTCGAGCCGGAGTGCCACATCGACGGTGCTCGTGTCCATGGCACGCACCCGGTCGGCCCAGCCGAAAGCGATGAGATCGAGCGAACGACTGCCTGACTGCAACCGGGCCTTGAGATGATTGCTCCCCACCGTGCGTTGATCGAGGAGACGGGCACCCCGCAGCCCGAACACCGGCGCCGGGTTGCCCATCCCGCACGGCTCGAGATGCCGGCCCATCCGCTCAAGCGCGTCGTCGAGTGCGGCAGCCTCCACCTCGAGGTCGACCCGCTGCTCAGGGCCGACCTGTTCGAGCGGAAGGCGCTCGAGCGCCACAGCGTTGAATCGTTCGCGGAATGCGCCAATCTGGTCGGCACGAATGGTGAGGCCGGCGGCCATGCGATGACCGCCGTATCGTTCGAGCAAGTCGCTACATGCGTCCAACGCCGAGTGCAGGTCGAACCGATCGATGCTGCGGCCACTCCCCTTCCCGAGCGCGCCGTCGACACCGATCAGGAAGGTCGGGCGTCCGTAGCGTTCGACGATCCGTGAGGCCACGATCCCGATCACGCCCGGATGCCACCCTTCACTACTGAGCACGATGGCACGGTGCGCTTCCGGGTCGGCGTAGCGTGCTTCGACTTCGGCGAGCGCCTCGTCGAGAATCGCCCGATCGAGGAGTTGCCGCTGGTTGTTGAGTTCATCGAGTCGGGCCGCAATCGTTGCGGCCTCCTGGTCGTCGTCCGAGAGCAGCAGCTTGAGTCCCTCTCGGGCATCGGCGAGTCGGCCCACCGCGTTGAGTCGTGGCGCGACGACATAGCCCACTTGCCCGGCACGGAGATCACCACCGGTGAGTCGGGCCGTCTCGACCAGCGCGCGGAGTCCGGGCCACCGAGAGTTGGCGAGCAACTTGAGGCCGTGGCGGACGAGCACACGGTTCTCCCCGACCAACGGGACGACATCGGCAATCGTCGCCAGCGCGACAAGATCGAGCAGATGCCATGCGAAATTGGTGGGCACGCCCAGCGGTGCACTCATGGCCTGCACCAACTTGAACGCGACCCCGGTCCCCGACAGCATGCGCATCCCCGACGTGTCATCAATGCGCTGCGGATCGATCACGGCATCGGCGGGTGGCAGCGTCTCGGCGGGCAGATGATGATCGGTGACGACCACCCGGAACCCACGCGCCTTCGCGGTGGCCACCGCATCGACCGCGGTGATACCACAATCGCAGGTCAGGATCAGCGCCGCGCCGAGGCGTTCCGCTTCGGCGATCCCGGCCGTCCCGAAATCATAGCCATCGCGAAGTCGGTCCGGGATGAACCCGTGGACATCGACGCTGGCGGCTCGAAGGGCACGGATGAGCACGGCCGATGCACACTGTCCGTCGACATCGTAGTCGCCGTGGACGAGTATGCGCCCGCCTGCGCGTGCCACCTCGACGATGGTGTCAACGGCCGCACGCATCCCGGCGAGTGCGAACGGGTCGCCCAGCGTGGTGAGATCGGGACGCAGAAAGGCGCGCGCGAGTTCGGGGGAGGCATACCCGCGCTGAATCAGGAGGGCGGCAAGCGGGACGGGAAGGTTGAGTGCCGTCGCGAGTTGCGCTGCAACGGCATCGTCCGGTGCGGCGGCCATCCGCCACCGTACCGGCGGGAGATCGCCGCGTGGAGGGTGCAGGCCCGCCGTCAGGCCGGCACCTCCTCCAGGTACAGCATGGCGCCACACATCTCGCACCCCTCGAGCAGGATGCAGTCGGCCTGAAGCTGTCCGATCCGCGAGCTGGGGATCGAGGTATAGCATGCCGTGCACGTCCCATTCACGGCCGGGACGAGGACTTGGCTGTTCTTGGAACGGTGGAGGCGGTCGTATCGGGCGCGAAGCGGTCGATCCAGCCCGGCGGCCGCGGCGTCACGGTCGGTCTTCGCTGCCTCGAATTCGGTCTCGGCCTCGGACTCCTGTGCTGCGAGCGCTTCGCGCGCCTCGACCTGATCGGCCTCGAGTTCCGTCAGATGTGTCCGCGCTGCCTCGACTGCTGCCTCACGCTGGGTGGCATCCTCGGCGAAGCGAAGCCACTCGCTCTCTTCTTGTCCCAGGATCCCGCGGGCCATCTCGACATCGGCCATGAGCTGGGCCGCGACCCGCGGACTCCGCTCCTGGTCGAGCCGGGCCCGACGCTTGTCCTGCATCGCGCGCTGGGCGCCCAGCTTGACCTCCCGTTCGTCACGACGCGTGGCGGCATCAGCCAACGACTTCTCCGCCTGAGTGATCCGATGCTTCGCCTGTTCGAGCGCGGCATCGAGGGCGGCACGGTCGGCGACGACGGCTTCACGACGGGCCGCGGCCTCGCTCAGGCGACGGTCCTTCCCCTGGACGTCGAGCAACTTGGGGAGGTCAGGATGCATCGGTTCTACTCCTCGTATGGGGGGACTACCGGGCCGGCGGCCCGCTTCTTCACCTGAAGATAGTAGCTGAACCGCTGGCGACCCTCGGGACTGAGGGCCTGCCGACGACGGGTCCGCTCCCGGGTGTCGGGCTCCGAGGCGATGCTCTCGAAGAGTTCGCGCTCCTCGAGCGCCTCAAGCGCGCCAACATACTCCCGGTCGGCGACGAGATCCTGCGGCAGGGCCGTGTCACTCACCAGCCGCTCCCACGCCCCTCGGGCGCGGTCGTCGAGGCGTGCCACCGCATCCCCGACCGGTGCCTCGGTCTCAAGGGCCATCAGCGCCTCGAAGATTCGGCGGAAGGTCGATACCGTGAACCGCTCAGGCGGCAACTCCTCGCGGGCCCGATTGCGCCACGAGGTGTGATGGATCAGCAGCCGCAACAACTTCCGTTCGATCTCCGAACCGGGTGCACGCGGCAGGTGATCGTCCGACTCGCGTGGTGCGTGGGGTGATTCGTGTCGCGGGGAAGCGGGCCGGGAATCCGCCCCGCCCTGTGGTGGCGCACTCCGGCGGCGTTCACTCGCCGCCGTCTCGGTAGCGACGACATCTCGGGGAATGCCGAGGCGCTCGGCGACGCGACTGACGTAGAGTTCGCGCGTAACCGGATCACTCGCGGCGCGCAGGGTGGGAAGCAGCCGATCGAGCGCTTCGCGGGTCCGATGCATGTCGGCGAACCACCCCTTCACCTCGAGGAGCTGAAGCTTCCGCTCGAGCACGTCCACGGAGTCCTCGATCAACGCCTCCAGTGCCGCGGCACCACCCTTCTGCACCAGCGAGTCCGGGTCTTCACCATCGGGCATCGTAAGCACGCGCACGCGGCCTCCCTCGGCGAGCATCCGATCGGCCGCAACGAAGGTCGCCTTGAGGCCGGCCTTGTCGGAGTCGTAGCAGAGCACGACTTCCTCGCCATACCGGCGGAGGAGTTTGGCTTGCGGCTCAGTGAGTGCGGTACCGAGCGGTGCCACGACGTGATCGATCCCGGCAAGCGAGAGGCGAATCACATCGAAATATCCCTCCACGAGAATCGCGAGTCCGGCCTTTCGAATCGCAAGCCGCGCCACATGCATGTGGTAGAGTTGCTCGCCCTTGTGGAAGATCGGTGTCTCGGGTGAGTTGAGATACTTCGGTTCCCCTGCACCGAGCAGGCGGCCACCGAATCCGACCGCACGACCGCGCAGGTCGTGAATCGGGAACAGGAGCCGGTTCCGGAATCGCGGCACCACCGTCCCGTCATCGCGGCGCATGATCAGGGCCGCCTCCTGGAGCGTCGCCTCGGTGATGCCGAGGGTGGTCATCGCCGCAAGGAAGTCTCCCCCCCCCTTTGGGGCCCATCCGAGACTGAGCTCGCCGGCCGCATCGAGCAGGATCTGACGGTCCTGCAGGTACCGACGCGCCTGATCGGCATCGGGCGATTCCCGGAGACGGGTCGCATACCATTGCATCGCCGCATCACACGCCTGGTAGAGCGGCTCGCGCGGATCGGGGCCGGCCCGCTCGGTCTGCTCGGGAATCACGATGCCGTATCGGCGCGCGACCTCGCGGACCGACGAGGGATAGTCGAGCCCGAACTTCTCCTTGTACCAGGTGAAGACATCGCCCGAGGCATGGCAGACGAAGCAGTAGTAGAGATTCTTCCGCGGGATCACCGAGAAGTTGCGGTTCGTGCCGCCATGGAAGGGACACGGTCCGCGCCAATCGCTGCCGGTGCGCTTGAGCTGGACGCTCTCCTGCACGATTTCCAGCAGATCGGCGGTGTCGCGCACCTGCTCGATCAACTCATCAGGGATGCGACCCATCAGCGGAGCACCGCAATCGTGACGCCGGTGCCGCCCTGCGTGCGCGGAGCGAAGTCGTACGAGGCCACGCGCTTGTCGGAGGCGAGCAGCCGTCGCACTGCATCGCGCAAGACCCCGGTCCCCATGCCATGGATGATGGCCAGGTGGGGCTGCGCCGACATCACGGCGCCATCGAGTGCGGCGAGCACTTCAGTCTCCGCCTCATCAGCGCGCATGCCGCGCAAATCCAGCTCGCCGATCACGTCACGATCCGGATCATCGATGCGCGGTGTCGGTGTCGTGCGTGCGGGTTTTGTGTTATCGGCGAGTCGCGTGAGTGTGCTTGCCTTCACGACCAGTCGCATGGCACCGACGAGCACCACCGCGCGGCCGTCGTTCCGGAGCTCAGCGACCTCGCCTGCGGCGCCGGTGCCGAGCCGGACGCGGGTGCCGACGCCCACGCGCCCGGATCCGGGGGCGGCGGGTTCGACAGCCTCATCGAGCCGATCGGCCTGTTCGCTGACTCCCTCCTCGACCAAGCGGCGCGCCTCACGCGCGGCGGCTTCATCGCCGGCGCCCTTGGCGAGTGCGAGCGCACTCTCGACTCGCTTCCGTGCCTCGAGTAGGTACGCCTTGGCCTGACGCGCCCGGTCGCGTTCAGCAGTGCGCTCCTGCTCACGCAGCAGAGCTTCGCGCTCGGTCTGATCGCGATCGGTCACTGCGGCCACCGCCTCGCGACGCTCAGCCTCGATCAATCGCTCGGTGACTGCTGCCTCGCGGGCATCGAGTGCCTCGGTCCGCGCCTCGATCGACGCGAGCAGCCGATCGAGCGTGCGATCGGCATCCGGTACCATCGCCTCCGCGGCCTCGAGCACGGCGGAGTTGAGCCCCAGGCGGCGTGCGATCGCGAGACCATAGCTCCGACCGGGGACACCCTTCGTGAAGCGGTAGGTCGGCGAGAGGGTTGCCGCGTCGAAGGTCAGCGAGCCATTCACGACACCCGGCACCCGGGTGGCGAGTTCCTTGAGTGCGCCGAGGTGCGTCGTGGCCAGCACCAGCGTGCCGCGGCCCGTGAGCTCCTCGAGGACGGCCATTGCGAGGGCACCGCCCTCCGCCGGATCGGTGCCACTGCCGACCTCATCGAGGATCACCAAGGAATCGGCGGTCGCGTCGTCGAGGACGCGTCGCAGTTCGGCCACGTGGGCCGAGAAGGTCGAGAGATCGGCGGCGAGCGACTGGTGATCGCCGATGTCGACGAAGAGCTGGTCGATGAGCGGGAGGATGCTACCGGGATCGACGGGCGGGATGATCCCGCTCTGGGCAAGGCGGATGATCAGTCCCACCGCCTTGAGCAGCACCGTCTTGCCGCCGGTGTTCGGCCCGGTAATCAACAGGGTGCGTTGCCCCGCCTCGAGCGTGAGATCGAACGGGACCACGTCGATGCCACGCATCAGCAGCAGCGGGTGTCGGCCGCGTACCACCTGCAAGCTGCCACCGGCATCGACCATCGTTGGGCGATGCCCGTCGGTGTCGAACGCCCAGTCTGCCCGTGCCGCGAGGGCATCGAGGGTGACCGCCATCTCGAAGAGTGCATCGATCGGTTCACGCTCGGGGCGCAAGATATCGGTGAGTTCGCGGAGGACGGCGAGCACCTCGCGCTCCTCGGCCGCCACGGCGGCGCGGAGTGCGTTGCCGAGTGCAATCGCCACTGTCGGCTCGACGAAGAGCGTACCGGCGGACGCCGATTCGTCGTGGACGATGCCATCGGGACGGTGGCGCGCATCGCGCCGAACGGGGATCACGTAGCGTCCCTCGCGCATCGTGACCGAGCCGGAGCCGTCGAGTTCCCGGAGCAACGCTTCGAGTCGCTTGACCAGCCGCTCGCGGGCGGTGTGTACTCCTCGTCGGGCTGCGGCAAGGGCAGGGCTCGCGCTGTCGAGTAGTTCGCCGTCGTCGTCGACCGAGCGCTCGAGTCGCTTCTCGAGTGCCCGATCGATTGGTGCCACGGCGAGTGAGGCGACCAGCGAGGCGCGCTCGCCGAC
>JBDTNH010000073.1:0-12859 GCA_039933845.1 Gemmatimonadota bacterium
TGTTGTTGAAGCCGATCACCTTGTCGAACACCGGCTGCAGCTTCGGTCCGCCGTCCCAGCCGCAGGCCGCCGCGGACAGCGGCAACAGCGGTGCGATGAGGCGCAGGAAGTCGCGGCGAGACGTGCCGCCTGGCTCATGGGGCATCGGGGAACCTCCCACGGTAGCGACCGGTGATGATCGCGCGGAGCGAGGCGCGGTCGGCGACGAAGACCATGAACACATGCATGAGCGTGAAGGCGATGAATGTCCACACCGCGACGAAGTGCCAGTAACGCGCCAGTTCGTACCCGCCGAACAGCGAGGTGAGGAAGCCGAGTTGGATCGGCTTCGCGATGGAGAATCCGGTGAGGACCGAGATGACGGCAAGCGCAATCGCGAACGAGTACGCCGACTTCTGCAGCGGGTTGTGCTTTCCCTGGGGCGGATGATCCTTTCGGAGCCGCAGGTAGTAGCGCATCATCTGCCAGGCACCCGGCACATCGCGCGGCCTGAAGATCAACTTCCGCCATTCACCGGAGAAGGCGAGGAAGAGCCCGTAGATCACTCCCGTGAGCACGAATCCCCATGCCAGCGTGAAATGCCAGCGGAGCCCTGCCCCGAGCCAGCCGCCGAGCCGCACCGCCTCGGGCATCCGGCCGAAGGTGTTGGAATCGAAGGGGTTGAGCACGCTGAGCGCGGCGTTCTTGCTGCCGAAGTGGGAGAACGCCACATAGATCTGCAGGCCACTGGCAATCATCCCGGTGAGGAACACCGCGTTGAGCCAGTGCGTCAGCCTGACCAGACCGTGGTGGCGTTTCGGGACGGCATCGGACATCTGGGGCCTCCGGGTGGATACGGAAGGATACGCGTGAGGCGGGGGAGTGGATCTGTGGCGAGAAGCGAGAAGCGAGAGGCGAGAAACGAGAAACGAGAAGCGAGAAGCGAGAAGCGAAGCAGGTCTAGCCGTTGTGCGACTCCCAGGCGGCGAGGGCCTGGGCGAGCTCCGACTGGAGCGTGCTGCGCCGCGCGGCCAGGTCCTGTGCACGCGCACTGCCTTGGGTATCGGCGTAGAGACCCGGATCGGCCAGGCGCTCTTCCAGCTCCACCAGTGCGGCCTCGAGCGCGGTCACTCGCTCCTCGGATTCCTCAGCTAGCCGTTCCGCCTTCCGTCTCGCCGCAGCATCGGCCTTGCCGCTGTTGCGTGGCGTGGCCGGCTTCTCGACGCGGGCCGTCTCACGATCCTGGCGCCGACTCTCGGCCGCCACCTTGGCACGTCCCTGTCGATCGAGCTCCCATTCGGCATAACCGCCCGGGAAGTCACGCAGCACCCCGTCGTCGATCGACCAGATCCGCGTGCAGAGCGCATCGAGCAGCGCCCGGTCGTGCGAGACCAGCAAGACGGTGCCTTCGTAGTCGGCGAGCGCATCTTCGAGCGCCTCGATCGACTCCACATCGAGATGGTTGGTCGGTTCGTCGAAGACGAGCAGGTTCGCGTGCTCGAGCATCATGAGGGCCAACGCCACGCGGGCGCGCTCGCCGCCCGACAGCGTGCCGGCACGCCGGAGCACTGAATCGCCCGTGAAATCGAACCGCCCCAGATGCCCCTGGATCTGGCCACGCGTCCACATGCCCCGGCGATGGGCGACGAGATCGAAGATCGATTCGTCGGGATCGACGTCGCCAAGGTCCTGCCGGTAATAGGCGACCTCGACCGACGGCATCATCCGCACGGTGCCGCCGTCGACGGGCCGGAGGCTCAGGATGGTCGAGAGAAAGGTCGACTTCCCCGCCCCGTTGCCGCCCACCAGTCCAATGATGTCGCCGCGGCGGAGAATCCCGCTCCACGGCGCGATCAGTTCCCGGTCGCCGATCGCGACCCGGAGCTTGTCGGCCACCAGGATCTGATCCCCCCCCCGAGACGTCGCCTCGAACGCGACGGCCATCACACCCTCGCTGCCCGGGGGCGGCGAGAGTCGCTCGACCCGCGAGAGTCGGCGACGGCGGCCCTTCGCCTGCGACGACTTCTGCCCCGCGATGTTGCGTCGGATGAAGTCTTCCTCTGCGGCAATCTTCGAATCCTGCTTCCGCACCGCCCGTTCGAGTGACAGGCGCCGCTCGGCACGCTGCGTGACAAAGGCATCCCAGCCGCCTTCGTAGCCGACCGCGGTGCCGCCCTCGAGATGGAGCACGTGATCGGCGACCGACGCGAGGAACGCGCGATCGTGCGAGATCAGCAGCACCGCCTCGTCGATGTCCTTCAGGTAGCCCTCGAGCCAGCGTGCCGTGGCCAAATCGAGATGGTTGGTCGGTTCGTCGAGGATCAGCAAGTCGGCCGGCGCCGCAAGCTGGCCGGCCAGCGAGAGTCGGCCACGTTCACCGCCAGAGAGCGTGTCGACATCGCGCGTCCGCGCGACCTCGGGATCGAAGCCGAGTCCGGCGAGCACTGCATCAACCCGCGCAGTGGCCTCGTAGCCGCCGGCGCGCTCGAACCGCTCCTGATCGTGGGCGTAGCGGTTGAGCATCGCGTCGGTGACCGCCTCACCCGCATCGCTCATCGCGTGCATCTGGTCGTGCAGGGCGTGCTCCAACGCGAACAGGTCGGTGAACCCCCGTGCCGCGGCGGCCCAGACCGTCTCGGCGCCACCGAAGTCGCGGTACTGGTCCATGACCGCGATCCGGAGCCCGGAGGCGCGTGAGACCGCGCCATCATCCGGGTCACGGATCCCCTGGATGAGCTCCATGAGGGTGGTCTTGCCGCTGCCGTTCCGGCCCACGATCCCCCAGCGCTCGCCGCGGCTCACCGTGAAGGTGATCCGGTCGAAGAGGGTCGTGTGTCCGAACCGTACCGCGGCGCCGCTGACCGAAAGGAGTGTCATGGCGAGAAGATAGTCTTTAGGCGCGACCGTCAGGTCGCGCATCCGGGAACCGACATCTCGACCGCGAGCTCACGCTCGCGGCTAAGGGACGATCAGCAGCTCGCTTTGACGCCGGTACGCCCAGCGCGGGATACCGTCGGGGCCGATCATGAAGTCCTCTTCCTGGGCCATCCGGACGCGGTGGTTGCCCCACTCCGGGATCGGCGACGTGACCTGCAACTCCGCCGACCACCATGTCGAGGGCTGGACCTTCGCATCACCCCGACCGGGAACACCCACCTGCCGATCCCAGAGACCGATCAACGGCCCGGCGCCGTGACCGTGCAGGCCGATCGGATGGGTATAGACGGTGCCAGCCAAATGTTCGGCGGTCATGCGGGCGAGCACACTGGCCAGGACCTCATTGCCGGTCCGACCCGGACGGATCTCCTCGAGCAGGAGGTCCTGGGCTCGGTTGCTGCGCTTCAGTGCCTCGACGAAACCGGCCGGTGCCTCGGATTCCCCCGGGCGAAGGACGTAGGCATTGTGTTGCGTGTCGGTGTGCAGGCCGAGCCCGACGATACCGACGTCGCACCAGAGGAGGTCACCTGGCAGGATGATCGGATCATCACCCAACTCCTCGGCGGTGGTGAGATCGCGCTGGACCGAGATCGATGGCTGGAACCAGGTCGAGAGGCCGCGGGCGCTGAGCTGTTCGCGCCACCACCAGATCAGGTCACTCGTCCGCGTCATGCCGGGCGTGATCACCTCGCGCGAGAACATGCGTCGCGTCAGTTCCCAGACGGTCTCCTGCAGACGCCGATAGACGCCCTCTTCTTCCGGGAGTCGCGTGGCGAGCATGCCGACCGCGAGCGCATCCATCGGTCGGAGTCGAGACGCCAGCATCGGTCCCAAGGCCTCGCGCATCGCGGCGTCTTCGGCGACGGTGAGTCCGTCGGCAAAGGCAAAGACTCGCGAACTATTGACGGCGATCACTTTCGGGTCACGGGCCTCGAGCATCGAACGGAGCAGCTGCCACTGCGCGTCGCCAACGAGTTCCCCCGTCTGGCCGGGACTGCCGACCACCGGTTCGCTATCGCGAAGCACGTTGTAGAGACCGCCCTGGTCCGAACCACCAAGTGCGAACCGTTCAATGCCGGCCCCGGGTCGGTCGCAGAAAAGGTAGATCGTCCGTCGGCGCGCGGCGAAGGTGGTCGGTGAGACGAGGGCGCGGAAGACCGGATCCTCGTTGTACTCCCGCATCGGCACCACCCAGCACTCGGCGCCCTGCTCGTGCATCAGTGCCGGTAGGACGCGCTCCAGTCGGAGCCGGAGCCAGACCTGCTGCAACTGGGCCTGCTCGCGCAGCGTGCCGAAGGGATGGGTCGAGGGCGTGAGTTGCGCCTGAAGCGGCGCAGCGGCGAACAGGAGCGCGAGGAGAGCTGGGCGGATGGGCATGGTGGAACGATACACGCGTGACGATGAAGGCTATAGGCTCAACGCTCAACGCCAGTGGATCCGAACGTGGAGCGTCGAGGTCGCTCGTTTCTCGCTTCTCGTTTCTCGCTTCTCGTTACTCGTTGTCGACCTTCACCTTGCCACCATCGATATCCACGATCGGCTCGCCGGTCTCGGGATTGCGGATCATCACGGCGCCGCCAGCCGAATCGCCGTGGATCTCGACGACCGACTTGCCATTCACCTTGATGTTCAGGCTGCCCTCGCCGGCATTCGTCTGGGCGCCGCTGTCGCCGGAGACGACCACATTCGTGTCACCATGGCTCCGAATCTCGTCGCGTACCGACTTCGGAATCATCAACCGGTGACGTGCATTCGACGGCTCAAAATGTACGTAACCGAACTGGACCAGGTCCTCGAATCCGCTGTCGGCCGCCGTGATGCAGGTGAACTTCGTGTCTTGATTCAGATTCTCGGGATCGACGACCGTCACCTCGCAGTTGTTGAACTGGTCGGCGCTCACCCCATCGTTGAGCCGGACGGTGAGGTCGAAGCTCTCGATCATGTCGGGGGCGCTGCGCACGATGCGAAGCTTCTGCATGGTGCCGAGCTCGCCCTTGGCGGTCCGGAACGGCAGGCCGAGGAGCGGGACCGAGAGCGTGGCATTGGTGCGAACGATCTCGTGGACCTGATGCTTGCCGGCATCGACGCCGCTCGCGACCACCATCCCGATGCCGAAGACCGCCGCCATACCCAGGCCGATCTTGCCGATATAGATCTTGTCGATCATTTGCCCCTCCCGCTGATTCGGATACCTGCTCCTGCTACACTCAACGAAACGTAGCGGATGGCGCGATAGTTTCAACTCGCAACGTTTCACGGCTGGAACGCTGGAACGCTGGACGATGAACGCTCAACGCTTAACGCTCAACGGCTGACGATGGAGGATGTTCGATTGAAGCTGCCACTCGTGCGGGGATATGCCGCGCTGCCCGAGCGTTTCCACGTTCCAGTGAACCCCACGCCGCTCCCGGACCCGTATCTGGTGGCGTGGAACCCTGGCGTGGCCCACGACCTTGGGCTTCCGGAGGCTCAGCCTCAGTCGGGGGAATTGCTGGAGCTGCTCGCAGGCAATCGGATCTCAGCTGGGAGTGCCCCGACCGCGGCGGCGTACGCGGGGCACCAGTTCGGTGTCTGGGTTCCCGAGCTGGGCGATGGCAGGGCAATCATCCTGGGCGACATCCTCGACGCCCACCACCGGTCCCTGGAACTCCAGCTCAAGGGCGCCGGCCTCACCCGGTGGTCCCGGATGGGCGACGGCCGCGCCGTCCTCCGCTCGACCATCCGCGAGTACCTCGCGTCCGCCGCCATGGAGGGGTTGGGGATCCCGACGACCCGCGCCCTCGCGATCGTCGGAAGTGACCTGCCCGTCTACCGCGAACGTGCCGAGACGGCGGCGGTGCTCACGCGCCTCGCGCCGACGCATGTGCGCTTCGGGACCTTCGAGTATTTCGCCGCGCGCCGCATGGACACCGAGCGAGCACTCCTCGCCGACTGGGTGATCGAGCGGTTCTACCCCGAACTGCTCCGGCTCCCGGTTGGCGAACGGTACAATGCCTGGTACCAGGAGATCGTGACGCGTACCGCACGACTGATGGCGATGTGGACCGCCGCCGGGTTCGCGCACGGTGTCATGAACACGGACAATTTCTCGATCCTTGGGATCACCATCGACTACGGTCCGTTCGGCTGGCTTGACGCATACGACCCGGCCCACATCTGCAATCATTCCGATCACCAGGGTCGCTACGCCTTCTCGCAGCAGCCGCGGGTCGGACTCTGGAATTGTGCCCGACTCGGTGAGGCACTGCATCCGCTGGTCAGCGAGGAGTCTGCGCGCGCCACACTCGCCAGCTATGCTGCGTCCTACGAGTCGACGGTGTTCACTCTCATGCGCGGCAAGCTCGGCCTCGTCCTGGAACATGACGACGACATCGCGCTCGTCGGCGATTTTCTCGACCTGCTGCGCACCACGGCCTCGGACTATGCACGGAGTTTCCGGGCGCTGTCGAGCTGGGACACAGCCGACGCGGACTCGGATGCGTCGCTGCGACGGGAGATTCCGGATGGTGCGACACTCGATGCGTGGCTCGCGCGCTACACGTTTCGTTTGAGTGCCGAATCACGAATATCCGCCGAGCGCCACGCGGCGATGCGCGCAGTGAATCCCAAGTTTGTGCTTCGGAACTGGATCGCCGAGGAGGCGATCCGGAATGCGGAGACACGCAACCATGCGCGCGTTGATGAGATACGGCGGCTGCTCGATGCGCCGTTTGACGAGCATCCGGAATGGGACAGGTTCAGTGCGGGACCACCCGCGTGGGCGAGCGGGTTGGAAGTGAGTTGCAGCTCGTGATGCGAGAAGCGAGATGCGATGAATCTCTTAGGCGCGACCGTCAGGTCGTGCGGCAAGGCGCATTGAACCCGGACTGTAGCTCAGTTGACGCATGACTCCGCCGCTTCGCTTCGCTCAGCGTGACATTTCGGCGTGCCACGCGCCGAGATCCAGAGTGCGGGCTGACGCTCGCGCCTCAGGGCACGCCGAAGGCGTGCTTACGGCGCCGCCTCGAGGAACTCGAGCTCGGGCGCAGCTTCCATCGCGTGTCGCAGCGCCCACTCGTCCTCGCAGAGCAGGATCGACTCGCCCTTGGCGTCGTACAGCCTGAGGCGTGAGCGGCCCTCGACCAGGCGCTCGATGCGTTCCTCGTCGCCGCGGATCCAGCGCGCCACACGGAAGGCCATCGGTTCGAGGATCGCGCGCACGCCATATTCGTTCTCGAGCCGATGCAACAGCACGTCAAACTGCAACTGGCCGACCGCGCCGACGATCGGCACCGGTCCCGCGATCGATTCCTGATAGAAGACCTGCACGGCACCCTCTTCGGCGAGCTGCCGGAGGCCGGTGTCGAGGTGCTTGCGGCGGAGCGGGTCGCGCAGCTGCACGCGCGAGAAGAGTGCCGGGGCGAAACGCGGAATGCCGAGGAACTCGACCCCCCCCTTCTCCGAGATCGAATCCGAGACCCGCATGTTGCCGCGGTCGAGGATCCCGATCACGTCGCCGGGCCACGCCTCCTCGATCTCGGTGCGTTCCTGGGCCAAAAACTGCTGTGGCTGCGCAAGCCGCAGTGTCTTGCCGGTCCGGGTCAGTGTGGTGCTCATGCCGGCGGTGAAGTGCCCGGAGCAGACCCGCACAAATGCGATCCGGTCGCGATGACGCGGGTCCATGTTCGCCTGGATCTTGAAGACGAACCCCGTGAAGTCGGGATCGGTCGGCTCGACGATGCGTCCCTCGGCTTCGCGGGGAAGTGGCGAGGGCGCATGCGTCAGGAAGTCCTCGAGAAACGGCGCCACCCCGAAGTTGGTGAGGGCGCTGCCGAAGTACATCGGCGACATCGTGCCGGCGGCGATCGCCTCCTCGTCCCATGGCGCACCGGCCATGTCGAGCAGATCGAGTTCATCGCGTACGGTGGTGACGGTGTCGTGGCCGATCACGTCGCCGAGCGAGGCGTCGTCGAGTGGCACGCGACGGGCCTGGACGAGGGTGGCGCCGTGGTCCGCACCGCGGTCGAAGAGCAACACCTCGCGGCGCTTCCGGTCGGCGACACCAACAAATCCTGCGCCGGTGACGACCGGCCACGTGACCGGATGGACCTGGAGCCCGAGGTCCGCCTCGACATCGCTGATGAGCTGGAGCGGATTGCCGCCGGGCCGATCGCACTTGTTGACGAAGGTGAAGATTGGCATCCGGCGAAGCTTGCAGACCTCGAACAGTTGCCGCGTCCGTGCCTCGACACCACGACGATTGTCGAGCAACATCACCGCGCTGTCGGCGGCGACCAGCGTTCGGTAGGTGTCCTCTGAGAAGTCGGCGTGGCCGGGAGTGTCGAGCAGGTTGACCTGCCAGCCCTTCCAGGCGAACTGCATCACCGACGAGGTCACCGAGATGCCCCGTTCGCGCTCGAGCGCCATCCAGTCGGAGGTGGCGTGGCGAGCGGCTCGGCGCGCCTTGACCGAGCCCGCGAGGTGGATCGCCCCGCCATAGAGCAGCAGCTTCTCGGTGAGGGTGGTCTTGCCCGCGTCGGGGTGCGAGATGATCGCGAAGGTGCGCCGGTTGGCGATGGTCCGGGCGATCAGGGCGGGAAGGTCGGTGGTCATTGGGGGGAATCTATTCGAGAAGCGAGATGCGAGAAGCGAGAAGCGCCTACATTTGATCCATGACCGACGACACCCCACTCACGCCGCGCCATGTGATCGCGATCACCGCCCTCATCGCCGGGATCGTGGCCCTCTACCTCCACCTCTGGAAGCTCGGGTTGGCGGGGACCCTCGCCTGCGGCGCCGGCCACGGCTGCGAGGTGGTGCAGTTCTCGCCCTGGTCCTGGTTCCTGGGGATCGACGTCGCCCTGATCGGCACCGTGGGTTACGCGCTCATCCTGGTGACGGCGCTGGTGGGGGTTCGGCCACGCTGGACCAACGACCGACGGATCACGCTGCTGCTCGCGGCGCTGATCGTGCCGGCGTTCCTCTTCACCCTCCGACTCAAATACTACGAGTTCTTCGTCATGAAGACGTTCTGCCCCTGGTGCGCGATCTCGGCCGTGACGATCTCGCTGCACATGGTGCTGATGGCGCTGGATTGGCGGCGGACCTCGAGAAGCGAGATGCGAGACGCGTGAAGCGAGAGTGAGCGAACGTCATTCCGACCGAGCGCTAACAGCGCGAGTGGAAAAATCTGCACGTCCTCGCTTCTCGCTTCTCGCTTCTCGCTTCTCGCTTCTCGCTTCTCGCTTCTCGTTTCTCACTTCTCGCCTCTCGCTTCTCGCTTCTCGCCGTTCGTCCAGATCACGATTCCCCCATCGATCAACCGTGCCTCACCGTCCGGCGGCATCGCGATCAGGAGCTCCCGTCCTCCGGCGGCGAGCACGGGATAGCGCCGATCGTATTCGCGGAGGGCCGGCAGCAGCAGCAACTCGGGGATACTGAACCCCGCGACTCGGACCCGCTCCAGCCGAAATCGCATGATCCCGTCGGCATGCTGCGGCATGCCGATTTCGGCCGTGAACGGGGTGGTCGAGTCGATGAAGGAGAAGATCGGTCCGAGTTCCTGCCGGGATTCGACCGGAAAGTCCATCAGCCGGCCCGTGATCCGGACGAGCATGCTGTCGGCCGTCACCCGGAAGGCGAGTGAATCCTCGAACGGCGGCACGCCGAGCCGCGCGAGGAGGTGCGACGCGAAGTCGGCGATCGCCACCGTATCGACCTGGAGCGTGCGATCGTGGAACACGGCCTCAATCGCAGAGTCGGCTCGCAGCACACCCGCGTTGGTGATGCGCCACTCGGCGGGTGGGTCCTGGGCCGCAAGCGGCATGGCCACCAGGCAGGCGAGAAGCAGTTGTGGCAGGATGAGTGGTGCGCGCACATCGACTCCGACAAATGAGTTCACTATACTGGAACACGGAGACGGTTGGCACACCGCTCCCACCACACCGACTGGACCTTACCGGGGCCTCCGGGTCAGATTCGGGCACCTACTGACAGGATCCTACACCCTGGACCGAGAGCTGCCGTGAACCGCGTCGCACTGCTTCTGCTGATGAGCCTGATTGCCGTCCCTACCGCGCCAGCTGGCGCCACATCTGCTCATGGCGCGCTCCGCTGGGGGCGCCTCGGACACCGTGTCATCGCCCGCGTCGCCGCATCGCAGCTGAACGCCGAAGCAAAGCAGCAGGTGCACGACCTCCTCGGCCAGGAGACCCTCGCCGACATCGCGAGCTGGGCCGACGAGATCCGCAACGAGCGCCCGGAGACCGGAAATTGGCATTACATCGACATCCCGATCACCGATTCGCTCTATCGGCCCGAACGCTACTGCCCCGATGGCTGCGTGATCGAGGCGCTCAACACACAACTCGCAATTCTTGCCAACCGAAGCAACTCCCGATCGGCCCGAGCCGAGGCGCTCAAATGGGTCGTCCATCTGGTGGAGGACCTGCATCAGCCGCTCCATGTCGGTGAGCGGGGTGACAAGGGCGGCAATGACGTCAAGATCACGTGGCAGGGCAAGCCGTCGAACCTGCACCGACTCTGGGATAGCGAGATGCTCGAGGCCGATGGACGGGACGAGAACGCGTGGGTCACCCGATTCGAACGCGAGATTGCGCAACGCGGCGACCTGATGCAGATCCGGATGGGCACCCCCGAGAGTTGGGGGATGGAATCGCACGCGGTCTCACGAGATGTGGTCTATCCGTTCCTGCCCCAGTCACTCGCGGTCGACCGGCACTACTACGAGCAGGTGCGCGTCGTGCTGGAGGATCGCCTGTTCCGCGCGAGCGTCCGGCTCGCCTCGTTGCTCAACGGGGTACTGGGCGGTCGCTGAGG
The DNA here is from genome assembly GCA_039933845.1 of Gemmatimonadota bacterium. Classification (GTDB taxonomy): domain Bacteria; phylum Gemmatimonadota; class Gemmatimonadetes; order Gemmatimonadales; family GWC2-71-9; genus Palsa-1233. Next base: position 10,735 of record JBDTNH010000073.1, read on the forward strand.
CTAGGCCTGTCTCGCAAACGACGCACGGATGCGGTCCATCATCTGGTTGTAGGATACGAGTTCTTCCGACGATAGGGCGCCTTCGAACGCGGCATCGAGGTCGCTGATCAAGGGATCAAGCACCCCAAGCAGCTCGAGCCCGCTCGGGGTGATCCGGCAATTGACTCGACGCCGGTCGGCCGCGGCTCGTTCCCGAACGATGAGGCCTGCCTGCGCCAACTTCTCGGTCAATCGGGTGATCGCGGCCGCCGGGTCAATCATTCGGTCGCGAATGGTGAGCGTGGGCAGCCCCGTGGGCTCGGCCCCACGCAGGATCCGGAGCACGTTGTACTGCGCGACCGAGATCCCGTGCGGGGTGAGCAGCCGGCCGGTGGCCCGTTGCACGACGCTTGCGGTCCGGGAGATTCCGACCAGCGTCTCCTGCGCCGCCGTCCGGAATGGGATCCGCTGGGAGAGTTCTTCCTGGAGGCGTGACACCCCGGGACGCGACTGATCTTCGATCGCCATGTGGGGAAGGGTGTCGAAACCGGGAACTCCGGTCAATCCTTGTCGGGGTATCCGGGACGCACTATTGTATTCGTTGTCAATCATATATTGGAGATATGCCACATGTTCGCCGAGCCGACCACTGTCACACGCCTCGCGGCCGCATGCTGATCCTCGGCCTGATCGGATTCCTCGCGGTTGGGTTGTCGCTCGGGATGCTGGGCGGCGGCGGATCGATCCTGGCCGTGCCGGTCCTGGTCCACGTCCTGGGACTCCCCGCCAGCGTGGCCGTGCCGATGTCGTTGCCGGTGGTCGGGGCCGCGGCCGCGCTCGGTGCCTACCGGCGCTGGCGTCTCGGGCAGCTCAAACTCAGGTTGGTGGCGATCTTCGCCGCAGGCACGATGGTGGCATCGTTCGCCGCGGCCCGACTCGGGGCCGACATCGCCGACCGCCCCCGCCTGCTGCTCTTCACCGCCGTGATGCTGATCGCGGCGACCCTGATGTGGCGCCGCTCCCGCGCCCCGTTGCCGGTGGAAACCTCGACCGAGACTCCTCAACCCCACGTGGGCGTCCTGGTTGGTGCCTCGCTTGGCGTCGGCGTCCTCACGGGCCTCGTCGGTGTGGGGGGGGGATTCCTGATCGTGCCCGCCCTGGTGGGCGTCCTCGGACTCGGCATGGCCGAAGCCACGGCCACTTCGCTCGCCGTGATCGCGCTCAACACCGGCGCCGCGTCGGCGGGATGGTGGGGTCGGGTCGAGCTCGATTGGCCACTCACCGTCATGGTCACCGTCGCCGCGCTGGTCGGGATGCTGCTCGGTACCGCCCTCGCGCCGCGGGTGCAGGCGCGGACCCTCACCCGCGCCTTTGCCGGCCTGCTGATCGTGGTGGGCGTGTTCATGCTGGTGAAGGAACTTTGAAGCGAGAAGCGAGAAGCGAGAAGCGAGAAGCGAGAAACGAGAAACGAGAAACGAGAAACGAGACGCGCTGTCACGCTGAGCCCCGCCGCCCTTCGGGGGCGGGGTAGACTCCGCGAAGCGGCGGAGCGAGGTCAATCGCTGATTGTGGCCGGTGGCAATGATGGGGCCTGACCTTGCCCCTTCGCTTCGCTCAGGGTGACACACTCGCTTCTCGCTTCTCGCTTCTCGAAACAGTGATCTCAACCCGACCCGGAGCTCCGAGCAATGTTCGTCCAGCGCTTCTATGATGAACGGCTTGCGCAAGCGGCCTACCTGATCGGCTGTCAGCGGACCGGCGAGGCGATCGTGATCGATGCGCCCCGAGATGCGTCCGAGATCCTGGCCGTGGCCGAACGTGAGGAGCTTCGCATCACGCGTGTCACCGAGACCCACATCCACGCCGACTTCGTGTCGGGCTCCCGCGAGCTGGCCGCTGCCACCGGCGCCACCCTGCTCCTGTCGGCAGAAGGTGGTCCGGATTGGCAGTACGCGTTCGCCACGTCTGATGGCGCGACGTTGCTGCACGATGGCGACACGATCACCCTCGGCGGAATCCGGCTCGATGTCCGTCACACACCGGGCCACACCCCGGAGCACATCGTGTTCGTGGTGACGGACACGGCGCGCGGCAACGAGCCGGTGGCGATGGTGAGTGGCGACTTCATCTTCGTGGGCGATGTCGG
>JBDTNH010000074.1:0-12617 GCA_039933845.1 Gemmatimonadota bacterium
GCTGCTTCGGACCCGATGATGTGGCCACCTACAAGAGCGCCCAGCGTGTGCTGGCCGGCGAACACGCCTGGCTCGAGCAGGGGATCGTGGGCGGCTGAGTTGAGGTATCAACCATTCTTGATGACTGGAGCACCACCATGCCCACCAATACCCCGACCCTCCGCGAAACCGTCCAGCAGAAGTACGGCGAGGCCGCGCTGCGTGTCCTCGAGGGCGCGCGTTCCTCGTGCTGCGGCGGTACCGCGGCCGATGGCGACTGCTGCGATCCGATCACCTCGAACCTGTACAGCGACGATCAGGCCGCGACCATTCCCGAGGACGCGCTCCTCGCCTCGCTGGGCTGCGGCAATCCGACCGCCTTGGCCGCGCTCGAGCCGGGACAGACGGTCCTCGATCTGGGTAGTGGGGGGGGGATTGACGTGCTCCTCTCCGCCAACCGCGTGGGGCCAACCGGCCACGCGTTCGGTCTCGACATGACCGACGCGATGCTCGAACTCGCCCGCGCCAATCAAACCAAGGCCGGTGTCACCAACGCGACCTTCCTCAAGGGCGACATCGAGAAGATCCCGCTCCCCAACGAGTCGGTCGACGTGATCATCTCGAATTGCGTGATCAACTTGTCGGCCGACAAGCGCACTGTGCTCCAGGAGGCGTTCCGCGTGCTCCGTCCGGGCGGGCGGTTCGCGGTCTCCGATGTGGTTGTCCGTGGTGAACTGCCCGCGGAGGTCCGCGAGAGCATGATGCTCTGGGTCGGCTGCGTCGCCGGTGCCCTGGGCGAGGACGAGTTCACGTCGCTCCTGACCGAGGTCGGTTTCACCGATGTCAGCATCGAGCCGACGCGCGTGTACGAGCTCGCGGACGCCAAGGCGTTCCTCGAAGCGGCCGGCGTCGATGCCACGACCATCGCCGGTGAGATTGGCGGCAAGGTGATGGGCGCATTCGTCCGGGCCACCAAGCCGAAGGGTTCCTGCTGCGGCCCGGACTGCTGCGGTGGCTGACCAGACTCCGGCCAGTGATGTCGTCCGCGTGCTGGTGCTCTGCACCGGCAATTCGGCGCGGAGCCAGATCGCGGAGGCGTTGCTCGCGCGGGCCGGTGGCCCGCGCGTAGTTGTCGCGAGCGCAGGCACGCATCCTGCCGAGCGGGTGCATCCCGATGCGATCGCACAACTGGCGGAGATGGGGATCGACTGGTCGGCGGCGCGGCCGAAGACGATCGACGCCGTGATCGGCAATCCATGGAATCTCATCATCACCGTCTGTGACAACGCGCAGGAGAGTTGTCCGGTCTTCCCGGGTCAACCGACAGCGCTGCATTGGGGTATGCCCGATCCGACAGCGGTCGAGGATCCGGTTGCACGCCGAGAGGCGTTCGCACAGGTGGCACGCGATCTCGACGCGCAAATCGCGGAGTTGGTCGCCGAGTGGGCGTGAGCACGACCCTCAGCCGCCTGCCGCGGACGGTCTGGCTGGTCGGACTGATCTCGCTGCTCAACGATGCCGCGTCCGATCTGGTCTACCCGCTTCTGCCGCTCTATCTCGCCGCCGTGATCGGCACCGGCCCACGGGCACTCGGCTTGATCGAGGGGATGGCCGAAGCCGCCGCGAGCGTGCTGAAGCTGGTGTCGGGCGTGCTGGCTGATCGGTCACGACGCACCAAGCCATGGATCGTCGCCGGCTATGGGCTGGCGGGATTGAGCAGGCCGCTCTTCGCCGTGGCCGCGAGCTGGCCAATGGTGCTGGTTCTCCGGTTGACCGATCGCGTCGGCAAGGGACTCCGGAGCGCGCCACGCGACCTGCTGCTCGCCGGCAGCGTGAGCGCCGACAACCGCGGTCTGGCGTTCGGTGTCCACAGAGCGATGGACAACGCCGGCGCGGTGATCGGTCCGCTCGTGGCGGCGCTGCTGCTCGGGCTCGCGATGCCGATCCGCCACATCTTCCTGTGGACGCTGGTCCCCGCCGTTCTCTGTCTCGTCATGGCACTGCTGCTCAAGGAACCACCGGCGACGCCTCGACCGGTCGTCGCGCAAGCGCGTGGCCGACTGAGCGAGCTGCCGAAGGGCTATCATCGCTTCCTGATCGCGGTGGGACTCTTCTCGCTCGGCAATTCCTCCAATCTCTTCCTGCTCTGGCGCGCTCGTGAGCTTGGGATTGCCGACCAGCATATTCCCCTTATCTGGGCCAGCATCTCCGCGATCACGATGCTGGCCGTTGCACCACTTTCGGCACTCTCGGACCGCGTGGGTCGGCGCACACTCCTCGTCGGCGGCTACCTCGCGTATGCCTTGGTCTACGGCCTCATCGGTCAGGTGACCGTGCGTGGTGCGCCGCTGCTCGTGCTCTTCGGCTTGTTTGGGCTCGTGCTCGCCGCGAGTGAAGGCGTCGAGCGTGCGGTGGTCGCCGACCTCGTCCCAGTCGAACGGCTCGGCAGCGCGTATGGCTGGTTCCATCTCACGTTGGGCGCGACACTGCTCCCCGCATCAGTGGGATTCGGGTGGCTGTACGAGGTCACATCACCGACGGTGGCGTTCAGCGTCGCGGCAGGCGCCGCATTGGGCGGCGCCCTACTGATGCTCTGGTGGGTGCCGTTCGGCGTCACTCCACACTCCCCACCGACACCTCCATCCTCGCCGTGAGCCCCGCCCCCTGCACTGACTCCAGGCTGAGTCGACCACCATGCTCCTGGGCAATCGCGTCAACAATCGCGAGTCCAAGCCCGCTCCCCGAGATCCCGTGTGAGGTAGTGCCACGGTAAAATCGCGCCCGGCTCGCGTCCAGATCTGCCTCGCTCAGCCCGGGTCCGGTATCGCTGACGACAATGGCGATCATGCTGCCCTCAAGGATCACGTTCAGCGTCACATGGTTGCCGGGTAGTCCATACTTCATCGCGTTGTCGACCAGATTCGCGAGCGCACGTTCCAGGAGCGCGGGATCACCCGTCACGACGTGCGCCGGTCCCGGCGCCACGGACAGCGTCATACCCGCGCGCTGGGCCGCGCCATTGAACCGCGCGGCCACGCGGGTCACAAGGGTGGAGAGATCGACCTCGATGCGCTGGATCTGGAGTCCACCACCGTCAGCCCGTGACAAGGTGATCAGGTCATCGGAGAGCTGTGACACTTCACGCAAATCTGCCAATGCCTGTTCAAGCACGGAGCGGTATTCCATCGAGGAGCGCACCTGCCGGAGCGCCACGTCGATATCGCCACGCAGGATCGTGAGCGGGGTCTTGATGGCGTGCCCCGCATCGGCCAGGAACCGCTGCTGATTCGCAAACGCCGCATCGACCCGGAGCAGCATCGTATTGAGGACCGCGACGAGTCGGCGCAACTCCATAGTGTCGGTATGGGCCGAGATCTGTTGACCCGGCGTGGCAACGCGAAACCCTTCGGCGGCGTCGATGATCTCGAGCACCGGGCGAAGTGCATAGCCCGCGAGCCACCAGCCGATGGCACCGCCGAGTCCGAACCCGAGGATGACGAGTGCGACGATGAACGCCAGCACCTGCCGGAGGAGTGCATCGGCTTCGGAGGTGCTGGCCGCCACCTGCAAGAGGTGTGGTGCGTGGAGCGGGCCGAGCAAGCCAAGCGGATACAGGATGCTTCGATAGCTCTGACCGCGCCACGTGAAGGAGAAGAGTCTCGACTCCTCTGATTCGGTCACCTCACGTCGAACCGCGTCGGGCAGTGGCAGGTTGGCCACACCAAGGTTCTCGGTCCGAATCACCGGTACACCCTCAAGGCTCCAGACCTCGGCAAATCGTTCGAGGATGGTCGCGTGGCCCGGCCCGCCACTCAGGAAGACCGAGTCATGGAAGTGGACGTGTTCATCCGGTGAGTCGGAGGTGGCGGCCACCTCAATCTGCGCGAGGCGAAGCACCGTGGCGTCGAGGCGGCGATAGAGGAAGGCATGCAGGGCCGCATACCCGAGGAGCGAACTCAGGACCAACAGCAGCGAGACAGCCAGGGCAATACGAAGCGCCACGCGATGGCGGAACGAGGGGAGAGAAGTCACGGTCCGTCCTCTGTGACGAGCTTGAACCCGACTCCCTTCACCGTCACCACCAGCCGACTCCCGCTGCCGCGCTCGAGCTTCCGCCGCAGATTCGATACATGCACGTCGATCAGACTCGTCCCCGGATCGAAGGACATTCCCCAGACCCGATCCAGCAGCTCGGTCCGGGTGACGACCCCGCCCGCGTTCCGCATTAGGGCGTCAAGCAGGCGGAACTCCGTTGGCGTCAAGTTGAGGGGTCGACCGTCTCGCAAGGCGTCGTGCAGACCACGATCGAGCTCAATCTCCCCAAAGCGAACAGCGGCCATGCTGGCCCCACCCTGGCGCCGCCCGAGTGCACGAAGTCGCGCCAGCAACTCGCCGAAGTCAAAGGGCTTGGTCAGGTAGTCATCCGCGCCTGCATCCAACCCCCGGATCACATCGAGCCTGGCGTCGCGCGCCGTGAGCATCAGAATGGGTGTCTGCTGGCCGGCACGGCGCAGCTCGGTTGCCACCTGGAAGCCATTTCGGCCCGGCAGCATCACGTCCAGCACGATCACATCGTAGTGCCCGACATGTGCGAGGGAGAGCCCCGTGAGGCCGTCCGCCGCCACATCGACCAGATGGCCGTCTTCCCGCAGGCCCTTCTCGATGAAGGCCGCGAGCCGAGCCTCGTCCTCGACCAGGAGTATCTGCATGGTCCTCGCCCGGAGTGCCGGTTTGGTGGAGCCGGAAAGGTATCGACTTCCCGAGCGCATCGGGGCACGCGACACTCGCCTCAAGGAATCTTAAGGTCGGCTTGCGACGGATCGGTGGCACTTGAGTGCAGGTTTCGCCATCACCCATCGTTACTCAGGGGGTTGCATGGCAATGCAGCACGACGGCCAGCGCGAAACAACGACATGGCTGCAAGAACGGTTCGCGACCGGAGCCCTCGACTATCCGGTCCCGGCCCGCTCCAATAGCATCGACTTCATGCTCGGTGCACTGACGTTGGTTTCGCTGACACTGCTCGCCATTTCCGGAAGCGTCCTCACACTGTACTACACCCCAACGCCGCTCGCGGCCCACGACTCCGTCAGGTACATGATCACCGGTGTGCCGCTCATTTCCTTGTTACGGAGCGTGCATGTTTGGAGTGCGAGTGCGGCGCTGGCATTCGTCTTCGCCCACCTCATCGCCGTGTTCTGGCGTCGCGGCTTCCGGCGTCCACGCGAGGGCCTATGGTGGACCGGTGTCCTGTTGTTGGCGCTCCTCTTCGGCTTGGCATTCAGCGGTACCGTGCTGCGTGCCGACCAGGAGGCCATCGAAGCGCTGGCACACGCGAGCATTGGCGCCGGGATGGCTGGCCCGCTCGGCGCGCCGCTCCGGGGCGACTTCACACCGTCTTCGGCGGTGCTCACTCGTCTCTATGGGCTTCATATCGCGGTGTTGCCGCTGGCCCTCTTCGGCCTGCTCGGACTCCATCTCTGGCTGATTCGACATCTGGGCGTGAGCGCGCCACACGACAAGGTGGTTCCCTTCCGGGCGCATCTGCGGCTGCTCGGTGGCCTTGCCCTCATTCTCACGGCCCTCGCGACGATCCTCGCCCTCGTACTCCCCGCCGATCTGTTGGCTGCGGGGGTGCCGGGCTACGAGGTGACCAAGCCATTCTGGCCGTTCCTCTGGATCTACGCGGCGGAGAACCTCTTCGGCATGAGCGGCATGCTGGTCGCCCCTGCACTGCTCTTTGGATTCCTGGCGCTGGTGCCAGTCGCTGATCGGACCGACGGACGCGCGGCACGGCTCACGCGGGCCGCTGGTGTCTTGCTCTTCCTGCTCATGCTCGCGGCGATCGCCTACGCAGCGCTGGCCCCGGCCCAGCCACACATCGGGATGGCAATGTGAGATCCACCACACGCTCCGTGACCTCACGCGCTCGTCTTACCGCCTTCGCCAGGCGCAGCGTGATCGTCGTGGGGATGGCCCTCGCCGTTCCAGCGACTGCCCACGCCCACGACGAAGGCATTCTCAAGCTGGTCTCGCGCACCCTGGTCGCGGGTGATTCCGTCACCGTGATGGGCACCAAGTTCTCGAAGCGCAGCTCATTGCGCTTGGTCGTGGTCGGGCTCGGGGGCCGATTCGAACTTACGGAAGCCACGACCGACTCCGTCGGCAGCTTCACCCTGCGCGTCCTCATCCCGGCCGACGCCCCGATCGGTGCCTATCGATTGGTTGCATTCGCTGACGATGGTGACGAGGCGGCAGCCCTCGATGTTGCGCTCACTGCGAATAGTGCCTCGGCCGATTCCGTCGAGCAGGCACCCGCCACAGAACCAACCGATCAGCCACTCGCGCTCGAACGCGCCACCAGCACCCTTGTGACCTGGGGTGCTGTCGGTCTCGTGCTCATCGCGCTCGGTCTCGGCACAAATCTTCTTCGTGAACGGACACTGCCGGAATGAATCCGCGACATCCCAGCTTCAGCCGTCGCGCGTTCCTCGCGACCGGCTCATCCGCACTCGGCATGGTGGCAGGGTTGGATCGTCTGTTGCCGAGCTTTGCTCGGACGCCAGCCGGCCTCCTGACGCAACCGCTAAGTGATCGCAATGGGGCAGTTGACCTAACCATTGGCAAACAAGCATTGGACATCGGCGGGCGTCGCGCCTCGACCGTGGCCATCAATGGCACCATCCCCGGTCCCCTCCTCCGATTCCGGGAGGGGGAGACGGTCACCCTCAACGTGCACAATGCCCTGGCGGAGGACACCTCGATTCACTGGCATGGGATCATCCTGCCCAATGAGATGGACGGCGTACCGGGTGTGACCTTCGATGGCATCGCTCCGGGCGACACCTACACCTACCGCTACCAACTGCAGCAGAACGGTACCTATTGGTACCACAGCCATTCGGGGCTACAAGAGCAGCTCGGTGTCTACGGCCCACTCGTGATCGACCCGGCCGGCCCGGACCCGGTGCGCTCCGACCGGGAGCACATCGTCATGCTCTCGGATTGGACATTCGACGACCCCTATGACGTATTGGCCAACCTCAAGAAGATGGGCGGCTACTACAACTTCCAGCGTCGGACGGTGGCCGGCCTCTTCGATCGCGACAAGTCCGGTTCCCTGAGTGACGCCCTGAAGGACCGCCTTCGCTGGGGGCGGATGCGGATGGACGCGACCGACATCGCCGATGTGACTGGCTACACCTACAGCTACCTGATGAATGGCAAGCCCGCCGTCACCAACTGGACCGGCCTGTTCGTGCCGGGCGAGCGGGTGCGCCTCCGCCTGATCAACGGCTCGGCGGCCACCTACTTCGACTTCCGCATTCCGGGCCTGCCGATGACCGTCGTCGCGGTCGATGGGCAGCACGTGCAACCGGTCACGGTCGACGAATTGCGGATCGCCATCGCCGAGACCTATGACGTGATCGTCGAACCGACGGTGGCGATCGCCTACACGCTCTTCGCCGAGACCATGGATCGGAGCGGCTTTGCGAGCGGAACGCTCGCACCGCGCCTCGGCATGGAGGCCGCGATACCACCGCGCCGCACGCGGCCGCTTCGGTCCATGGCGGACATGGGCATGGACATGGCCGGCATGCAGATGGCCGGTATGGCGAAGGACGACATGGCGGGCCACAACATGCCGGCCGCAATGCCGGCAGGCGGAGACCACGCCGCCCACGGGGCCCCGAAGCCCGAGCCGACAACGACCAGACATGGCCCCGACCATCACGGTCCCGGCAATTCCATGGTGGCCGAAGTGGCAACCTCGCGATTGAGCGATCCCGGTACCGGGCTTGGCGACGACGGCTGGCGCGTCCTCAACTATGCGCAACTTCGGAGCCTCACACCGTGGCACGATACACGGGAACCGGAACGCGAATTGGAGTTCCACCTGACCGGCAACATGGAACGGTACATGTGGTCGTTCGATGGCAAGAAGTTCTCGCAGGCCCCGACGCCGGTTCAGCTTCGGCAGGGTGAGCGCCTTCGGATCACGTTCGTCAACGACACCATGATGGAGCATCCGATCCACCTGCACGGCATGTTCATGGAACTCGATACCGGTGCCGGCGCGCACAACCCGCTCAAGCACACCGTGAACGTCAAGCCGGCGGAACGCATCAGCCTATTGGCCACACCCGACGTGGCCGGACGATGGGCCATGCACTGCCACATCCTCTACCACATGGAGACCGGGATGTTCCGGGTGGTCGAGGTGATCAGCGACGACACACCGGTGGCATCCTGATGCCCCGGACGCGTCGACAGGGGCTCCTCATTGCCGCGCTCGCCGCGAGTGTGGTGATGTCCGCGCTGCCCGACAGGGCTGCGGCACAGGTCATGGACAACCACATCTACAGCATGTTCCTCGTCGACCAGCTAGAGGTCCGCCCGGTCGATGGGCAGCAACCGATCGGCTGGCAGGCGGCTGGCTGGATTGGCGGTGACTTCACCCGGTTCTGGATCAAGTCGGAAGGCGAGATTGCGACGGAAGGGCGGAGTGGTCGAGCGGAGGCACAGGCGCTGTACAGCCGACTCATCGCACCCTTCTGGGAGTTCCAGGTCGGCGCGCGGGTCGACGCCCGTCGTGGCGCCTCCTCGGATCGTGCCCGGCTGCAGGCGGTGGTCGGGCTCGAGGGGTTGGCGCCGTACTGGTTCGACATCGAGCCGGCGCTGTTCGTGAGCACGACCGGAGATATTTCGGCCCGGATTGAAGCCACGCACGACTTGTACATCACGCAACGGCTGCTGCTGCAGCCGCGCCTCGACTTCAATGTCGCCGTGCAGGCAGTTCCAGAGTATGGCGTCGGTTCTGGTGTCAACGATCTCGGCTTGGGACTGCGACTTCGGTACGAGATCCGTCGAGAGGTGGCACCCTACATCGGCGTGCGGTGGGAACAACGGTTTGCTGGCACCGCTGATCTGGCTCGCGCCGCAGGTGAGGGTGCCTCCAGTCTCGGACTCCTGGCAGGCCTCAGGTTCTGGTTCTGAGGCCGCCTACCGCTTCGCGTCCAGATCCGCGATCAGAGCCTTCATCTCGGCGATCTCGCGGACCTGCGCCTCGATGATGCCGTCGGCCAACTTCCGCACCCGCGGATCGGTGATCGTGGCACGTCGACTGGTCAGGATAGCGATCGAGTGGTGCGGAATCATCGCCCGCATGTACGACAGGTCGTCGACCGTGGCCTGGCTCCGCACCAGCCAGAGCGATGCGGCGAATACGACCGCACTCCCGAACAGGATCGCGATGTTTCGGCCGCGATTGTCGTACATCTTCCACATGAAGGCGAGCATGACCACCACCATGATCGCGCCCATCACCAGGGCCATGTACGCCCGAGTCTCGCTGAAGTAGATATGGTCGAGCGCATAGGTGTTCAGGTACATCGCCGCGAACATCACAAGAGTTGCGGTCGCGATCATGACGCCGAACTTGTGATACTTGTCCATGATATCCTCTCCTTGATGAATATGGATCTCGACGCGAAGCCGATCTCCGTGTCGTGGTTCCCCCGTTGTGGGGGGGCTCGACCCCGAGTTTTGGAATCCGCCTGTGGCAAGGCCTCTTGCCGTCGTTCGTACCTCCATCGCAGAAGGGAGCGCATCGGTGTTCGTCACCATCGAGACATCAATCACCATCAACGCATCACCGGAGACCGTCTGGGACTATGCCTCCGCTCCGGAGAACTGGACTGCCTCGAATCCCGAAGCCCACTTCGGCCTCCAGTATGACACACCAGACAACCTACCGGCAGAAGGTGCCACCTTCCACCAGCGCGAAAGCGTCGCCGGGCGCTACGCGGACCTGCATGGCCGATTCCATGTCATGGACCGACCACACCTCGCGGTGTGGTCCGGAACCGCGCTCTACCACGTCCTGGGCGGCTTGATCCGGGTGCCCATCGCCGAGGGGGGGGTACTCCGCACCGTGCCGACCGACCATGGCGTTCGCCTTTCCCACGATGTCTACCTCGATTTCCCCGAAACCTTCGTCGGGCGCTGGTTGCTACGCAACTTCGAACGCGCGAACGGGCGTCAGGCGGTGTACGATCACACGTTCCGGGAGTTGCGGTTCTTCAAGCAGGTGCTCGAATCTGATTCATGAGCGTCGGGCTCCTCCCTCCGTCAACTCACACGGAGCGGAGGCGCACATCCTGCTGCTGCCACCTGGCATGCTCGTAGAGCCCCGCCCAGTAGGCTCCGAACGCCACGGCGAACAGTAGTTCCTCGAGCGGCATGAACCCGATGACGACCCCGGTCAGCGCCTCGAGATTCCAGACAGTGCGGATATAGCCGGTCGGAGCCGTGAACCACAGTCCCGTCAGAAACACCACGTAGTAGCCGAGGAACAGCGCGCCGCCGAAAACCGTCGGCCAAATGAGGTCCGAACGGCACCACACCGCTAGGGCACTGCCGACCAGCATTGCGATGATTGCCGGGAAGATCGGGTTCCAGTCGACGAGCATCAGGACAGGAAAGAGGCCGAACGGCACCAGCAGCGCCCAGCGGTGGAAGCGGTGTCGACCAACCTTGTGCATCGCGGAAGGGAACGCAGCGAGTGTTCGACGGGTGAAGATGTTGACGAGCACTGCGCCGACACCGCCGATGGCGAATGAGAAGATCAGGCTCTCGATGTCGAAGCCGGTGCGGGCCGCGAGGTCGAACAGGCTCGGGGGGGCCCAGTACTCCGGTACGAAGAGCGGTTCGGTCAACCCGAAGGGCATCGTGAACAGGCTGGCCCAGCGCATCGGCGCCCTGTGGGCGGGAAACCTCCCGTACAGCAGTATCCAGGGCACCAGAAAGGCAGTCGACCAGACGAGCCAGGCATACTGGGCGGAGATCACGCGGTGATCCGCGTCACAGCTCCGCCCGACGCAACAGTTGCGCGTTGACGGCCACGATGACCGTGCTCAGCGACATCAGCACTGCCCCGGCCGCGGGGGTCAGCAGAATGTTCCACTTGGCAAGCACGCCGGCCGCGAGCGGGATGGCGAGAATGTTGTAGCCTGCCGCCCACCAGAGGTTCTGCACCATCTTCCGGTAGGTCGCACGCGAGAGATTGACGATCTTCGGGATGTCGCGGGGATCGGACCGCACCAACACGATATGCCCCGCTTCGACCGCGACGTCCGCCCCAGCCCCGATGGCGATGCCGATATCGGCGGTGGCCAGCGCCGGTGCGTCGTTGACACCATCGCCGACCATCGCGACGATCTTGCCGCCGGACTGCAGCTCGCGCACCTTCGCCGCCTTGTCCTCGGGCAGCACTTCCGCAAAGACCGTGTCGATTCCCAGCTCCTTGGCCACGGCATCGGCGACGGCACGCGCGTCCCCCGTCAACATCGCCACCGTGATACCGCGCGCGTGCAAAGCATCGATTGCCTCGCGACTCTCCGGACGGATGGCGTCGGCCACCGCAAAGACCGCGATGGAACGACCATTGGTGACGAGGTGAATGGTCGCTTGGCCACGCTCGGCAGCAGCATCGGCCGCCGTCGACAACTCAGGCGGCACGGTTACCGACTCGCCGGTCAGCAACGCCGGGCCCCCCATCAGATATTCGGTACCCTCGACGGTCGCCGCCACACCCTTGCCGGTGATCGCGCGGAAGCCCTCTGCCGCCGGCACCGCCAACTCGCGGTCCCGAGCGGTGCTCACGATGCCTCGTGCAATCGGGTGCTCCGACTCCGCCTCGATCCCTGCGGCGATTCGAAGGGCGTCCGTCTCATCGATGCCCTCCGACACGACCAGCTCCACCACGCGGAACTCGCCCAGGGTGAGGGTGCCCGTCTTGTCGAAGATGACGGTGTCGATGTTGCGCGCCTCCTCGAGACCACGTCGATCACGGACCAGCAACCCGGCGCGGGCACCCAGCGAGGTCGAGATCGCCACTACGAGCGGGACCGCGAGGCCGAGGGCATGAGGGCACGCGATCACCAGCACGGTCACCATGCGCACGACCGCGAAGTCGATCGGCTCGCCGAGCAGGCGCCAGGCCACCACGGTGATCAGCGCCGACACGATCGCGACGACTGTAAGCATCTGGGCCGCACGGTCCGCGAGATGCTGGGCTCTCGACTTGGATTTCTGTGCATCGGCCACGAGGCGCATGATCCCAGAGAGCTTGGTCTTGTCCCCGGTTCCCGTGACTTCGATCCGGAGCGCACCCTCACCGTTGATGGTGGCCGCGATCACCTCGTCACCCTCGTGCTTCGTCACGGGCCGAGACTCTCCGGTGATCACCGACTCATTGACCGCACTTTCACCCTTTTTCACTACCCCATCGGCCGGGATGCTTTCCCCCGGGCGCACGAGGAGGAGATCTCCGGGCGAGAGCTCATCGATCGGCACCGTCTCCTCACCCGCGTCGGTCACGCGCGTAGCGGTGTCGGGCAGAAGCTTCGCCAATTCCTTGAGGGCGCCCTGGGCCTGAGAGATCGAACGCATCTCGATCCAGTGCCCCAGGAGCATGATGGTGACCAGCGTCGCGAGCTCCCACCAGAGCGTGGTCGCCGACAGGATGCCGAGTTGGACCACCCACGAGAAGGTGAACGCGACGAGGATCGCCAGTGAGATCAGCGTCATCATTCCGGGCAGCCTGGCGGCCAGCTCGCGTGACGCTCCCTTCAGGA
>JBDTNH010000075.1:0-12506 GCA_039933845.1 Gemmatimonadota bacterium
AGCATCGGCATGTAGAGCATGTCCATCGCCTGGTAGAGGCGTGGATTGATGCGCAACTCCTGTCGGAGTCCAGTGTGCTGATGGAGGCCCGTCTTCATGCGTTCTGCTCCATACGCTGGCGAAGCCGTGCAGTGAGTGAGGGCCCCAGATAAAGCTCGGCAACCCGATCGTTCCAGACCAGCTCACGGACCGAGCCCGCGGCCTGAACGCTCCCTGAATGCATGATATACGCACGGTCCACAATATCGAGGGTCTGCTCGACATTATGGTCGGTGATGAGCACCCCAATCCCTCGCAGCTTGAGCGACGCCACGATGGTCTGGATGTCGTGGGTCGCGATGGGATCCACCCCGGCGAACGGCTCATCGAGGAGCATGAATCGCGGATTCGTGGCCAGGGCGCGCGTGATCTCCAGACGACGTCGCTCGCCACCGCTCAAGGTGTAGGCCGGGGCGTCGCGGAGGGCGGTGAGCCCGAGCTCGTTCAGCATGACGTCGAGCCGCTCGAGGCGATCGGGCTTGCTGAGGGGGAGTGTCTCAAGGATGGCCAGGACGTTCTCTGCGACGGTCATCCGTCGGAAGATCGAAGGTTCCTGTGCGAGATAGCCGATCCCCATGCGGGCCCGCTTGTACATCGGGCGACCGGTGATGTCGAGATCATCGAGCAGGATGCGGCCACTGTCGGGACGGATCAATCCGGTGATCAGGTAGAAGGTGGTCGTCTTGCCGGCGCCGTTGGGACCCAGGAGCCCGACGATCTCACCCTGCTCGAGCTGGATGGCGACGTCATCCACGACGGCGCGACGACGATAGCTCTTGCGCAGGCCTTCGGCGCGGAGGACGCTCATGGTCGGCCCTCCCCATCAACGGTGCCACGTGAAGGCAGTGCCGAACCGCGCGGCCGAAGGGAGGCTCGTTCGAGCTGCACCCCATCAACCGGCTCGTTACCGCGATAGGCCCGGACCTCCTTGACCCCCGTGCTGTCGCCCTCGCGCATCTCCACGATGATGGTGTCGCCCCGCGTGTAATTGATCGTCGGCGACGGCGCACCATCGCGGACCACGGTCCGCGCGAACAGCGCCGTGGCATTTCCCGTGGCCACGATCCGTGTCAGGCGCGAGACGATCGTTCCGGCCGAATCGTGATCGACGAAGGTCGCGACGATTGCCGATCCCGTCATCGTGTTCCGGATCGGTGGCAGTGTGTCGGTTCCCGTCGAATCAGGAAATTGCACCATCTCGGTTGAGTCGAGCGGTTGCACCAACACGCCGCGCCGGTACACCCGGAGTTCACGAAGCCGCTCCGCGGGCGAATCGATCGCGATCGAATCTCCCCGGACATCAAACCCGTCGGCGATCACCTTCGCAGGCGCCACGTGATCCCAGGCACGGGTGGACACGAGGTCCCCCGCCTCGAAATTGAGCACCACCGAATCAGCCACGACTGCCACGGCACCGCGATTGACGCGCCCACTCCCGAAGGCATCGACGCGCCGGAGTGACTCGCCATTCAGGCCCAATCGCACATGCGTCCCGGCGACATCAAAGGAATCCGACCCTGACTGTCGAAGGGTGGCGGGCATGCCGGCCAGCGTGACGAGATCTTCCTTTGACTGCACATAGAGCACAGAGTCGCCGCGACCGTGGAGTGAGTCACGATCGATCTCCACGGTGCCCCACCCCTGCATCCACGACGAGCCACGCGTCCGGAGCCCATCGGTGGTGATCACATAGGGCGACGGATCCGTCGTGTCGCCGGGTGCTCGCAGGACGCGGTAGGTGACCGTGGGGCGCTGCTGTGCCACCACCTCGGAGCTGTCCCGAATCCCCTGCACCGCACGCAGGTAGTCGACCCACGGGCCCACGAGCGTCGAACCGTTCGTCAGGTTCTTCGCGACCACGTTGCCGCGCATTTCGAGGCGCTCGTCCCCCTTGCGGTAGATGAGCGTGTCGGCCGTGAGGTCAATCGACTCATCGCGATAGCGCGCCCTGGTGATCAGCCAGATCACCTCCTGGTTGTACGAGGCGAGCGAGTCCCCATCGAGAAATACCGGCTGGTTCCGGCATCGCATGTGGACGTCGCCACCAGCGAAATAGTTCACCCCGGCCTGGAAGTCTTCGTAGTACCCTTCCCGGTCGACCGAGAGCACATCCAGCTGACAGCGTCGAGCGGGTGCATTCTGGGCGACGAGAACCGAGGTCGGTACGAGCGCCGCACCCAGCACGAGGAGAATGGCGTGCCTCATGGGGCGCCCTTCGGGCCGCCGGGCAGCGGGAACCCCTGCCCCTTCTGGAAACCCTTCGGTTGCCAACTCCGGAACCGCCGAAAGTCGGGATCGGTCTCGAAACTCTGGCCACTGCCGTTGCCGGATGGTGACGTGAAGGTGTACGCCGTATCGGACCGAATCAGGTTGGACGACTTGTCGAAGATCAGGTGCTCGGTCTTGAGGACCTTGGCATCGGCTCCCGGCGTGATCGCGACAACGTTTCCTCGCAGATCAAGGAGTCCGGAGTTCTCGTGCTGTTCGCCGCTGTCGGCGGTCACGGTGGAGCGCACGGCGCCACGGTCATCGAAAAAGGTGAGGCTGACGGTCTTGAGCGCAATCACCTGGCTGGCACTGAAGACCCAGGCAGAGTCGGCGGTGATGTCGGTCAATCGCAGGCCGTCGCGGGTGATCGAGCGACTCATTCCCTGGATCACCTGATTGGCACTGTCGGCCGCGGCGCGAGGTGCGCTCGGCGCTGGCGGCCGATCAACGCATGCGGCAGCGCCAAGGGCAAGCAGGACGATTGCGAGCTGTCTCACGCAGCGCCGGCCCGCAGGAGGTCGTGCAAGTGGACCACGCCGACGACTCGACCCGTCCCATCAAGGACCGGTGCCGCGACTATCCCGGCACGCTCCATTCGCCCAACCGCGGTGGCGCCCAGATCGTCGGTGGCAAGCACATGTGGCTGGCGAGTCATCACATCCGCGGCCGGGAGTGTCAAGTAGGCGTCGGTGGTCTCGATGAGACGGGTCAGGTCGCCCGCGGAAATGACCCCGGCCAGCTGGCCGTCGTCAACGAGCAGGGCCAACCCACGACAGTGTGCCAGGCTGATGACCACCTCTCGCATGGATGCCGACGAGGGGAGAAGTCGGTCGGCTGGGACCATGACATCTCCCACACGCAGCAGCAGGCGACGACCCAGCCGTCCCCCGGGGTGCAACGCAGCGAAATCCTCCGGTCCGAAGCCCTTCTGCTGCAACAGGGCCACGGCGAGTGCATCCCCAAGGGCAAGCGCCACCGTGGTGCTGCTCGTCGGCGCCAGGCCATGCGGGCACGCTTCCTCGCGTACCGAAGCGTCGAGCACGACGGCCGCGGCACGGCCGAGGGTGGAGGTCGGCTCGCCGGTGAGTGCAATGATTGGCACATCCATGCGAGCCAGCGCCGCGAGCATGCCGAAGAGCTCGTCCGTCTCGCCGCTCTTGCTCAGGATGATCGCCGCCGTTGACCGCGTCACGACGCCGAGGTCGCCATGCAGTGATTCGACAGGGTGGAGCCACGTGGCCAGCGTGCCGGTCGATGTGAGGGTACCGGCAATCTTCTGTGCAATCGCACCGCTCTTGCCAATCCCGCTCACGATGACCCGCTCGGCCGCGGCGAGAATCGCGACCGCCTGCACAAACCGTTCGTCGAGATGCTCGGCCGCCGCCTGGATCGACTGGCTCTCCAGTGCCAGGGTCCGACGGGCACTCTCGAGGACATCGATCACGGAGCCGGTGCCTGGCTCAGGTAGCGTGCGGCACCCTGTTCGAAGCGCCCAGTGGCGTGCAGCAGAGCGTCGATCACTTCGCGGACCGCACCGTGTCCACCCGGTCGCGTCGTGACATGGTGGGCCGTGGACTTCACGAGCTCGACGGCGTTCGCCACCGCGATCGCGAGACCTGCACGGCTGAGCACGGGAAGGTCGGCCAAGTCGTCCCCGACAAACGCCAATTCGGACCAGTCGAGTCCTCGCTCCGCGAGCAGTGCCTCGATCGCGGGCACCTTGCCATCCGGAGCCACCTGCAACACGGTGCGCACCTTGAGCTCCCTGCCGCGTGCACTGGTGGCTTCGGAGAACCGGCCGCTCACCCACACGATCTCGATGCCGGCCTCGCGCATGAGCGCATGCCCCAGACCGTCCTGGATATCAAATCGCTTGGATTCGATGCCCTCACCCCCGATGTAGACCGCGTTGTCGGTCAAGACGCCATCGACATCGAGGCCCAGGAGCTTGACCCGGGCACACCGCGCCGGATCAAGAGGCATGCTGACGCTCCAACGCGGCCTCGCGCACGGCGAGCGTGCGGCGGAGGAGTGACTCGAGCTGGTCAAGTGGCCATTGTGTCGCGGCATCGGAAAGGGCGTTTGCAGGATCCGGATGCGTCTCGATGAAGAACCCATTTGCGCCCGCCGCTGCGGCGGCGAGCAGCAGGGTCGGGATGTACTCGCGCAGGCCGCCGCTTGCCCCACCGGTGGCACGCCCTGGCTGCTGGACGGAATGCGTCGCGTCGTAGATCACCGGCACGCCCGTGGCTTCGCGCATGGCCGGCAGGTTCCGGAAATCCACCACGAGGTCGCCGTAGCCAAGGAAGGTCCCGCGCTCCGTCACCGCGACGTCGGTGCTGCCCCCACTCCGCACCTTCTCCACGGCACCCGCCATCGCGCCGGGTGCCATCCATTGGCCCTTCTTGATGTTGACGGGGAGCCCCGTGTGGCCGGCGGCGAGGAGCAGATCGGTTTGGCGTGAGAGAAACGCCGGAATCTGCAAGGCATCGACCACTTCGGCAGCTGCCGCGGCGTGGAGCGGTTCGTGGATGTCGGTCAGGATGGGCAAGCCCGTCCGTTCCCGTTGCCGTTCCAGCGCGTCAAGGCCCGCGGCGAGGCCTGGACCGCGGGCCGAGGTGACGGCGGCACGATTCGCCTTGTCGAATGAGGCCTTGAAGCAGATCGGGAGATTCAGGCGCGTGGCGATCTCCGCGAGCCTGTCCGCGATCTGGTCCATGATGGCTTCGGACTCCACCACGCAGGGACCGGCGATCAGGAACGGCGACGCCGCGAAGGTGAATCGACTCACGCCGTGCTCGAGCTCGCGACGCGAGGTGGCTCCGCCACATCCGGATCCGGGTGGGCGCGGGCCACCGCGGCACCGATGAATGCGGCGAACAGTGGATGCGGACGGGTGGGTCGTGACTTCAATTCTGGATGGAATTGGCACCCGACGAAGTACGGGTGATCGGGGAGCTCGATCATCTCGACGAGTGATCCGTCGGGAGAGAGCCCCGAGAGACGCATCCCGAACTCGGCGAGCACATGCCGGTAGGCGTTGTTCACTTCCCACCGGTGGCGATGTCGCTCGCTGATTTCCGTCGTGCCATACGCCTCGGCGACCTTGCTCCCCTCGCGGAGGCGCGCCGCGTAGGTGCCGAGACGCATCGTACCACCGAGATCCTTGACGTCACGTTGGGACGCCATCAACGCAATGACGGGGTCCGGGCAGTGCGGCTCGAATTCGGTCGAGGTGGTGTTGGTCATCCCGGCGACGTGCCGAGCGAATTCGATGATTGCCACCTGCAGCCCGAGACAGATACCGAAGAACGGCAGCCGGTGCGTGCGCGCATGTTCGATGGCCGTGATCATCCCCTCGATCCCGCGGTCGCCAAACCCGCCGGGAACGAGCAGCCCGTCGAATCCCGAGAGCAGTCGGGTGGCCGCCTCGGCCGATTCGAATTCGTCCGAGTCGATCCAGGTGACGTCCACGCCGGCGTGGTGCGGGATACCACCGTGCAGGAGCGCCTCGCTGACGGACTTGTACGCGTCATGCAGCGCGGTGTACTTCCCGACGACCGCGATGCGAACACGGATCGACGGCTTGAGGATCCGGTCGACCATGCTGCGCCACTTCTCGAGGTCGGGATCGGGGGTCTCGAGACCGAGCCGAGCACAGACTTCCCGATCGAATCCTTGCTCCGAGAACCGGAGTGGCAATTCATAGATGCTCGCCACATCGGGGCTCGCGATCACGGCCGAGAAATCGACGTTACAGAACTGCGCGATCTTCCGCTTGATCTCGGAGCCGAGTGGACGCTCGCTCCGGCAGATCAGCAGGTCGGGCTGGATCCCGACCTGCATGAGGTCGCGAACCGAGTGTTGCGTCGGCTTGGTCTTGAGCTCGCCGGCGGCCGCGATCCAGGGCACCAGCGTGAGGTGAACGAACAACGCGTGCTCGCGCCCCACGTCCTGTCGAAACTGTCGGATCGCCTCGAGAAACGGCAGGGACTCGATGTCACCGACCGTGCCACCGATCTCGACCAGCACGACATCCTCACCCATCGCCCCCCGGCGAAGGGCGTGCTTGATCTCATCGGTGATGTGCGGAATGACTTGCACGGTGCCGCCGTTGTACTCGCCGCGACGTTCCTTGCTGATCACGGTCTGATAGATGCGCCCCGTGGTCACGTTGTTCTGTTGTGACAGCGACCGATCAATGAACCGCTCGTAGTGCCCGAGATCGAGATCGGTTTCGGCCCCGTCATCGGTCACATACACCTCGCCGTGCTGGTACGGCGACATGGTGCCCGGATCGACGTTGATGTACGGATCGAACTTCATCATCGTGACCGACAGGCCCCGCTCGACCAACAGGCGGCCCAGGGACGCCGCCGCGATCCCCTTCCCCAGCGACGACACCACCCCGCCGGTCACGAAGATGTACTTGGTAGTGCGTTGGCGTTCGGTCATCGGAGTGCCCCTGCATGGTCGGGCCACCGTGCTTCCGCGGCGGCGAGGTCTGCTGCGGTGTCGATCCCGGATGGGGCGGGCCGGTCGAGCAGGGCGACCCCGATCGACAGCCCGGCCTCAAGTGCCCGCAGCTGCTCCAACCGCTCCATTCGCTCGAGTCTGGACGGCGGCAGGGATGCGATCCGAAGGAGCGCCTCCCGACGGTAGGCATAGACACCCAGATGATGCCACCAATGGGCGTCCGGGAGGTCGGCTGGATCGCGCACGGCCGGAATGGCCAGGCGCGAGAAATAAATCGCCCGGGACCGGTCGTTGCACACCACCTTGACACGTGCAGGATCGTCACGGTCCGCGGGGTCCATCGGAGCGGCGGCGGTCCCGATGGCATCGCCTCCGCGGACACGGTCGATCGCACCGGTCACAGCGGCGATGGGCAGGAAGGGCTCGTCACCCTGCAGATTCACGATGATGTCGAAGCGTTGGTACTCGCTCCGGACAATCACCGCCGCGGCCCGGTCGGTGCCGCTGGAGAGATCGGCCCGGGTCATCGCGACATCGACGCCGGTCGATTCGGCTGCCCGCGCGACTTCGAGATCATCAGTGGCGACGACGATGTGGTCGACCCCGGGGACCTCACGGGCGCGCTCAATGACGCGGACGATGAGCGGTTCCCCGGCAAGCAGCTGGAGGGGTTTTCTGGCCAGGCGTGTCGAGCCCAGGCGCGCAGGAATCACGATCAGGACAGGCACGATACAAGCTATCCGGTCGCGACCCCGCTGTCAAAATGCGTGCCGCACCAGCTTGGCTTGCCTTAACTGGTTGAGAATGAACCCCTTAGACGCGTTGTGACGCGAGCGCAAGGAAGTTCGACAGGAGGTGATTCCCTGCGGGCGTCCCCACCGATTCCGGATGGAATTGAACGCCCCAGATGGGTGCCGATCGATGACGCAGCGCCATGATTTCCGTACCGGCGGGACGATCGGCCGACCACGCGGTGACTTCGAGTTCCCTCGGCACGCTGTCGGGGGCCACGATCAGCGAGTGGTAGCGCATCACCACCAGCCCCGATTCGATCCCCTGGAAGAGGTCCCCGGAGGTGGTGATGACCAGGGTGGCCTTGCCGTGCATCTGGCGATCGGCCCGGATCACGCGCCCCCCGAACGCCTCACCGATCGCCTGGTGGCCCAGACACACGCCGAGGAGGGGAATGCGCTGCTGCGCGGCGGCGCGGATGAGCTCGATCGAGATCCCTGCGTCGGCTGGTGTCCCGGGTCCCGGCGAGATGACGATCGCCTCCGGACGTTGCTGAGTGACGGCCGCGACAGTCGTCTGGTCATTCCGGACGACCAGGGGCGCTGCCCCCAACGCCCCAAAGGCCTGCGCCAGATTCCAGGTGAACGAATCGTAGTTGTCGAGGAGGAAGAGCATGGGGAAGTATATCGTCGGGGTTCGTGGCCAGGCCTACCCCCGCGGATGAAAGCTCTTGTGGACGCTGCGCAGGTAGTCGCGGTCGACATGGGTGTAGATCTGGGTCGTGGAGAGGTCGGCGTGGCCGAGCATCTCCTGCACAGCCCGAAGGTCGGCACCGCCCTCGAGCAGATGAGTGGCGAACGAGTGCCGCAACGTGTGAGGTGTGACGCGCTTCTCAATGCCGGCGTCGCTGGTCGCCCGTTTGACGATCCCCCACGCACCCACCCGAGACAACGGCTTGCCGCGAGCGTTGAGCAAGAGTCGCTGGCCCGATTCCCCGCGATCAAGTTCCGGCCGTAGGGTGTGGAGATAGGTCGATACCGTCGACACGACCGGTCGTCCGATCGGGATCAGACGTTCCTTCCGTCCCTTGCCGAAGGCCCGGACCAGCCCTTCCCCGAGGAAGAGATCAGCAAGTTCGACCTGGCAGAGTTCGGTCACTCGCATCCCTGCGCCATACCCAAGCTCCAGCAGTGTCCGGTCCCGCCATGCCATGCGATGGTCGAGACCGGGTGCCGCCAGCAGGCGGTCGATCTCGGCCACCGAAAGCGTGTCGGGGAGACTCCGACCACGGCTCGGTGACTCCAACCGGTCACTCGGGTCACGGGCCAGCAGCCCCTCGCCCGTGAGGAAGGCGAACCAACTGTGTACTGCCGAAATACTCCGACGGATGCTGGCGGGAGCGAGCCCCAAGTCCTTGAGCAGGAACACAAAGTCCCGGAGGAGATCGGCATCGATGCCGCCCGGCTGTTGCACCCCCCGACTCGTCGAGAATTCTGCGAGCCGCTCGAGGTCCCGACCATACGCGTCGAGCGTATGGGGGCTGTGACCCGCCTCGAGCGACAGATAGTCGCGAAAGCTCTCAAGGTGGAATCGACCACGGAGCTCGGCGCGACGGGCATCCGTCACGCCACAGGATTCCGCTTGCGGTGGATCGCCCACCAGACCAGTACGGCAATCGCGATCAAGGCCACGAATCCGGCAATCCGGTTGGCGCTTCCCACCAACACCATGACGCGATCAAGATTCGCACCGAGCTTCGCAGCGAAGTACACGATTGCACCGTACCAGATGGCGCCAGCAAGGAACACCGTGGCGGTGACTCGGATGACACCGACGTGGATCAGCCCGGCGAAGGGTGGCACCACCGCGCGGATCCCGGGAAGCAGACGGGCGACGAACAACCCCACGAGCCCGAATCGATCATACTCTTGCCGCACCTTGCCCAGTGCATCCTCCGAGATGAACCGGCGGGCCAAGCGGCTCCGAAAGAGGGCTGCAGAGTGTCGCGAGGCCAGGAAGTAGATCGCCATGGCCCCACCACCATTCGCAACCAGGGTGACGGCGAGCACCAGCCACGGATTGGTGATGCCGCGGTGGGACAGGAAGGCTCCGATTGCGATACCGGTGTCCGCCGGAAACGGCGGGAAGACGTTTTCGACCATGGCGAGCACCGCGATCACGCCATAGACGGCGACCGGCGGCAGCGTCCCGAGCCACGCGAGCAGGGATTCGATCATTCGTGTCTGGTGATCAGGCGCGCCGCGGGGTTCGCCTGCGGGGCAGGAAGGCGTTGTCGCCCGCCTGCAGCACTCGGAGGGTCGCCACTGCCATGACCGCGACACCCTCCCCACGGCCGATCCATCCCATCCCCTCGTTGGTCTTCGCCTTGACCGAGAGATCGCCGGACGAGATCTCCAGGGCCTTGGCCATCACTTTACGCATGGCATCGATGTGCGGAGCCAGCTTCGGTGCCTCAAGCACAACGGTGATATCTGCCTGCATCAGCGTCCAGCCGGACGCCCGGACCCGCCGGTGCGCCTCGATCAGCAGGTCGATCGAGTCGACGCCAGCAAACGCGGGGTCCGTGTCGGGAAAGTGTCGCCCGATATCACCGAGCGCGGCCGCGCCGAAGATCGCATCGGTCAAAGCATGGGCGACGGCATCGGCATCGCTATGCCCGACAAGGCCGTGGCTGTGCGGGATCGGGACGCCTCCGAGTCGAAGCGGCCGATCGGGGCCGAACCGATGCGAATCGTACCCGATCCCGACGCGAATCATGCCGCGGCCGGCTCGATTGCGAGGAGCGAATAGTCCTGCCGACGACGATTGGGTCGGAATCCGGCATCGAGGATGGCACGCTCCATCTCCGCGATCGTGGCACGATGCGTCGTGCCGGCAGCGGAGACCACATTCTCCTCCATCATCAGCGAACCAAAATCGTTCGCGCCAAACCGGAGCGCGACCTGGCCGATCTTGAGACCCATCGTGACCCAGCTCGACTGGAGGTTCGGCACGTTGTCCAGGATGATGCGCGCCATCGCCAGCGTGCGGAGATAGGTCACCGCGTCGGTCTTGACGTGATCCGCCATCCCGGTGCCTTCGGGTTGAAGCGGCCAGCAGATGAACGCCGTGAAGCCGCCCGTCCGCTCCTGCACTTCCCGCACACGGTACAGATGCTCGATCCGATCGGCCAGGGTCTCGCCGAGACCATACATCATCGTGACGGAGGTCTTCATTCCCTGGCGGTGCGCCTCTTCCTGCACGCCGAGCCACTCGTCGGTCTGCGCCTTCTTGCGTGCCACGCGTTCCCGGATCGCATCGACGAGGATCTCCCCGCCGCCACCCGGGATCGAATCCAGCCCGGCCTCGCGAAGTTGGCGCACCACCTCCGGCATCGGGAGTCGGTACCGCTCCGAAAAGAAGACGACCTCCGACGGCGAGAATCCATGGATGTGGATCGGGTGGTGCGCCTTGATGTAGCGCATCAATTCGAGGTACCACTCGAAGGGGATGTAGGGATTGTGCCCGCCCTGGAGGAGGATCTGGACGCCACCGATCGCCTTGCACTCGTCAATCTTGGCGCCGATCTCCTCGAAGGAGAGGACATATCCCTCCGGGTCCTTCGGACGGCGGTAGAACGCACAGAACGCGCAGTCGGCGACACACACGTTCGTGTAATTGATGTTGCGATCGATGATGTAGGACACCACCGGATCGGGATGCTGTTGCCACCGTGCGGCATCGGCGAGGGCACCCAGCTCCAGGAGCGATCCACGCTGATAGAGGTCGAGGTGTGCCTTGAACGCCGTGCTGTCCCGATCGATCGTGCTCATCTTACGCCGCCGTCAGGAAGGAGAGGGTACCATCAGGCGCCAGACCGTCGCGGTGCAGGTGCCGGAAGAAGCAGGTCAGCCCGTCCAGATGCGTGGGCGTGAGACGGTAGTCGAGCTGCCCCAGGTAGTCACGCACCATCCGCACGGGCATACCCGCCTGGTCGGCGGCTTCCTGGGCCAGCAGATCAAGATGCGCGACCCCCCATGCTCGCGATGCCAGCAAACGTTCGTGGAGTGCCATCGCCTCGAACCGGTCGGCATCTCGACGCGCTGCCCAGACCGCGAAGACAAACGGCAGCCCCGTCCACGCCTTCCATGCGGCCCCCAGATCGACCTCCACGGGATACCCGCCGCGCCCCTGCAGGTGTAGCGCCGCATCACCAATCACCAGGACCGCGTCGTGCGGCAAGACGGGCAGTGCGTCCAGGTCGGCTGCCTCGGCGCGCACGGTCGCGAAACGCGGCGACACACGCCAGACGTGGCGACACAGGAGTTCGAGGAGCAGGACCGACGTGCGACTCGAGGCGGTTCGCAGCACGGTGCGCGCATCGAGTGCCTCGACCGGAACCTTCGAGAAGAGCATCACGGAGTGCACCGGCCCGTCGGCCGAAATCGCGAGATCGGGCAGTAGCTGGTACATGGCGGCGTCCCGCGCATATTCGACGACCGAGATCACGCTGACATCGAGTTCCCCGGCGGCGAGCAGGTCGTTGAGCTCGGCGGCAGTGGCCGACACGGTGGTGTCGGGCGGCTCGACGAGTCCCCGATCCATCGCTGCGTTGACCGGTAGCGCGTTGATCCAGGGGATCCGACCGAGTCTCATGCGGCGTGGACCACCGGGAGGGCCGGTCGCATGCTGCCGCCTTCGGGGACATCCAGGGCATCGAAGTCCGAACGAATCGCCTGATAGAGTGAATCGCGCTCGACGGGCACCTTCCCCGCTCCACGTATCAGGCCTACGAGGGCGCCGTAGGACATCCCCATCGCGGTCGTGGCACCCGCATCGTGATAGATGCGTTCAAACACCACGGTCCCCTCGACATCATCGCAACCGAACGCCAGCGCGACCTGACTCATGAACGGTGTCACCATCGGCCAGTGCGTCTTGACGTGCGGGATATTGTCGAGGAAGAGGCGACCCACGGCGATGTTCTTGAG
>JBDTNH010000076.1:0-12326 GCA_039933845.1 Gemmatimonadota bacterium
ACCTCTGGCCGAACTTCAAGTCGCCGCTGATGTGGGACGTCTTCGCGATCTCGACCTACCTCACGGTGTCGAGCACCTTCCTCATGGTCGGCCTCGTGCCCGATCTCGCCGCGGTGCGTGACAACGTCAGCGGCTGGAAGAAGAAGGTCTATAGCGCACTGTCACTCGGGTGGACCGGTGCCGACTCACAGTGGCGCCACTACTCGCGGGCGTATCTGTACTTGGCGGCACTTTGTACGCCGCTGGTGCTCTCGGTGCACTCGGTCGTGAGCTGGGACTTCGCAGTTTCGATCGTGCCGGGCTGGCACGGGACGATCTTCGCCCCGTACTTCGTGGCGGGCGCGATCTACTCGGGTATCGGCATGGTCCTCACGCTGATGATCCCGCTCCGCAAGGTGCTCAAGCTCGACCACATGATCACTGACTACCACTTCGACAACCTTGCGAAGCTGACCCTGCTCACGGGCACGATTCTCTTCTATGCCTATGCCATGGAATACTTCATCGCCTGGTACAGCGGGAGCACGTTCGAGCAGACGACCTTCTTCCGGCGGGCCCTTGGGCCGAATTGGTGGGCTGGCTGGACGATGATCACCTGCAATGCGTTCGTCTCGCAGTTGCTCTGGTTCAAGAAGATCCGCACGAACCTGACGTCGCTCTTCGTGATCTCGATCTTCATCAATCTCGGGATGTGGTTCGAACGGTATGTCATCGTGGTGGGGTCCCTTGCGAACGATTACGTGCCGTACGCCTGGGGCCAGATCAACCCGACCTGGGCCGACTGGTGCCTGCTGGCCGGGTCATTCGGCTGGTTCGGACTCTGGTTCACCCTCTTCTACAAGAACTTCCCGATCGTGGCGATCCAGGAGATCAAGGAAATGGTCCCGATGCCGCGACGCGCATCGACCAGTCACGGCGGAGGGCACTGAGATGGCAACCCACACGGTCCCCGGCGTGCTCGGACACTTTGCCCATGTCGATGGCGCTTGTGATGCGATCCGCGAGCTGAAGTCGACCGGTTTCGATGATCTCACGGTCTACACGGCGCATCCAAACCATGAGGTCGAGGCGGCGATCGGCGATCCGATCTCGCCCCTCCGGTGGTTCACCCTGATCGGTGGCCTGCTCGGCTGCGCATCCGGCTTCGGCCTGACCATCTGGATGGCACGTGACTGGCCGCTGCTGGTCGGCGGCAAGCCGATTTCCGCGATCCCCGCGTTCGTGGTGATCGGCTTCGAGCTGACGATTCTCTTTGGATCGCTCGCGTCCGTCGCCGCGATCATCCTGCTCTCGGCCCGAAAGTCGCTGAAGGGCCGACCGTATCACCCGTCGTTCAGTGATGATCGGATTGGTGTGTTCGTTCCGTGCAGTGGTGATCGGGCCCTAGCGGTGGAGTCGATGTTGAGCCGGCACGGCTCGGTGGAGGTGTCTCGCGATGCGTAAGACGGTCCTCTCGCTCCTCGTGCTTGCGATCAGCGGCTGCAATTTCTGGTACAACGAAGTCCCGTCACCCGACGACTTCATGCACGCCGTGCCCTGGTTCGATCACATGATCCTCTCGCAGGCGGTGCATCCGTACGAGCGGTTGGACATTCCCCGGAACACGCCACCCGGCATCGTGCCGGTGACCGGGGCCGAAGCCAATTGGGGCACGCCGAAACTCGACGGGCCGATTCCGTTGTACGGCTTCGATACCACCGCGGCGAATGCCGCGACCCGACCGGTCGGCATGATTGCGCTCCCGGCCGCCCGCGGTGAGGAACTGTTCACGACCTACTGCGCCGCGTGTCACGGCCAGGGTGGGGCGGGTAACAGCACGGTGTCGCGGGTGGCACCGGCGATGAACCCGCCCCTTCTCACATCGGCACGAGTCGGGGCGTTCAGTGACGGCTACATCTACAGCATGGTCCGGTATGGGCGCAACCTGATGCCGCCGTACGGCGACAAGATCGTGCGACAGGACGAACGCTGGGCCGTCGTGGACTACATCCGATCGCTGCAGCCCCGGAGCAACCCATGAGTCACGTGGACATGGCGGCCATCGAGGAACGTCTTGTCGAGAAGAGCGTCAACGCGAACTACGCGCTCTTCACACCGCTGGGCGGCGGCCTCGCCGTCGTGGGGCTTGCGCTCTTCGTGCTGGCCCTGCTCGGCGACGGCAGCCACCGTGCGTGGCAGACGTTTCACGTCAATTGGGTCTTCTGGACGGGGCTCACCGCCGGCTCGATCTCGCTGACGGCCGTCTCGAAGATCGCCAACGCCAAGTGGAACGGGCCGCTCATCCGATTCTCACAGGCATCGTCATCGATGATCCCGGTCTCGCTGATCGGTCTCGTCCTGGTGCTGACGCTCGGGTATCACGATATCTACGGTCACATGCAGGCGGCGCTGCACGGCGTCTCGGAGGGCAAGGCGATGTGGCTGTCGCGCCCGTGGATGACGGTCCGAATGCTCGGTGCGCTCGGCCTGCTCTACTGGATTGGGTATCGTCTGATCCGGGCCGACATGCTCCCTGACCTCGCACGCGTCAAGGCGAAGGTCAGCGGGCCGAAGCTTGCGAGGTACGAACGGATGCTCCAGGGCTACGACGCCGCGGCCAACCATGAGCGGATCTATCGCCTCGCGCCGTTGTATGCCGTGCTCTTCGCGGTCGTCCTCACCATCATCGCCTTCGACGGCATGATGGCCCTGCAGCCTCACTGGTTCAGCAACCTGCTGGGCGGCTGGTTCTTCATGGGCTCGTTCCTGGGGGGCTACACCCTCATGGCGGTCATGATGCTTTACGGCGAGGGGGCTGTTGGCATTCGGGAGTTCATCAGCCCCAAGCAGCGTCACGATCTGGGCAAGATGGTCTTCGGCTTCACCGTCTTCTGGATGTACCTGCTCTGGGCCCAGTTCCTGGTGATCTGGTACGGCAACCTTCCCGAGGAGACAGGCTTCGTGTTCTCACGCCTCTGGGGACCGTGGCGCCCAATCGGCGGCATGGTGTTCGTCGGCATGTTCCTCGTCCCATTCGCTGGCCTGCTCTCCGTCGGCGCCAAGAAGACCCGCCTGACCCTCGGCCTCTTTGCCACCATCTCACTGACGGCCCTCTGGCTCGAGCGGTACCTGATGGTGATTCCGTCGGTCACCGAAGAGAGCGGCCCGGTCTTCGGGCTCCCCGAAGTTGGGCCGACGCTGATGTTCATCGGCCTCTTCCTGCTCTCATATGCGTGGTTCGCAAGAACCTACCCCATGGTCTCGCCGCGACTCTCGCTCATCACGCTCGAGAAGGAGCGGGGACACTAGACGCGTGATGCGAGAAGCGTGATGCGTGATGCGTGATGTGAGCGAGGCCGACTTCCGTATTGGGAGTCGGCCTCATTCAGTTCGTTCGTTTCTCGCTTCACGCTTCTCGCTTCTCGCAGTCAGTCCATCCGCAACCGCGTACTGGCCAACGTCTGCAACGAATCGTAGGGCAGGTAGGAGGCC
The DNA here is from genome assembly GCA_039933845.1 of Gemmatimonadota bacterium. Lineage (GTDB taxonomy): Bacteria > Gemmatimonadota > Gemmatimonadetes > Gemmatimonadales > GWC2-71-9 > Palsa-1233. The sequence continues at coordinate 3,472 of JBDTNH010000076.1, forward strand.
ACCGTGACCATCCGGAGGCTCCGGATCGGGTCGTTGTCTGGCCCGACGTAGTCCGGGGCCGTGCGACGCGTCGACGCGATCGTGAGGCCACTGGCCTCCATGAGGCGAGCGACATCCTGCACGTCCGACTCGGTGCCCTCGATCACCCACACGGCCCGCCCGTCAGGAAGGACTTGCCGCACCATCGAGGCCGGGCGACCCCCGTTGGCCGGCGCCTGAAGGCGGACGGTGCTGACCGGGACGCCCTCGAGATGCGCGAGTGCCCCGGCCTCCCGCCGTGCCTCCTGATACGAGGCGTTCTGCCAGACGACGCCGGACGTCGAGGGGGAGAGCTCGGACATCGGGTCCATGGTCGTGAGCGGCCGGACGGCAAAGTTGACCGCGGCCCGCTGCCCGACCACCCGCGGAGTGACGCCGGCGGCGACGGATCTCGCGAGCATGCTGCTGCGAGCGATCGCGGCGGCTGCGGGATCAGTGGCTGCATCGCCGGTCCCGGTGCCGGGGATCAGCGCAGCCATCAAGGCGGGTGAGACGACGACCCCCGCCAGGGCCAAGACGGGCTGACTCGTGGGACGAGCCGGCCCGAAGGCCATCCAGCTGCTGCCCGCTGCGATGATCGCGAGCGCGGCGGCCGCCATCGGCCGGAGCCGACGGATCGGTCGGCGCGCAGGCAGCTGGCGACCTGCATGGCGGCTTGTGCGGGGGAGGGCAAGTGCCAGCAGCGCGATCGAGCGGGACCGGGTCACCCGGACCTCGGCTTCGAGGGCGCGACAAATCAGGCATGCGAGCAGGTGCTCGGCCAACTCGGCCCGCTGGGCAGGCGAGAGCTGGTCGTCCAGCCAGGCGTGAAGCTCTTCCTCAGGAAGATGCGGCCGCATGGTGCTCCTCGTGGCGCAATTCCTCGCTCCGATCGTGGGCGGCGACCAAGCGCTTCCGGGCACGTGCCAAGGTCGTTCCAACGGCCCCGACGGCGAGTCCGGTCTGCTCGGCGATCTCAGGGTAGGCGAGACCAGCATCCCAGAGGAGGAGTACCTCTCGGTCGCGAGGGGTGAGGGTCATCAGGGCCCGCTTGACCTCGGCCTCGCGTTCCTCCTGCTCGAGGTCGTCCTCGACGTTGCTCAGCGGTGCCGGAGAGGCGATGGGTTCATGTGTCAGCAGGGTCAGGTGCTTGCGGCGACGAATCGCGGAACGGGCTTCGTCACGGGCAATATTGGCAGCAACCGCGAACACCCACGACCGTGGCTTTTCGGGCTCATGCTTGAGTGCGCGCATGAAGACCTCTTGCGCAAGATCCTCGGCCCGGTCGGCGTCCCACACCTTGCGGTACAGGAAGCGCACGACGGCATCGTAGGTGGTTCGGTAGAGACCCTCAATATCGAACGCCATCATTTTCCTCCCAGGCAACAGGACACGTATGGGAGACGCCCGGTGGTGAACAAGTCGCACACGATCGTTGCAAGTCATTGCCACACAACAACTTGGATCAGAGCGGGACTTTGCGACTCCGGAAGGCACATCCGGGGTGAAGGCCGGTGCGCTTCTTGGGCCAAGCCGAGCAGAGTTCGGGCTTGGCCGCCCGGCCGTCCGGACGCTGACGGCCATGGAGCGAACAGTTGATCCCGTCTTCCAGAAGGTAGCCGCACGCGGAGAGAATCTCGACCGTCACCATCTCGTCGTCCGGCTCTTCCCGATCGACCTTGCACAGGTACGGCGCCTTGCGATGGCGGAGCAGACTCTCGAGCAGCTCATGGTCTGGAGGACAGCGCACCTCGACCTGCAGGTCGCGGCAGCAGGCGGCACCGATCGTGCCGTCTGCCGTCCGGCACCTGGCCGTCGCGCATGGATTGATCGTCTCCTGTACCGGGAGTCGGCGCTGTGGAGCTGGCACAGGTGGGAGTTCCCGGATGGTCACGCGCTGTCCGTCCACAATCCGAAACCGATTGCCGCCGAGTTGACGGGGCTGGACCGGCACTTCCGGCGCGGGGAGGTCGCCCACAAAACCGTGCGCTCGGCATCGCACGGTGTCGCCTGCTCCCGGACGAAGATGTCGGCAGGGGACGTGCAGCCGTGCTGTGGTCCAGAGCTCATCGCCTTCGGTGGTCAAGGGCCCGAACGCGACTCGTTCGGTGTGACCCAGCATCCAGGTACCATCGTGATCTTCGCTGCCCTCGATGCTCGCCACGCGAATCGCAACGTCGAGGGCATGGCAGTGTCGTCCGAGAGTGCGGCAGGCGGGAGGTGCCATCGGGTCCGTGGGAGAGGAGTCAACTCGTTTTGCCGAGCGAAAGAAGATAACCTAGTCCGGTGGTGCGCTCGACCCCGCTTGCCGTTGTGAACCCTGCTGCAGGCGGTGCACCGCCAGCGGGATGGTGATCCCGACGATGACGCCCGTGATACTGTCGATGGCGTAGTGCATCTGACAGTAGACCACGCCGATGGCGAGGAGCACGGCCGGGACCATGAGGACGACGCCAAGCACGCGGTCCACTCGCCAGCCCCCGACGGCAGCTGCGAGTGTCGCGGCCACGTGTGATGATGGAAATGCCGCCCCGAAGGAACTGCCACGTGCCAGACCATCATACACGAGTTGGGCTGGGAGGTTCGCCACGAACACCCCGGTCGGCCGCGCGAATTCGTAGTAGGGTCCGGCCACGGGCCAGAGAATGTAGCAGAGATAGCAGAACAGGAACAATGCAATCATGCCATCGAGGTAGCGTGTCATTCCCTCCCACTGCCGACGGAGCGCCAGCACTACGAGGGGCATCGGCACGACGAGGTAGTAGGAGAGATAGACACTGTGCATCACTCGCGACCACCCGGGACTGATCACGCTTCGCCACCAGTCTCGCGCGGGTTGCATCCCGAAGAGTGCCGCCTCGATCCGTTGGATCGCCGCATCGTGGACCGGTGCGGCGCCGAAGCCGTTCAGGATGTCGAGAGATCCGTACAAGCCAAGCAGGATGGCCACAGGATAGATCCCGCGAAGCAACCCGCCGACCCCATCGTGACGCGCGCGTGTGGCGAGCCAGGCGAGCAGCGGCACCATGGCGTGTGCCACGATGATCCATCCCATCCCTGGCTGGTCGAGTCGCGTGAGGGCGATCAGCATGACCAGGAGTCCGTAGACTGCGAGCAGCCGGTCCACCAGGCGCCAGCGGTTCGGGGGCGTCAGAGCAGTTGCTCCGCGCGGTACCAGCGGGCAGCGTCGGCCAATCCCTGCTCGAGTGAGTACCCGGCGCGCCATCCACAGCTTTGGGTGAATGGTGTCGGATCACCGGTCCAGGCCTCGGCCAGGAATTCGTGGGCCTTGTCGGCGTGCAAGATGGTCTTGCGGCCGGTGATCCGGGCCCATGTCCCGGTGGCCTGGAGCGCACCACGGGTAGTCCAGTCAGGGAGCGGCACGATGCGTACCGAGCGGCCGACCGCGCCGGCGATCGCCCGGATCAACGCGCGACTCGTCACCGGATCAGGATGATTCACATACCAGACGTGTCGGAGCGCGTCGGGACAGTTCGCGGCGACGATGCACGCTTCTGCGAGATCGCCTACGTGGATCAGCGAGAGCTCCTGCGCCCCGTTCCCGAAGACCGGTGCCACACCGAATCGTGCAATGGTACGGAAGATCGCGAGAAAATTGGCGGTGTCGCGCGGTCCGTAGACAGCGGGCGGGCGCAGGATGGTCCACGGGAGCTGGGAGGCACGCACCACCGCTTCCGCAGCGAGCTTGCTGCGACCGTACATCGTGAGTGGACGGTCGCTGGAGGCATCGCGCTTCGGCACGCCGAATGTGGCGGGACCCCCGGCGGCGCCGGACGAGACCAGCAGGAACCGCGAAATACTCCCGGCACGCTCAGCGGCCTCGACCAGTCGGGCGGTGCCGTCGCGATTCGCCTGCATCAACTCTGCCTCGTCCACCGCGCCGGTGAGTGCCGCGACATGGTAGATGATGGCCTGATCCTGGACCGCCTGTTCGAGCGCCGAGCGGTTGGCGAGATCGCCTTCAACGAGGGTGACCCCGCGGCGCTCGAGCGGGGCCCCGCGAGCGCGTGAGCGCACGAGGGCGGTGACCTTGACGTCGCGATCGAGGAGGCGGTCGATCAGATGGGAGCCGACGAATCCTGTCGCGCCGGTGACCAGCACGTTCATACGGTGCGGTCGAGCAGCCGGTAGCTCTTGTAGGGAGTGAATTGCGCCTTCGCGAGGCCTTGGATGATCGCGGTATTGTCCTCGAGCAACCAACCCGCTTCACCCCAGCCGATACCCCGTTCGGCGGCCCGGGTCCAGATCCAGTGGTAAAGGGCCGCGTCGATCCCCTTGCCGCGCCATTCCGGGAGGATGCCGAGCAGCAGGATCCGAGCGCGTGTCAATCGCTTCAGCTTGAGCTTGAGCAGCATGGTGAGCGAGGCCGGAAACATCCCGCCGTTGCGATTGTGGTGCAGAGCCTCGTTGAGATCCGGGAGCGCCAGTCCGAAAGCGACGGGGGTGCCGTCTTCGGTCTCGACGAATGGCACGAGGGTGGGGATGACCACCGGCTTGAACGCTGCGGCGAGGTGGTCGATCTCGGGCTCGGTCATCGGCACGAAGCCCCAATTCTTCTCCCAGCATCGATTGTAGAGTTGCTTGACGACCTCAACGTCGGCATTGAATCGCTTCGTATTGAGCGGGCGAATCCGAAGCTTGTATCGCTTGAGGATGAGGTCGACGGCACGGGCCGTCCGTTCCGGCGCCTCGACCGGGGCGAGGCTCGAGCCACCCTGAAGGCAGACCAGGTCTTTGGCCTTCCGGAACCCTGCCGTTTCGAGCAGGGTGAGATAGTAGGGAGGGTTGTGCGGCATCATGATGGTGTTCGGTGTGTCGAACCCGTCGATCAGCAGGCCGCACTCATCGTTCACCGAGAACGACATCGGTCCACGGATCGTGTCGAAGCCCCGCGCGCCGACCCACGCGCTGGCCGCGTCGAGCAATGCGCGGGCGACCGTGAAGTCATTGATGGACTCGAAGAAGCCGAAGAAGGCGATCCGATCTTCGTGCAATTCGTTGTGCAGGCGATTCGTGATGGCAGCCACTCGGCCCACCACCGTGCCATCACGTTCGGCAAGGAAATATTCGGCCTCGCCATGTTCGAAGAACGGATTGGCGCGCCGGTCGAGCAGTTTCCGGATTTCTGCCTTGAACGGAGGGACCCACATCGGATCGGCTCGATGGAGTCGGTAGGGCAGGTCGATGAAACGGGTGAGATCGCTCGACGAGTCGACGCGCCGGATTTCCGGCGCCGTCGTGGTCAGATGACCCCCAACTCCTTGCCAATCGTCGCGAACGCTTCGAGGGCATGGTCGATCTGCTCCGCCGTGTGCGTGGCCATCACGCTGGTACGGAGCCGGCACTGCGACGGCGGCACGGCGGGTGGCACGACCGGATTGGTGAATACGCCAGCGTCGTAGAGCTTGCGCCAGAACACGAAGGTCGTGTCCAATGGCCCGATGAGCACGGGGACGATCGGCGTCTCGGTCGGGCCGATCTCAAATCCCAGCGTTTGGAAGCCGTGCTGCAGTCGACGGGCGTTGACCCACAGCTGTTCCCGGCGTTCGGGTTCGTCCTGCATCACCTGCAAGGCGGCGATGACACCGGCCGTGTTGGCTGGCGGGAGCGAGGCGGTGAAGATGAACGGTCGCGAGTGATGCTTGAGGTAGTGGATCACGTCCTCGCTGCCCGCCACGAATCCGCCCACTGATGCCAGCGACTTCGAGAAGGTGCCGGCAATCAGGTCGATCTCGGACTGGACACCGAAATGCGCGCCGGTCCCCTCACCGTTCGGGCCGAGCACGCCGAGGGCGTGCGCGTCGTCAACGGCGAGGGCGGCGCCAAATTGCCGCGCGATGCGGAGCAATTCCGGTACGTCCGCGATGTCGCCTTCCATCGAATAGACACCGTCGACCACGATCAAGGTGCCCTTGCCGGTCGTGTTGCGCTCCAGCAAGCGCACGAGACCTGCCATGTCGCCGTGCCGGAATCGCTGCGTTTCCCCGTACGCAAGCTTGGCCCCATCGACGATGCACGCGTGGTCGAGCTTGTCGAGATAGATCGTCTCACCGCGCCCGACGAGGCCGGAGATCATTCCGAGGTTCGCACCGTAGCCCGTCGAGAAGACGATGCAGGTGTCCTTGCCAAGGAACTGGGCCAGCTCGGACTCGAGCTGTTCGTGCAGGTCGAGCGATCCATTCAGGAAACGTGACCCGGTACAGCCGGATCCGTAGCGGTGCAACGCAGCCGTAGCGGCCTCGAGCACCTTGGGATGATGGGTCAGGCCGAGATAGTTGTTCGATCCCAACATGATCCGCTTCTTGCCTTCGATGACCACCACCGTGTCTTCGGACTCGGAGATCGGCTTGAAGTAGGGATACATGCCGGCCGCCTGGATTTCGCGGGCCCGGGTGAACTGGCGGCACTTCTCGAAGAGCGCGACCGATGTCTGCATGGTGTTGGCTCCCACGGTCCCTCGCGCGGCTCAGGTGGAGACGCCCCCTGGGGAGAGGGGGAAATCATCGGAACAAGGTAGGGTTTTCCCCGCCCTGACACAAGCTGAAACGTGTTGAAACACTCTCGGGTCTCCTACCCCCCGACCACCTTGTTTGGCCATAACTGGGCGGCCTGCCTATCGTACTCCGCCATGGCCCGCACCCGTCGAGGATGTCCGATGCATCAACCCCGCTGGTCTACACCGGCCTCCTACGTTCCACCAAGCCACTCCTGGGGCCCCCGTCGATGATCGGAAAGGACCCGATCGTGGTGGTGGGCGCGGGCATTGGTGGTCTGGTTGCGGCCCACACGCTCCGCCGCGCCGGCCAGGAGGTTCTGGTCCTTGAAGCGGGCGTGCGCTCCGGAGGCCGAGTCCAGACGGTGATCGATGGGCCATGGGTGACGGAATCGGGCCCGCATCTTTTCAGCGGGATGCCGCCCGAGGCGTTGATGATGTTGGAGGAGCTTGGGGTGGCACGTCTGTTACCGGCTGCTGGCGCCGATCGTCGTTTCCTGATCCAGGACGGTGGGCTCGTTGCGGTGCCGGCCACGACCGCTGAGATGCTGTCGACCTCCCTGCTCAGCGTCGCAGGGCGATTGCGCCTGCTCCGCGAGCCCTTCATCCCGAAAGGGAACGCCGATCGCGAGAGTGTGGCAGCGTTCGTTCGCCGCCGGATGGGCACCGAGTTTTCCCAGCGTTTCATCGAGCCGGTCGTCGCGGCTGCCTACGCTGGTGACCCGACGGCACTCCTGGCGAAGTATGCGTTCGCGGAATCGGTCCGCTACGAGGCAGGAGCCGGGTCCATCCTCAAGGGCCGGATGCGCGCCAGCCGGACGGCCCGGCGTGAAGGCCGCCGTGTGGTGCCGGCTTGGACCTGCGAGCGGGGCAGCGGCGCGCTCCCCGCCCGTCTCGCGGCGGCACTCGGCGAGGACCTCCATCTCAATGCTGAGGTCGCTGAAGTCGTGTGGAGTGGTTCAGCAGGTTGGCAGGTCACCCAACACGACGGCACCGTGCACTCGGCGGCTGGCGTCGTCGTGACCGTTGGGGCTGCCGCTCTGGGCCGTGGCTTGGTCGTCGGATTGCCCCACACGCTCGCGTTGTCCGACTTCGCCGCCATGCCCGTGGCGCCGACAGTGTCGCTGTCGCTCGGCTTCCGGCGCGAGGATATCCGCCACCCACTCGATGGGCACGGGGTGGTCGGACCCGTGGATGGGGGGGCGGGGTTTCGAAGCTGTGTGTTTGTGTCGAGCCTCTTCCCGGAGCGCGCACCCGCCGGTCACGTGCTCCTCACCGTGCAGCTCGGCAGCGTCAGCGATCGGGATGTCGCGATGATCTCGACGGAGGCACTGACCACCCGAACACTCGCGTCGCTGACGGGATTACTCGGGATCACCGCGCAGCCGTGTTTCGTGGCGCGCTCGGCGGGTGCGGCCCTGGTGCCGCAGCCGCTGGACGGGCATGATCGCTTCCTCGCCCGGGCCGATGCCATCGAGACCGACCTGCCGGGGATCGTGTTCTGTGGGCGCTGGCGCGATGGGGTGACCGAGGGGGCATTGGCACGAGGGGGGGGGGAGGCCGGCCAGCGGTTGCTGATGCGTCTCGGTGGCCGCGAGCACGGCATCCCGCGATCCGACTAGGTTGCCCGCTCATGGCTAAGGTGAATCGCGGCCACCAGGGACTGAGTCCGCACGGTCCGCGTCCTCGGGGGGGAGCGCCTCACCCTCCGCGGAGCATGGGCGGATATACTCCATGCGCGCGCGACGCGTCGGCGACATGCCGCCACCTTGGAGGGTCCCATGAATGCCGCCCATCTGCACCTGGCGCTGAATCATCTCCCGATCTTCGCGATCGCGTTCGCCACCGGCTTCCTCGCGTGGGGCCTCAAGCGACGGCATCCGGCGCTCCTCCGGGCGGGCCTGGTGCTGACAGTCCTGGCCGCCGTCGGGGCCGGTGGGGCCTTCCTGACGGGCGAGCCCGCGGAGGATGTCATCGAGGATCAGCCCGGCTTCTCGCGCGATCGCGTCCATGACCACGAAGATGCGGCAGACTTCGGCCTCTGGATCACGGTGGCCGCCGGCGTGGTGGCGCTTGGCGTGCTCTGGCGTGCGAAGGGCAGGGTTGAGGGGCCGACCACGAATGCTGCCGCGCTGGTGTTGGCCGTCTCGGTGCTTGCGCTCGCAGCACTGGCTCGGACGGCGTGGCTTGGCGGCGAGATCTCGCACCCCGAACTGCGATCAGCCGTGGTCGGAGGTTCGAGCTCGGGCGAAGGGTTACCAGTCATGGACTGAGGGTGGTGCTCGGTGCTGGACGGCGCGGGGTGCCGGGGCAATGCCCCGGC
>JBDTNH010000077.1:0-12183 GCA_039933845.1 Gemmatimonadota bacterium
CTACCGGCCTGGGTTCGGCTCGCGGCGTCGGGTGCCGATCGACAACATGCCCTCACGACACTCTTCGATGTGGGGCTCGGTCGGGCGCCGGGTGTCTCACCCCTCTACAGTGACCTCAATGCGATCATCGCGGCGCTTGGCATCGAGCGGATCACCGGCCAACCCTTCGATCGGTTCACCATCGACTCGGTGTTCCGACCGACCGGCATGCGGAACGCGACGTGGCGACCAGACACCTCCCAACGATTCCGGTCCGCGCCGACACAATTGCTCCCGAACGGTGACGCCATTCTCGGTACCGTCAATGACGCCAACGCCGATGTGCTGGGCGGTGTCGCCGGTCACGCCGGTGTCTTCGCCACCGGCATTGACCTGGCCAATTTTGTCCAGACCTGGCTTCGCGCCGTGCGCGGTAGCGATTCGACGTGGATTCACCGTGCCACGGCATTCCGGTTCCTCGAGCGCAGTGAACGCTCTGGCACGCGTGCGCTCGGCTGGGATACCCCGCGCCTGCTCGAGGACGGTGTGGTGTCACTCTATGGTCGGTGCTCGACCCGGACGACGTGGGGACACACCGGCTTCACCGGAACGATGATCTGGTTTGATCCCGTTGCGGACATCTTCGTGGTGTTCCTCACCAACCGGAGCTATGACCCGGTGCCACAATCGATGTCAGCGATCAGGGATGTGCGGACACTGGTGAGCGACGCGGCGCGTCGTATGGGGGGGGGGAGCTGTCGGTAGGAATGCGAGAACGCCAGCGGGCTGGCCGAGCCGCGGCCGTAAGGCCGCGGTTTGGTTGGCGACGCGAGGAGCGGTTCCTAATGCCCGAGGAACGCTCGCACGCGGGGATCCATCCGGTCCGGGGTCCAGTAGGGCTCCCACACCAACTCGACCTCGACGTCGGTGACGCCTTCGAGATCGGCCAAGGTCTGGCGGACATCATCCATGATCTCGGTGCCGGCCGGACAGCCCGGTGAGGTAAGGGTCATCTTCACGTCGACCCGACCGGTCTCGGAGACGTCGACGTCATAGACCAGGCCGATGTCGATGATGTTGAGCCCGAGTTCAGGATCCTTGACGGCGCGGAGTGCCTTGCGGGCGAGCTCGGAACTGGGCGGGAGATTCGTTGGCGTATCCATGGTCCAATGATAACCAGCGCGCGTGTTACACCAACGCCGCCAGCAGTGCCGCACCGATCTCCTGCCGCTGCCATTCCCGTAGCGACGGCGCTCCGGCCAACTCCTCAACTGTTCTGGGCTGGAGCCCGGCCACCTGCTCGAGGGTGCCGTTGGGGCAGAGCACCCCCGGCTGGAGCGCGAGTCGCTCCGCCTCGGCGTTGCGGGCCGCCTTGAGCTTGTCCATCCGGGCGTCAAACTCTGGGTCGATTACCCGGCGCGGTCCTCGCTCGAACTTCGGGAGCTCTTCGTCAGGCACAGCCTCGCCCCGACGAATCGCCTCGAGGATGGCCTCGCCCCAGCGGCCAATCGCCTCGCGCCCCACGCCACGGAGCTTGCCCAGTGCGTCGAGGTCGGCAACCGGGTGCTCCGCCAGCATCAGGAGGACCTCGTTGCCCATCACCCGGAACGAGGCCCGATCCATCTCCGAGGCGGTCGACTCCCGCCATTCGTAGAGTTCTCGGAGGAGCGCCAGTGCACGCCGCTCGAGTGCCCTCGCCCCTTTCATTTTCAAGAAGGTGACCCGTGGGTCGGCCTCGGTCGGCTCCCAGCGGGTCCCCTCCACCAGCTTGAACTCCTCTTCGGCCCATGCGAGGCGGCCCATCTCAATGAGCCTATTGCGTAGTATGTCTCGCAACTCCACTAGATGGGACGTGTCTCCTGCGGCGTAGTCGAGCATCGGGCCGGTCAACGGCCTGATCGACCAATCGGCTCGCTGGAAACGCTTGTCGGGCGTGAGCCCGAACGATTCCTGGAGCAAGGCGGCGAGGCCGATCGACGGCAACCCGAGGAGTTGGGCTGTGATCCGGGTATCGAACAGGCTGCGGGCCTCGAACTGGTACTCCTTGTAGAAGAGCCGGAGGTCGTAGTCGGCGTCATGGAAGTCCACTTCGACGGCTGGATCGGCCATCAGGCGACCAAACGCGCTGAGGTCCGGAACGGCGAGGGGATCGATGACCCAGGTTTGCTTCCGATCCGAGAGCTGGATCAGGTAGACCCGATCGTGGTAGCGATGAAAGGAGGCCGCCTCGGTGTCGATGGCGACCACAGGTTCCTGACTGACCGCGGAGATGACCTCATCGAACGCGGCCTGAGACTCGACCAACTGGTAGCTCACTCAGTCCCGCCGCTTGCCGAGTTGATCAATGGCATCGGCGGCCTGGGTGAGTGCCTTCGCGAGGACGGTGAAGTACTCCGCGTCCGGAGCCGGGGAGCCACCTGGTCCGGCATCCTGGACCAGTTGCCTGGTGAGCCGAGCGGCGTGATGGATGTAGTCGGTGGCGGCGGCAGGCATGGAACGCTCCCTCGGGTAGGAGTGGAAGCTAGGCGTGATGCGAGAAGCGTGAGGCGTGAGGCGAGAGGCGAGAAGCGAGAAGCGAGATGCGTGAAAGGGCTCCCCGTCGAATGGAGAGCCCTTCTCGCACCAATCACGCTTCTCGCCTCTCGCTTCTCGCATTACTTCCGAGGCCGTCCCGGGGGGTTGTCCGAATCGAAGACATCGCGATTGATCACGACATACTCGACGAGATGCTCGGGGACATCCTCCTCGGGATAGATCGCGCTGACCGGACACTCCGGCTCGCATGCGCCACAATCGATGCACTCATCGGGGTGGATATAGAGCTGGTCGTCGCCCTCGTAAATGCAATCCACGGGGCAGACGTCGACGCAGGCTCGATCCTTCACGCTAACGCAGGCATCGGTGATGATGTACGGCATCCAGGTACTCCTCGGGCGTAACCCCGACAATGTGATCGTGGCGGCAAGAGGAAACCGCGCCCGGGCAGATTAGGAACGCTGGGATGTCGACGCAAGGGGGGATGCGCGGATGCGTCCCCGCGCGGATTACGTTCCACCGACAATGTGCTACCGTCCCTGGGGCCTCGTGGCCCTCGCCATGCTCGCCATCACGGGCACCACGCCGGCACAGGGACGCTGTGAGAGTGGCCTGACGGCGCTGGTCCTCTCCGGTGGGGGAGCCAAGGGGCTGGCCCATGTCGGCGTCCTCGCCGCCCTCGAGCGAGCCGGTGTCCGACCGGACCTGATCGTCGGCAGTTCGATGGGTGCGGTGGTGGGCGCCCTCGCTGCTTCGGGTTACCGTGCCGCCGAGATCGATTCCATCGCGCGAACGCTGCCGCTTGTCGAGGTCTTCCATACCGTGGAGCCCCGCGGGCCGGCCGTCTGGGGAGCCCGTCTCCCCCTGCTGATCTGGGCTGAAGGCGATCTCGGCTTCGCCGTCCAAGGGGCATCGGTCGAACAGCGGGCCATCAGCGGGATGCTCGGTGCAGCACTCCTGCGCGGCAACCTGCTCGCCCGGGGCGACTTCGATCGCCTCCCCATTCCGCTCCGTATCGTGGCCACCAACATGGCCGACCGGGGCGTGCGAGCGTTCGCGTCTGGTGATCTCGCCCAGACGGTGCGCGCCAGCATTGCGATTCCGCTTGTGTTCACACCACAACGCATCGGCGACTCGGTCTACGCCGACGGGGGCCTGTCGGCCAATATCCCGATCGACGTCGCCAGACAGGCCGGCGCAACGCGCGTGATCGTGAGTGATGTGACCGAACTGCCGGCCGACACGCTCAATCTCGAGTCACCGCTGGTGGTGGTCGATCGGCTGCTCAACTGGCTCTTCCGGCAGCCGGTGGCTTCACTCAAGGCCGAGGACCTCTACATCCGCTCGCCGATCGGCAGCTTCCGCGCACTCGACTTCTCCCCGCGCGCCATCGAGTCGTTGATCACGCTCGGCAGTCACACCGCGGATTCCGCACTGGCGACGTGGCGTTGCCGCGACGCCGTCGGCACGTCACCCGTCCATCCCGGTGCACTGCCCCGCATCGTGTCGGTTGCGAGGGGGGGGGATGATGCCGGCGAACGCGAGATCGTGCGCCGGGCACTCCTGCTCACCGAACCGACACCACTCGACGCGCACAAGCTTGGCGAACGATTGCGCGATCTCATTGACCGTGAAGTCTTCAAGGAGGTCTGGCTCAACCCGGCTGGCACGGCCGACACGGCGGTGCTCCGACCGGTGGTGAGCCGCTTGCCTCGACGAGTCGGCGGGATCGGTCTCTCGTATGATGCCGAACTCGGTGGCCGACTCTGGGTGGGTGTCCTCGACCGGCATGTCCCGGTACTCGGCACCGAAGGTTCGGCACTGCTCACCTCGAACCGCTTCGCCAACGAGCTGCAGATCGAACTGCGTCGCGAGACCCGCTTCGGGCAATCCGCATTCACACCACTCGCCTTGGTGCAGCTCGCGGACGCCGAAGTGCGACGCTTCGCCGAATCGGGTCTCGAGCTTCCCACCATCGATGTGCAGCGTGTGGCCGTCGAGTTGGGACTCGAGCGGCAACTCGCGCTCGGCTTCAGGGTCCGGCTCGCCGGCCTGGTGCACTCGTGGCAGGAGAACGATCCCGTACTCGAACGGGACCGCAGCAGGAGCACCGTGGGTGGCGACGTGGTGCTGCAGAAGCTGACCCTCGATCGGGAGGAGCTCGCTCGCGCCGAGCTGGTGGTCACGCGTGAGTACCTCCGGTCGTCGCTCGACCTGCACTTCTCCGGGTCGCTGGGCCGGTTCCGCCTCGAGCCGCGACTCCGGGCCGGTTACGGGCGCGACATGCCGGCGGACGAGGTCTTCACGCTTGGCGGAGTGGATGGCTTTCCGGGGCTCCACATCGGAGAGCGACCCGGCGACAACGAGCTGATGGGGTCCCTGGCGATCCAGCGCGGGCTGATTGGCCCGATCAACATCCGTCTCACTGGTGCGGTGGGGCGAACCGCCTTTCACCGGACCGAGTTCCTGGCCGGTGATGGTGCCATGCCCGGCTTCGCTCCAGAGGGCGGCCTTCTTGGCGGGTCGGGCTGGATCGCCGGCGGCAAGGTCGGGTTGGGGAGCGATACCCCCTTGGGGCCGATTCGGCTGGATTATGGCATCAACAGCGAACGGCGATCCACGGTTTTTCTTCGGGTCGGACGCTGGTAGGCTGCTGTAAGGATCTAGCGCCGATCGGCCTCTCAGATATTCAGACCATAATCTTGGTATAAATTGACTATCCGCTGATTTGGCGTAGACTTGAGGTCTATGTCGGCACCCTCGAATCTCGGCCAATCTGATTCTCCGACCCCTGCGGGTCATCGCGGCCCTCGGGCGGCGATTCTGGTGCAGCTCAAGTGTCGGGCTGGTGCGACGGTCGCGGAGGTCGCCGAAGAACTCAGTTGCTCACTCAACGCCGCGCGGCATCATCTCAAGGAGCTGGAGATCGAGGGGGTGGTTTCCTACGACCGCACCCCGAGTGGTGTCGGTGCGCCGGCGCACGTCTGGCGCCTGACGCCTGCAGGTCAGCGGCTCTTTCCGGTGCGCTACGAGAAGACCCTGATTCAGTTGCTCGACCGGGTGGTGGCCATGGAGGGCCGACCGGCCGCGGTGGCGTTGCTGGAGCAGCAATACGAGGTCCTGAGCCATCGCCTGGAAGTCGAGACACGCGGCCTCGATCGCGCGGCGCGCGGCGAGGCGATCGCGCGGGTGCTCGACGCCGAGGGATACATGGCTACCTGGGCACACGCTGCCGAGGGTGGGTTGCTGACCGAGCACAACTGCCCGCATCGGCTGATCGCCGAGCGATTCCCCGAGGTCTGCGAGGCCGAGGAGCGGTTCCTGACCGAAGCATTCGGTGTCCCGATCGAGCGTCGGTCGCGCATCGACGGCGGCTGTGGCACCTGCAGCTATCGCGTCGCCGACGGCGACACCAGAACAGATGAGGAGTTGTCATGAGCAGTGCGGTCGAGCAACTGGTTGGCCGGGAGTACAAGTACGGTTTCATCACCGACATCGAATCCGAGTCGGCGGCCATTGGGCTGTCCGAGGACACCGTTCGCTACATCTCCGCCAAGAAGGGCGAGCCGGAATGGCTGCTCGATTGGCGCCTCAAGGCCTACCGTCGCTGGTTGGAGATGACCGAGCCACATCGGTGGCCGAACCTGACGTACACGCCGATCGACTACCAGTCGATCAGCTACTACTCGGAGCCCAAGACCACCACGCCGCTCGGGTCGCTCGACGAGGTCGACCCCAAGTTGCTCGAGACCTACGAGAAGCTCGGCATTCCGCTCAGCGAACAGAAGATGCTGGCTGGTGTCGCGGTCGACGCGATCTTCGATTCAGTCTCGGTCGGGACGACGTTCAAGGCCACACTTGCCAAGTCGGGCGTCATCTTCTGCTCCTTCGGCGAGGCGGTGCGCGAGCACCCTGAGTTGGTGCGGAAGTACCTCGGTAGCGTGGTGCCCGCCAACGACAACTTCTTCGCCGCCCTCAATTCTGCGGTCTTCTCCGATGGATCCTTCGTGTTCATTCCGAAGGGGGTCAAGTGTCCGATGGAGTTGTCGACCTACTTCCGGATCAACGCGGCCAACTCGGGTCAGTTCGAGCGGACCCTGATCGTGGCCGAAGAAGGTGCCTCGGTGAGCTACCTCGAGGGCTGCACGGCGCCGAAGCGCGACGAGAATCAACTGCATGCCGCGGTGGTCGAACTGGTCGCGCTCGATGACGCGAGCATCAAGTACTCGACCGTGCAGAACTGGTATGCGGGCGATGACAACGGCGTCGGCGGGATCTACAACTTCGTCACCAAGCGCGGCAAGGCGATGCATCGCGCAAAGATCTCGTGGACCCAGGTCGAGACCGGCTCGGCGATCACCTGGAAGTATCCGAGTGTGATCCTGCAGGGCGACGACAGCATCGGGGAGTTCTATTCGGTCGCGGTGACCAATGGGCGCCAGCAGGCCGACACCGGCACCAAGATGATTCACCTCGGGCGCAACAGCCGGAGCACGATCATCTCGAAGGGGATCAGCGCGGGCCAGGGACAGAACTCCTATCGTGGCCAGGTCAAGATCATGCCCGGCGCCACGGGCGCCCGGAATTACACCCAGTGCGATTCGATGCTGATCGGCGATCGCTGCGGCGCGCACACCTTTCCGTACATCGATGTGCGCAACAGTACGAGCGACGTCGAGCACGAGGCGAGCACGTCGAAGATCGGCGAGGATCAGCTGTTCTACTGCAAGCAGCGCGGTCTCAACACCGAGCACGCGATCAGTGTGATCGTGAACGGCTTCTGCAAGGAAGTCTTCCGGGAACTGCCGATGGAGTTTGCGCTCGAGGCGCAGAAGCTCCTTGGGGTGTCGTTGGAAGGCAGTGTCGGCTGATGCGCAGTTTCATTGACGATCAATCAATACCGAACCAGGAATCGTAGACACATGTCGCTGCTTGAAGTCAAGAATCTCCACGCCTCGGTCGACGAGACCGAAATCCTCAAGGGCATCTCCCTCACGGTGAACGCCGGCGAGGTGCACGCCATCATGGGCCCCAACGGTTCGGGCAAGAGCACGCTGGCGCAGGTGCTCGCGGGACATCCGGCCTATGAGGTGACCAGCGGATCCGCGACCCTCGATGGTGAGGACCTGCTCGACATGGAACCCGAGGAGCGCGCATGGGCCGGGGTGTTCCTCGCGTTCCAGTATCCGGTCGAGATCCCCGGTGTCACCAACGCGTATTTCCTCAGGCAGGCGTACAACGAGATCCGGAAGGCGCGTGGGCTCGACGAGATCGACCCGATCGACTTCGTCGATCTGCTCGAAGAGAAGTTGAAGATGGTCGAGTGGGGTCCGGAGATCATGGAGCGGGCCGTCAACTTCGGCTTCTCGGGTGGCGAGAAGAAGCGCAACGAGATCCTCCAGATGGCGGTGCTTGAGCCGAAGCTCGCGATCCTCGACGAGACCGATTCCGGCCTCGACATCGATGCACTCCGGATCGTTGCTGGTGGTGTGAACCGCCTGCGCCGGCCCGACAGCGCGACGATCGTGGTGACCCACTATCAGCGCCTGCTCGACTTCATCGTGCCGGACTACGTGCACGTGCTCGCCGACGGCAGGATTGTCCGGTCGGGTGGCAAGGAGCTGGCGCTCGAGCTGGAGGAGAAGGGTTACGAGTGGCTGACGGCTGCAGCCGGGGCGGTGGCGTGAACGAATCGTCCACGCTGGTGCCCGATACCATGACGACGCTTCGCGAGGCGGGTACGGCGGAGTTCGAGCGCCGCGGCCTGCCCACCACGCGCGACGAGGAGTGGCGCTTCACGCCGCTCGGCGATCTTGCCAAGTGGCCGGCGTTCGAGTCTGCCGAGCCGGGTGAGAACCCGACGATCGAGTCGCTCGCACCCCATCTCTTCGGCGCAGACGTGCCCCGTCTCGTGCTGGTCGATGGACACTTCGTGCCCGAGCTGTCGTCATCGCTCGCGATGTTGCCGGCCGGCGTGGTGGTGATGCCGCTCGGTGAGGCGATCGCCGAGGGTCATCCGGTGGCCACCGTTGAGCTCGGACGCTGGGCGGGCCCGGACCAGACCGTGTTCACGGCACTCAACGCATCGCTCTTCACCGACGGGCTGTTCCTGCATGTCCCGAAGGGTGTCGTGGTCGCGACACCAATCCAGTTGCTCTCGGTGACCACAGCTGCTGCGGCTGGCAAGGTCGTGGCGCCGCGCATGTTGATCGTGCTAGGGGAGTCGGCGTCGGCGACCGTGGTCGAGAGCTACGCCTCACATGGAGATGCGGCCTCGCTCACCGACGCGGTCGTCGAGGTGCACCTGGGTGCCAATGCACGGCTCGATCACACCCGCGTGGCGCGTGAGCACCACACTGCCTGGCATGTCGGCTTCACCCACGTTGATCAGGAGCAGGATTCGCACTATCGCTCGTTCGCGCTCGCGATGGGCGGCCGGCTCTGCCGTCACAACCTGCACACCCGCCACCTGGGCGAGCGGGTCGAGACATTGCTGTACGGGCTCTACCTGACCACCGGCGATCAGATTGCCGACACGCATTCGGCGATCTTCCACGACAA
Organism: Gemmatimonadota bacterium; assembly: GCA_039933845.1. GTDB lineage: Bacteria > Gemmatimonadota > Gemmatimonadetes > Gemmatimonadales > GWC2-71-9 > Palsa-1233. Next base: position 9,076 of record JBDTNH010000077.1, read on the forward strand.
GCCCAACTGCAATTCCTGGGAGGTCTACAAGGGAGTGCTGGGCGATCGGTCGCGCGGTGTGTTCAACGGCAAGGTGCTGGTCGATCGACTGGCGCAGAAGACCGACGCCAAGCAGACCAACCGCAACCTGCTCCTCACCGATCAGGCCCGTGCCGACACCAAGCCGCAGCTCGAGATCTTCGCCGACGATGTGAAGTGCACCCACGGTGCCACGATCGGTCGGCTGAACGAGCAGCAGCGCTACTACCTGCAGTCGCGAGGTATCGGTGGCAGGCAAGCCGAGCAGTTGCTGATCTGGGCGTTTGCTGCCGAGGTCGTCGCGGAGATCGCCGATCCGACGGTGCGACAGGGTCTCGAGGCGGTGGTGCATGCCAAGCTCGGTGAGATGACGGCGTGATGTCCCGCGGTGCCTCGTCCGGTCTTGGGCACATTCTGTGTCTGTTCCTCGGCCACGGCCACGGCACCGGCCCGGGGCACACTCTCTGCCCGCGACCGACGTGGCTGGATTCACCTGGCTCCACCGCGCCGCGACTTCGTCGGGATGCGGGCTCCGAGTGGCCCCGGGCCGGTCGTGCACGATTCTCTCTTGCGTCGACTTTCGGCTGCGACTCCGAGGCGGGACCGCTCGCAGCACGCATCTCGACGCGCGCCGGCCCGCCGAGGAGGAACCTGACCGTCCGAGCGCGTCGGCAGCGTGCGGAGAGTGGATCCCGCCTCGGAGTCAACCGTACCCAGGGTTCCGCGAATGCCTGACACCCTGACGCTCCCGCGTTTTGACGTAGCGGCACTCCGGGCCGAGTTTCCGATGCTGGGCACACTGTCGCGTGGCAAGCCGATCGCGTACCTCGATTCGGCGGCGACTGCGCAGAAGCCGCGAGCGGTGCTCGATCGGATGCAGGAGTTCTACGAGACGTCGAACGCGAACATCCATCGTGGCGTGTACCAGGCGTCGGAGCAGGCGACGATGGCCTACGATGGTGTGCGCGAAACGGTCGCGGAATTCCTGGGCGGTGTCGCCGCGGAAGAAGTGATCTTTGTGCGCGGAACCACCGAGGCGATCAACCTCGTGGCGCAATCGTTCCTCAGGCCGACGCTTCGGCCGAACGACTGGGTGCTGGTCACGGCGATGGAGCACCACGCGAATATCGTCCCGTGGCAGCTCGTCGGTGCGCGCACCGTGCCGATCCCGATGCTCGACAGTGGGGTGCTCGATCTTGCCGCCGCGGCCGAACTCCTGGCGCAGGGACCGCGTGTGCTCGCGGTGGCGCATGTCTCGAACGCGCTCGGGACGATCAACCCGATTGCTGAGCTCGCCTCTCTCGCCCGGGAGCATCAGGTTCCGGTGCTGGTCGATGGCGCACAGGCAGCACCGCATCTGACACTTGATATCCCGGCACTCGGCGTCGACTTCTACTGCTTCAGTGGCCACAAGGTCTACGGTCCGACCGGCGTCGGCGTCCTCTGGGCGCGCGCGGAACATCTCGAGAGGATGCCGCCCTGGCAGGGCGGCGGCGACATGATCGATCGGGTCACGTTCGAGGGGACCACGTTTGCGGCGGCACCACAGAAGTTCGAGGCCGGCACGCCCGACATCGCCGGCGTCATCGGTCTCGGTGCCGCGATCGACTGGCTCGTGTCACAGGATCGCGCCGCGATGTCGGCACACGAGCAGGAACTGCTGCGCCTCGGGCGGGAGCTGCTCCAAACGGTACCGGGTGTGCGAGTGGTGAGCGCGCCAGACGACAACGTCGGTGTCCTGACCTTCACGATGGACGGTGCGCACCCGCACGACATCGCGTCGTTGCTCGACCAGGATGGCATCTGCGTCCGTGCCGGCCACCACTGCACCCAGCCGCTCCACGCTCGACTCGGGATCTGGGCGAGCGTGCGCGCATCGCTGGGTCCGTATTCGACCGAGGACGAGGTGCGGCGATTGGCCAAGAGCCTCCACCGGATTCGTGGAGTGTTCAGCTGATGGCGACGATGGAAGAGCTCTACCAGAGCGTGATCATCGAGCACGACCGGAGCCCGCGCAACTTCCGGCAACTCGTCGCGCCAACACATCACGCCCAAGGAACCAACCCGCTCTGCGGCGACACGGTGGAGGTTGAATGTGTCGTCGATGATGAGGGGCGCTTGAGCGACATCGCGTTCCAGGGACGGGGCTGCGCCGTCAGCAAGGCCTCCGCCTCGATGATGACCACCGCGCTCAAGGGCAAGAGTGTCGAGGAAGCGCGCGAGATCGCCGAAGGGTTCCACGCGATGCTCACGGGCAAGGACGTCGACACCGCTACACTCGGCAAGCTCAAAGTGTTCGCCGGGCTCGGCGCATATCCGATGCGAGTAAAGTGTGCCACGATGGCGTGGCATGCGTTGAAGGAAGCCTTGAAAAGTGATCCAACCCTAGAACGGAGTTCGCATATATGTCCTACCCAGAAATGATGGTCAAGCCGATGCGCGAGGATGTCACCCGCTTCGGTGTCACTGAACTGCGCACGATCGACGATGTCGACAACGCGCTCGGCAACTTGCAGGGCACCGCGATGGTGTTCGTGAACTCGGTCTGCGGTTGTGCCGCGGGCGGAGCGCGTCCGGCGGTCGGCATGGCGCTGACCGGCAACGACGCCAAGCCCGACCACTTGTACACCGTCTTCGCCGGTCAGGACATCGATGCGACATCGCGGGCCCGGTCGTACTTCGGCGAGTATCAGCCGTCGAGCCCGTCGTTCGCGTTCCTCAGGGACGGCGAAGTCGTGCACTTCATTCATCGCCACCAGATCGAGGGGACGCACCCGAGCGAACTGGCCACCATGATTCGCGACGCCTTCACCGCCGCCGCCGTCTGATGGCCGACGGCATGGTGCTGCATCCCGGACACGACGAGCTCCACGGTATCACCGTGGTCGTGACCGGGGTGAGTGGTCGGACCTATGTGGGCCGCTGGCACGAGCAACAGGAGCGCGGGGTCGTGATGAAGAATGCCGCGGTCCTTGAACATGACGCCGGAGAGGTCGAGCCCTGGCTGGGCCGGCTCCGGAAGTTCGGGGTGCCGAGTGACCACCGGATGCTGGTGGTGCCGACCGAGGAGTTTGGCGGGGTGCGTCGGCT
>JBDTNH010000078.1:0-11601 GCA_039933845.1 Gemmatimonadota bacterium
TGGTGGGATGCCGAACAAATGCCAACCCCACGACCGGGACGAGATAGAGCACCAGCGAGACCGCATAGGAATGAGTCGACGACCAGCGCCCGACCATGTAGCCGGCGAGCACCGGACCACCGATCGAGCCCATCTGGAACGCGAGTGAGCTCCAGGCAATGGCACGCGGCAGCAGCACCTCGGGCACGAGCATCGGGGCGAGTGCCACGCCGGCAGGGGCCCGGAAGGCGCGGGAGATACCGAACAGCACCGCGATGCCGAGCAGCAGATTCACGGTCAGGTGGCCACTCAGCGCTGTGCCCACCAGCAGCGCGGCACAGACGGCCTCACCCAGAAAGCAGATGGAAAGGACTCGCTTACGTGGATAGCGATCGGCGACCACGCCAGCCGGAAGCGCCAGGAGGAAGAGCGGCAGGAAAGTCACCAGCCCCAGGATCCCCACATACAACGCCGACTCTGCGATCCCCCGTTCGGCGCGGGCCATGTCGTAGACCTGCCAACCCATGGTGACACTCTGGGCCGCCGTGGCCAGGACCCCGAGCGACCGGGTGCTGAGATAGATCAGGTAGTCGCGCTGACCAAGGAGCGCACTCGCGGAGTCGGGATGCCGGGCCATCCCAGCATCATATCAGCATCCGACAACTTTCGACCCCACTGGGGTAGCGCGTGACCATTTCGAGGTGCCGGGCGTCATATTGGTGTAGACCCGACCGACCACCAGAGGGGCCCATGGTTTCCAGCGCTCGTTTGATGAAGGCCGTCCCCGCCGCCCTCCTCCTCGCCGTCCTCGCCTGCAACGGCAGTCCCACGGAGCCCAGCAATCCCCGTGGCCTCTACGCCGTCGTCACGACTCCCAGCCTCTCGCTCGGCGCCGACATCCCCGTCATACTCCAGAATCGGAGCTCCGGCGACATCATGGTCGGTCCCCTCGGCTGTTCGGCAGGCCTCGAACGCCGTGACCCGGCAACCGGTGAGTGGCAGCGGCTAGCTTCGTTCCGGAGCTGCATTCAGCTCATGATGACCATTACCGAAGGCGCCGACTTCGCCTTCGACGTGCCCGCTCCCGACACCATGGGCCGCTACCGAGTCGTGTTCAGCGCACAGCCCGCTGGCGGCGCCGACGTGGAAGTCCGGAGCAACAATTTTGAGGTGAAGTAGCCCCGGGGCCAGGTTCTGGCCCTTGCCGTCTCTCCGCCGTTCTATCAGACTTGCCGATCGACTTTCCCCCAACGGCGGGACGGCATGATCGCCATCATTCTGGCCGCGGGCGCCGGCACTCGACTCGGCGCGCTCGGCGAGCATCTCCCCAAGTGCCTCCTGCCGATCGGTGGTCGCACTTCACTCGACTTCTATGCCCGTGCATTCGAGCGGGCCGGCGTGGTCGACGAGGTGATCGTCGTTGGAGGTTATCGAATCGACGACGTCCGCAGGCATCTCCCCGACGGATTCCGGCTGGTCGAGAATCCCCAGTACGCCACGACCAACAGCCTCGCCTCGCTCGTCCTGGCACTCGACGACATCACGGATCAGGACATCGTCGTCCTGAACGCCGACGTCGTCTACCAGCCAGATCTGCTCGGGCGGTTTCTCCGTTCGCCCCGTCGGACGGCGATCCTCATCGATGAGATGCGCGCCTTTGATCCACGCGAGTTCCACGCACGCGTCGCCGATGGCGTGGTGTGCGAACTGAGTCAATCGGTCCCCGCTGAGTCGTCGTTCGGCGAGGATGCGCAAGCCTTCAAGGTCGCGGCCAAACATCTCCCCCTGGTCAGGGCCTACGCCCGGGAGCAACTGAACTCCGGCGGCGCGCAACACTACGCCGGTCGCGTGCTCCTCGGGTTGATGGCGGAGAATCTCCTCTATCCGGTGTATACCCATCAGGAGGACTGGAGCGAATTCGACACGGCCGACGATTATCAACGCTGCGAGGCGCTCGTGACGGCGCCCAATGCAGGCTTGCCCGACTACGGCGCATATGGCCTCAACGACGTTCCGCAAGCACCAGATCCCGATGATTCCCCACCTGAGGACTCCCGTTCGACACTCCACCGCTTACGAGATAGCATCATTCGCCGTCAGCTGCCGTGGCGCCTGCGTTGGCTGCCCGAGGTGCCTGCCGCGCTCCGCCACTCTCCTGGGGAGGCCCTGCGCGGGCTCGTCCCGCTTACCACTCAGTCGCTCACGCCTGAGGGGTTCCGTATGCGGGTGTATGGAAGAGAAGTGCTCGCCGACCTGATGGCCTCGTCCGCCGCGGTCGGTGTCCGGCCATTTCTGCTGTGGGGAACACTGCTGGGGTGCATTCGGGAGCAGCGGTTCATTCATAATGACCACGACATCGATGTCGGGCTCCTCGAGGCTGACTTTCAACTTGTCCCGGAACTCAAGCGCGAGATGCTCGCACGCGGCTACACCATCCGTCGGGAATCGACGATGCAGGTCTCATTCATGCACCGACATGGTCGGCTCTGGGTGGACGTCGATCGCCTGATCTCCGCGCGAGGCCACTACTGGATCACCGAACCGCCGAGCGAGCGACCAGTGATTCGGGCCTACTGGTTCGCCATTCCGGCCATCGGCACTCTGGCGAGGCGGCGTTTCGAGGGAGTCGAGGTGTTTATGCCGGAGCACCCCGAGGCAGTGCTGACTTCGATCTATGGCGCGTGGACGGTACCACAGCAAAAGCGCTACTTCACCCGCGGGCCCCTCAACCAGATGTTGTGGCGGCAGGGAGAACAGACCCGAGTCTAGCTCAATCGACGCGCCGCAGAGCATGTGGTCCAGAACGCGATGCGCCTCGGACGGCGGGCCATGGTGTGACGACGAGCAAGGATCAAGGATGGAGGATCACGGCGTCATCCCGAGTGTAGTGCCCGAAGGGCACGCAGTCGAGGGATCGGCACTTTCGACCACCGACGTGCAGATCCCTCCACGTGCGCCTCCGGCGCGTGGTCGGGATGACAGGTTGAGCGTCCAGCGACTACCGTCGCATCACCATCCGCACATCAGCATCCAATTCACCAGCGGCGTCTGCCCGCGTCAGCCATGAGACGCCGAGGAACGTCAGCAACGACACCACCAGCATCACGCCCGCAGCGGTCAGACCCGTGGGGAGTGAGATCACCTTGTAGTGTGCCAACGATTCGAGCAGCAGTGTGCCGACGACCGCGATGCCCATGGAGGCAAAGGCACCGGCACGCGTCGCGCCCTCCCACATCAGCCCCAATGCAAGTGCGGGGACCAGGCTGCTGGCGAAGAGTCCCCAGCCGAAGACGCCGAGGAGTGCCACAAGTTGTGTGGTCCCGAGCGCAAGGATGACCGCGGCGACGGCCACGACGACCGTGCCGATGCGACCGGCACGGAGGGTGTTGCGGGGATGTCGCAATGGAATATCGAGTGTGAGCGCGGCAGCGGAAATATTGAGGAATGCATTGACGGTACTCATGATCGCCGCGATGACGCCACTCATCACCAAGGCCGCAAGCAGCGTCGGTGTTCCGGTTCGGAGGAACGTGGTTGTGGCATCATCCGGGCTGGCGAGTGGCGCCACACTGCCGCGCACCACCGCCGCCTTGACGGCGATGCCGACCCCGACAAAGAGCAACAGCGTCACCAGCATCGCACCGGTCATGATGGCGGGATACCAGCGGAGTTTGGCAGGATCGCGCAGCATGTAGAATTTGTGCAGCACGTGTGGCTGGCCGAGTGTGCCGAGCCCGAAGACGAAGAAGAACGACAGCGCCGCGACCGGGGTGTAGTTGCCCCAGGGCCCGAACCATCCCGGATCGGCAGCGAGGATCTGCCGCGATTGTTCGGCGAGCCCACCGCCACTTGAGGCGGCCGCCAGGAAGACCAGCAGCGAGGCCCCGGCCATTACCACCCCCTGGAAGAGATCGGTGTAGATCCCAGCCAGCATCCCCCCCCCTGCTGAGTACGCCACCACGACGGCGGCACCGAGCAGGATCGCCATCATCCTGTCCAGCCCCAGTACCGCTTCGAGGATCAGTCCCATTGCGAGGAAGTTGGTCGCGATATAGCCGACGGCCGCGACCACGATGGCGATCCCGGCCAGGCGGCGAATGCCCCTGGAACGGTACCTGACCCCAACTGCCTCCGGGATGGTCACCACCCCACGCACCTCCGCCAGCAGCCGGAGTCGCAGCCCGACCGTCCAGGCCGTGAGTGTCGCGGTGACCGCGGCCGGCAGGACGATGAATACCGCGCCGGTGCCGTGCGCGTACACCAGTCCCGGGCCGCCGATGAAGGCGAACCCCGAGAGCGAAGAGGCCATCGCCGCGATCGCGAGCGCCCAGATGCCGATGCCGCGGCCGGCGAGGAAGAAGTCATTGGCCGACGCGGTGCGTCGTGTCGCCCAGGTAGCTATAACGGCGCAGGTGGCGAAGTACACCACCGCAACCAGCGCCACCGTTCCGCCGAAGCCGGTCATTCCCCAGGCTCGGCGGTCCGCGCAGTCCGACACTCCGCCACGAACGCCCTGATCGACTCCGGATCGAGCTTTTCTCGGGAAGCGGCGCGGGCATAGGTCCAAGGGAGCACCAGCGCCGGCAGAAGCCCGACACCAAGCAGGATGATCGCTGCGCGGAACGGCAGACCAATCACTGATACGCCGGCTGGCTGGTCATCGGCTGAGGTGAGAGCCAGCACGAACCCGGCAATCACGACCAACAAGACGGTACCCGCAGCAAGTGCCAGTAGGCCCGTAGCCCGTCGTCCCGGGGAGGCGAGCAGCAACGGCCCAGCGAGCGTGGTGCCGACACCGAAAATCATCAACAGCGATGGAAGGAGGCCGGCCACAGCCGCGCCCACGAGCAGGTACGCCGCTAGAACCGCGAGCAGTCCCGACACGAGGAGGAACCATCCGACGACCCGGGCGGTCATTCGTCGTCGGCGAGCAGGGTTGTCGCCCAGGCACGGGCATCAAACGGCGCCATGTCCTCGACTGACTCGCCGGTACCGGTGAACCTGATCGGCACATCGAGCTCGCGCCGGAGGGCCACCACGGCCCCGCCTCGCGCGCTGCCATCGAGCTTGGTCACGATCAGTCCGGTCGGCGATGCGACCTTGGCAAATTGCTTTCCCTGCTGGACCGCATTCTGGCCGACAGTACCGTCGAGGACCAGCAGGACCTCGTGTGGGGCGCCCGGCAATTTCCGTCCGACCACACGAGTCACCTTGCCCAGCTCGGTCATCAGGTCGTCCTGCGTGTGGAGGCGGCCCGCGGTATCGATGATCACGACGTCGATATTGCGAGCGATCGCGGCTTCGACGGCGTCGAACGCCACCGCCGCAGGGTCGCCACCCGGAGCACCACTGACAATCGGCACGCCCAGACGCTGGGCCCACGTCTCGAGCTGTTGGATGGCACCGGCGCGCCACGTATCGGCCGCACCGAGCAGGACTGTCCGGCCCTCGGCCTTGAGGCGGTACGCCAGCTTGGCGACCGAAGTGGTCTTCCCCGCCCCGTTGACGCCCACCACGATCACGACCGTCGGGCCTGATTCTGCGCGTGCAATCCGTCCCGGCTCCTCGGGCCCCACCAACATCTCGGCCAGACGATCGCCGAACGCGGCCTTGAGGTCGGCATCGGTCTTGACCTTGCCACGCCGCACGAGATCCTCGAGGAATTCGACGAGGTCCAGCGTCGCGGGCACGCCGAAGTCGGCTTCGATCAGTGTCTGTTCGAGCTGTTCGAGTTCATCGCCCTTGAGCCCGCGCACGAGCACGCCCACGTCGGTGAGCGCCAAGCGCTTGATGCGCTTCCAGAGTCCGACCTTAGGTGAGCCGAGAGATGCCATAGAACACGAGAAGCGAGAAGCGAGAGGCGAGAGGCGAGAACATGCAACGGTGAACACCGCAGTCTGGCGCAATCTAGCGTGGGACCGGCGCGCACGCATCACGCATCCCGCTTCACGCTTCTCGCTTCTCGCTTCTCGCCAGTGCATCCCACATCACCTCAACCGGATGCCGACTCGTGCGCCCCGTCCCGTCCAGTATCTGATGTCGGCAGCTGGTACCGGGCGCCACGACGATTGTTCCATCGGGCGTGCCTCGGACCGCCGGGAAGAGGACCAGTTCACCGATCTGCATCGCGACATCGTAGTGTTCGCGCTCGTAGCCGAACGAGCCGGCCATGCCGCAGCAGCCGCTCGGGATCTCCTGGACCGTGTGACCGGCCGGCAAGGAGAGCATCTGCATGGTCGGGTCGGTGCTCGCCAGCGCCTTCTGGTGGCAGTGCCCGTGCAACATGATGGTTCGATGCGTCCGGTCGAACGCCTGCGCCGAGATCCGGCCGGCGAGCATTTCGCGCACGAAGAACTCCTCGAACATGAGTGCCTTGCGTGAGAGCGTCATGGCGGCGCCTCGGTCGGCCGGTCCAACCAAGTCCGGATACTCGTCGCGGAAACCGAGAATGGCCGATGGCTCGAGGCCGATCAGCGGGGCCGCATCGGTGATCACCGACCCCAGCCTTCGAACATTCTCGCCGGCCAGTGCCTGCGCGTCGCGCACCAGCCCCTTCGAGAGCTGGGCACGACCGCTGTCGACATGGTCCGGGATGAGGACCCGGTATCCCAACCCATTGAGGAGCCGGATGGCCAGGGCGCCGATCGGGACATCCACCGTGTCGGTGAACTCATCGGCGAAGACGTGCACGGTACCGTTCGCATACGGCTGCCCATCGGAGTTCGCGTGTGCCGCATGCCACCGCCGAAGCGTGGTGCCGGAGACTCGCGGCAGCGATCGCGCCTGCGCGATCCCGAATATCCGTTTGGCAAGGCGTTCAACAACAGGGACGCCTGCGAGCGTTCGGTAAAGTGTTGGCCACTGCGTCGCCAGTCGGAGTGAGTCACCCGCTCGCGCAAACTGTCGCACCCGCCACGGCACCCCCAGTCGGTCAAATCGCTGCTGCTGCCATTCGGCCTTGAGGCGTGCCATGTCGACATTCGAGGGGCACTCCGAGCGGCAGCCCTTGCAGGAAAGGCAGAGGTCCATCACCGCCGCGACCTCATCGCTGGTCCATGGGTCATCCGGACGCGATGGGCGTGTGAGTGCCTGCCGCAAGACATTCGCGCGCGCACGAGTTGTATCCTGTTCATTGCGAGTCGCCATGTAGCTCGGGCACATCGTCCCGCCGGCAGCGGCGCCCTTCCGACACTCACCGACACCGTTGCAGCGCTCCGCAGCACGCAATAGCCCGCCATCAGCGCCGAAATCGAAGACCGTCAAGTACCGTGGATCAGGATCGCCTGGCGCCACCCGGAGGGAGGTGTCCATCGGAGGCGTGTCAATGATCTTTCCGGGATTTAGCAGGTTGGCCGGATCGAAGGCCATCTTGATCCGGCGCATCATCGCGAAGCACTCCGAGCCGACCATGAACGGAATGAACTCACCACGCAAGCGGCCATCACCGTGCTCGCCCGAGAGCGATCCACGGTAGCGCTTGACCAGCGCTGCCACATCCTCCGCGATCGACCGGAATCGCGTGAGCCCCTCAGGCGTCCGCAGATTGAACAGCGGCCGGGTGTGCAACTCGCCCGCACCCGCATGCGCGTAATAGACGCACGAGATCCCGTACTTTTCCTGCATCAGTTCGTCGAACTCGGCAATGTAGGCCGGCAGGTCCTCGACCGCGACGGCGGTGTCCTCGACGATTTCGCGCGGCTTGGCATCCCCGGAGATATTCGCGAGCAACCCTTGCCCCGCACGTCGCAGCTCCCAGACTCGATTGACATCGGCGCCCTCGACAATCGGGAAGTGCGTCCCGATGCCTGTCGCCTCGATGTCGCGTCCGATGGCCTCAAGGCGTGCCACCGTCCGTGCCGGATCGGTATCGCGCACCTCCACCACGAGAATCGCCCCAGGATCCCCCTGCACAAAGAACCGGTTGCGGGACTGCGTCAGGTTGCCACGCGTGCAGTCGAGGATGGTGCGGTCGATCAGCTCGCATCCGCTCGGCTGGTGCTGCATCGCGATCAGCGTCCCAGTGAGTGCATCCGCGACCGAGGCGAAATGCGCACAGAGCAGCGCGCCGGGCGGCGGCAGCGGTTCGAGTGCGAGCTCGAACTCCACCGCCAGGAGGAGCGTCCCCTCGGATCCAGCGATCACACGACAGAGGTTGAAGAGCGTCAGGCTCGTGGGATCAAACGGCGTCGCATCCACCAGCCGATCGAGCGCGTAGCCGGTGTTGCGCCGCGTCACGGTCGACTTGGGATAGTGTTCACGAATCAGCGCTCGGTTGACCGGCGACCCAAGCAGGTCACGGACCTCGCGATAGATGCTTGTCTCGACACTGTCCCTGGCCTCGCACTTGGCCGTGAACTCGTCCGCCTCGAGCGGACCGAAGACGGCGACGCTCCCGTCGCTCAAGAAGCCATCGGCGCGGATCAGATGTTCGCGCGTCGTGCCGTAGACGATCGAGTTCGCGCCGCACGAATTGTTGCCGATCATGCCGCCGATCGTGGCGCGATTGGCCGTCGACGTCTCCGGCGCAAAGAACAGCCCATGCACCGCGAGCGCACGATTGAGGTCGTCGCGTACCACCCCGGGTTGCACGCGCACGGTCCGGGCGACCGGGTCGATGGCGATGATCTTGTGCATGTGCCGACTGAAATCGACCACGATCCCGCCGCCCACCACCTGCCCAGCGAGCGAGGTCCCGGCGCCTCGCGCAATGACGCCGAGTCCATGTCGCCGAGCGAACGCAAGTACGACGCCCACATCGAGGTCCCATTCGGGTGTCACGAGCGCGAGCGGCAGCTCCTGGTACTCGGAGGCGTCGGTGGCGTAGCTCTGTCGGGTAGCGAGGTCGCGGGACATGTTGCCGCGAACGGCCCGGTCGAGTTCGGCCCAATCCGACTCGGTGACAGGCCGCGGAGAAGGTGCGCTTGGCATCCTTGAAGGGTACAGCCGGGCTAGACCAGTCCCAACCGTCGACGGAGAATCCACTCAGTGGTGAACCCGAGGATCGCGAGGCCGAAGAGTGCGGCGAGATCCCGGAGTGATCGACGGACCGGGGTCGGCGTGACGGCAGCGGAGCCCGCGTCGAGGGCGGGGCGCGTCGGGATGAGCTCGTGGGACCATGGTTCAACCATGCCTTCCCCGCCCGTGCCATCGCCAAACTGATAGCGGAAACGACCGACCGGCAGCACCAATTGTGCGATGCCATCGGCGTCGAACCGGAGCGTATCGGTTCGGATCACGCTGTCCTGCGTCAGCGCCACGGGGAGTGGCGGGGCTGCGCCCCGGCCGTTGTAATGGAAACGAACCGGTCGGCCGCGCTCGACCACCGGCTCGAGCGGTTCAGCCAGCTCCCGTCCGGCGTCTGGTGTGGCCAATAACCAATTGGCGGTTTGAGCGACCATGGCACGCCATGCCTGCTCCGCTTCCCCACCCCGGAAGGCCCACTGGTAGAGCCCTTCGGCGCCGAACACCACCGTCCGGCCATTGTCGAGCCGTCCGACCACAATCGGCACCGGTGTGCCGCGCCTGGCCTGTTGCGCCGTCAAGCCGATCCAGTCGGCTCGACCCGCATTATCTGCGGCCGGTAGTGCCGGCAACGAATCGGCCTCGACACCTGAGAATGCTTGACTGATCGGCGAGAGATCGCCGGGTGCGGCGTACCAGTCGCCGGTGGACTGACCCGCCGGCCAGAGCAGGCGCGCCTTCCCCGACGTCCGCCACGCTGCCGTGTCCCCACGAACGGCGAGCAGTTCCGCCGCATTGGCCGCCGCTCGGACCTCAGCGACCGGTGCGGCGGTCAGGCCACGTGACCGGTACCAGGCGCCCGGCCGCAGCTGCACGTATCCACGAACGGCGACGTCAGTGATGCTCTCCAGCGTGGACAGCAGGAACTTGCCATCCCAGTCCGGCGTCGCCAGCAATATCACAATGCCGGGTGACGTCGTGACACGGAGCCGACGCCACCGCATGTCATCTGCCGGCTCGATGTCTGGCCCGGAGGTCTGGACCACCTGCATCCATCGCTCGCCGTGCACGTCCGTCGGCAGCACGCCGCTGAGACGCACCATGTGCCGTCCACCACTCCTGGCGCCCGTCGTGGCCCCGGACAGCAGCACGCGGTCTCCGTCCCGCAATTCGACCGTGAGCGTGTCGGAGGGCACCTCACCAGTCACCAGCAATTCAATCGACACGGAGAGTGAATCTCCGGCCGCAACGCTGAGCGGCATGTCGACACCAGTGATCGCGACGTCGCTCCCGGCCTGGCGGGGCACGATCTGTATGGTGGCCTGCGCGAGCAGGTCTGGTGGGATGCTCAGGGCGTCCGACACCTCGCCATCGCTGACGACCTCGATCGACCGGCCGGCCGTGACCGCCGCCGCGAGCGCGTCGCCGAGACGTGAATCGCCTCCCGGCACGCCGGGAGCGATTTCACCGAACGAGATCACTTCGCCGCGCGCCGCGGCCGCGGTGTATATCGAATCGCTCGGCATGCCAGTGGCATGCATAGAGACAGAGTTGTCGAGGAGAATGAGCGGTCGGCTGGGGCCGAGGGTGGCCCGAATCCCAGGATCGAGGAGAAGCGCGAGAAGCGCGAGGATGCCGACAAGGCGGGCACCGAAGCCCGTGCGCCCGGCGACGGCATCGAGATGTCCCCGCCATGGCAGCCACGCGATTGCGACTGCGGCGACCAGCGCCCCGACCAGAAGGATCAGCCGGAGCGGCTCCACGATGCGTTGCGCCGACTCAGTCGACCAACGTCACGCTCGGGTCCGGGGCGGCCGTCCCCGGGCCGGCAAGCAGCTGTGCCAGCTTGTCGCGGTCGATGCGGAAATCCGGCCGATCGCCTGCAACGAGCGGTTCACCGGAATCGAACTTCATCGTGCGGGGATCACGCGGGACGTTGTGGACCCGAAACTCGTAGTGCAGATGCGGCGCAGTCGAGTTGCCGGTGGTGCCGACGCGTCCGACCACATCGCCCTGAGACACCTTGATGCCGGGTCGCAACCCGCCGGCAATGCTGCTGAGATGGCAATAGCGCGTGACGATGTCATCACGATGCTTGAGGGCCACCATGTTGCCACAGCCGCCGGCGCGACCGGCGCTGATGACGGTGGCGTTGGCGGCGGCACGAACCGGCGTGCCGATCGCGGCGGAGTAATCGATGCCGTTATGAGCGCGCATCGTCTTGAAAATCGGATGGAAGCGACGGCCGATGCCGCTGGTGATGTACCGGAACTCGACCGGTGCCGCGAGAAATTCGCGCTTGAGCGCCTTGCCGTCGGCATCGTAGTAGCCGGGCTTCTTGTTCCCGCCGACGAACCGATAGGCCAGAAGGCGACGGCCCCCGATGGTCAGGTCGCTTGCGAGCACGCGGCCGAAGCGCACTTCGCCCTCGTCGTTCCGGAGCCGTTCGACGACCACCGCAAACGGATCATGGGGCTGCGGATCCCGCGAGAAATCGACCGACCATTCGTTGACATTCGCCAACTCGTGCACCAGTGCCTGCCGGGCGCCAGCATCGAGGGTAGCCTCGCTCACCACACGGTCGACACTCTCGTAGAGCGAGGCGTCGATCTCACCCGCGACCCGAATCGTGTCGGTGCGCCACTCGATCGGCACCGACTC
>JBDTNH010000079.1:0-11449 GCA_039933845.1 Gemmatimonadota bacterium
TCGCCTGCCTTGGGGCGGGGCACCGGGACGAACCAGTGGAGGTCGGGGTGGACCAGACCCAGCACGCGCTTGCAAGACCCGCAGGCGCCACAGGGCTCGGCCAACGGCTGCTCGCAGAGCAGCCGCTGGGCGAGCCACAGCGCGAGGCGCTGCTTGCCGATGCCAGACTCCCCCGTGAGCAGGAGCACTTGGGGCAGCCGGTCGGCGGTGATGGCTTCGGCCAGGCGACCCCGAAGGGTCCGATGGCCGTGGATCGGGGTCAACGTCATGCGAACAAGCTAGCGACCGAACGCTGAAATGGAAGTGACGAAATGACGCAAGGCGATGGCAGGAAACCGCACAACGGTGCGGGTTTGCGGGCGATTGTCCCGCCGAAACGGCACACGCGGCGACTCATGTGTAATTGTGAGCGCTCACTGCTATTTCGAAAAATGTGAGTGCCTGCTCACCAATAAGTGCCAAGATGTTGGTGTGTAACGCTCTAGCGAGAAGCGAGAGGCGAGAAGCGAGAATCGAGAGGCGATATCTCGCTTAACGCTTCTCGTCCATCTTCTTGCCCCGACACCGCGTCGGATTTACTTTCTCGCGGCTATCCCGAGTAGCTCAGTTGGTAGAGCAGCTGACTGTTAATCAGCGGGTCGGGGGTTCAAGTCCCTCCTCGGGAGTTAGGCAGGACAACGATTTAGGGCGATCCAAGCGGATCGCCCTTTGTCGTGTCCGGGGGATTGTCCGGGGCCTACTGGTTTTTCAGAGTGCTTCGGCTGGTCGGCATTGGTCGGACCGGGGAGCAAGAACTCCGAAACTGCATCAGGGGCGACTTCGGCACCACCTCATCCAGCAAGCGGGGCATGCGCCTTCCGGATACCTCGATGCACCGGCATTGTGGCCCGACGCGACTTGCGCGGAGCGATCCGAGGATCGCTCTGCGTGTCGCGTCTGACGACCGCGGTATCGGTCAGCTCTGCTTGCGTCGGCGCCTCGCCGACATCAGGCCGACCAGACCCGTTCCCATCAGCAAGATCGTGGCGGGTTCGGGGACCGTCTCGGTGGGAACACCCCCGGAGCCCGGGGGAGGGACATCGTACGTGATGCCGCCACCGTTGCTCGGGACGCCGGTACAGTCCGTCGAGATCGTGTTGTTGTCCATCGTCACGGCACCCACGAGGGCGATGGCCCGTCCGCATCGGATGGTGGCACCGGTCAGGAGCGAGATGCTCTGGTCAGCGATGATGGTGCCCTGGAATGCGGTCGCTGTCCCGAGGGTCGCTGAACTGCCGACCTGCCAGAACACGTTGCCGCCTGGCCCGCCATTGATCGAGGTCACCGAGGACGCACTCGCCGTCGTGAGCGCAGAACCGATCTGGAAGAGAAAAAACGAGGCGGAGTTGTTGAGGAAATCAAGACTGAGGCTGCCAGTCAACTGCGCCGACGAGGAGAAGCAGTACACGCCAGGCATCAAGGACGCATACCCCGCGCTTCCGAGCACTTGGCCCGACAGATCGGTCGTACACGGCAGGTTGGCGAAGTTGGTGTATGCGGTGGTCGCATCGGCCTGGGCCTGCTGGGCAACGGCGTCCGCCTGGTGGATGGAACCGGTGAGGGTGAACGTCCCCGAGCCGGTGATCGCGGAACCCGGCCACACCCCGATATCTCCGGTGAGCGTTGTTGCACCGGTGTTGGTGACCGTGGACCCGCCGAGCACCGCAAATGACTCGGCAGTCCCGAGCTGTGCTGCGACCGGCGAAGCGCTGGCAAACATCGCCATCGTGGCAAGCGTGACGAACCGTGCGGTCGCGCGAGCGGCGGGCGTCAGCCCCTGACGTCGCACGGGGTACAGTTTCAATCGAGGGTATGTCATGGGTACTGCTCCCGCTGAGGTGACCTACACGGCATTGGTTCCGAAGTCGTAGCTGACCGGCAAGTTTTCCCGCCCCCATGCTGATCAGCGCGAAATGGGAGTTCCCCACTGGCGAACCATCGGGGCGTGTGTGTGGTGCCGAGCAGCCGGTGAGCAGGTCTTCCGGCGGTAGGTGAGGGTCATCGCACGGACCCGTCAAACGTCGTGCAGCTGGCAGAAGGGAAGTGCCACCATTTCCCTCCAGAGACTTGAGACGACAGCTCCCTCTTGGAAGACACATCAGCCGGTCTGCCGATCGCCGGTTCTTGGCAACCACGCTCCCGCCCGATACTCTCCAGAGATGCGCGCACCCATCCGCTTGATCGCCCTCTGCCTCTGGCTTGCTGCCTGTGGCCCATTCGTCCCGGATCCAACTGGTCCCGGCGGCGGCACTGGACCGTCCCTACCCACGCTCGCGATCCCCTTCAAGCTCGGTACCACCGAGTCCGTCGAGGGGCGCGGGATCGTGGTCTCGGGCGACGGCGTGGTCCTCACCGGCTGGTTTGCGGGGACGGTCGACTTCGATCCGCGCGAGACACGGTCGGGCAAGAGTTCCTTCGGGGGCCAGGACGTCGTGATCGCGCGCTACGCCTTTGATGGTTCACTCGCCTGGGTCTACTCGTTCGGCGGCAGCGGGGCAGACGTCCCGACGGCAATCGCCGCCACGCCCGACGGCGGCACGGTTGTGGTCGGCTACGGTTCCGGCGGCGGTCTCTGCGGCGGCACGGTCGCCACCTCGCTGGGCGGTCGCGACGTGCTGGTGTTGAAGCTCTCGGCCACTGGGGAGTGTGAGTGGGCCCAGTTGCTCGGTGGACCTGACGATGACGAAGCACGTGGTGTCGCCGTCAGCTCGGACGGCAGCATCAATGTCGTCGGGTTCTTCTCGGGGACAGCCGATTTTGACGGCGCGGGCAGCTTGGCACTCCAGTCCTTCGGTCAGTCCGATGGATTCCTCCTGCGGCTCGCGCCCGACGGCACGTTCATCGGCGTGGTGCGCGGTGGTGGCGCGGATGTCGATCGGTACAACACTGTCGCGGTGGCACCCAATGGTGAGCTGAGCGTCGGCGGCGAGATGACGGGCACGGCGAGCTTCGGCTCGACGCTCGCACCCGTCATTTTGCAGAGTGTCGGCGGCACCGACGGCGTGATCGCACGCTATACCTCATTGCTGGGCCTGCGTTGGGCGACACGCCTTGGCGGACCGCTCGAGGACAAGGTGGTCACGGTCGCCAACGATCAGAGTGGCGACGTGCTGGCGGCGGGGACGTTCGAGGGGACGGCGGATCTCGATCCGAGCGGCGGCGCCTCGCTGGTGGTATCGCAGGGTGCTGCGGACATCTTCCTCGCCCGATACAGTGGTGTCACTGGTCAGTGGGGCGGCCTCGCGCGCGCGATCGGCGGGACCGGATCCGAAGGAGTGACCCGCCTCGTGCTGCACAACACCGGACGGTTGCTGCTCACGGGGTTCTTCCAGGGCGCGGTCGACTTCGACCCGAGTGCCGCCGCCAGCGTCACGGTGGCCCGGGGCACGGGTGGGGCAGGCGACGGTTTCCTGCTCGGACTCGACCTGCAGGGGACCTATGGCTGGGTGGTGCCGATCGGCGGCACCGTGGGTGGTGGCGCGAACCTCTCGATTGCCGCTGATGCCGCGGTCGACCCGATTGGTCGGGTCTGGACCACTGGCAGGTTCTTCGGCCGAGCGGACTTTGACCCCTCCGGGGCCGCCGCGGAGCTGGTGGCCCTGAGCGGCTCCAACATCTTCGTTTCCCGCTATTTCCTCGACACCGGCAGAATCCTGACCGAACCGCTGCCGTAGCCGGCCTGCCGGACCCTTCCCTTTCCAGGCTTTCACCCCCATCTTTGAGGGCTTACTGCCCGATTCGGCCGAGCGACATGGCCTGGTCGGCCACCACCTGTCCGCGGCCTGCCGCGTGGGAGTTCGAGAGCGATGGCGAAGACGAGCTGGTTGATGCGCAACGAGAAGCGGAAGAAGTTGTCCGCCAAGTGGAACGATGAGCGGAAGCGTCTCAAGGCGATCATCCGCGATCAGCAGGCCGGTCCGGTCGACAAGGAGCAGGCGATGCGGAAGCTGCAGAAGATGCCCCGCAATGCGTCGCCGACCCGCGTGGTCAACCGTTGCGAGCTCACCGGTCGCTCACGCGCCTACGTCCGTCGGTTCGGCCTGTCGCGGATCGCGTTCCGCGAGATGGCGCTGTCGGGGATGATCCCCGGCGTGCGCAAGGCTTCCTGGTAAGCGAAACGGAGAGACGACCATGGCCAAGAAGGGACGCGTGCAGGTCAAGCTCCGGAGCACCGAGAGCGCCTACATGTACACGACGACCAAGAACCCCAAGAAGCACCCCGAGCGCATGGAGCTCCGGAAGTTCGATCCGATGCTCAGGCGCCACACGAACTTCAAGGAAGAGAAGTAGGGGCGACCGATCGGGTTCGCCGTCACGCCACGGGTCGCCGCTGCCATCGCAGTGGCGACCCGTTTCGCTGCGCCGCATCAGGGAGAGCGCCGATGACACCAGAGGAGTTTCGTCAGCACGGCCACGAGGTGGTCGATTGGATCGCCGACTATTGGCGCGACATCGGTGAGCGACCCGTCGTGCCCGACATCCGGCCGGGCGAGGTACGGGCATCGCTACCGTCGCACGCGCCCGAATCAGGTGCGTCGTTCGAGACGATCATGGCCGACTTCGACCGCCTGATCGTGCCGGGCATCACGCATTGGGGTCATCCCGGCTGGTTCGCGTATTTCCCGTCGAACGCCTCGCCGCCGTCGGTGCTGGCCGAGATGCTGACTGCTGGACTCGGCGCGCAGTGCATGAGCTGGATCACCTCGCCGGCAGCGACCGAGCTGGAACAAGTGGTGATGGAATGGCTCCGTGAACTGCTCGGTGTGCCCGTCGGCTTCACGGGTTCGATCCAGGACACCGCCTCGAGTGCCACGCTGGTGGCGTTCCTCACCGCGCGCACGCGACTGGGTGACGATGCCGCGCGGATGACCGCCTACTGGAGTGGCGAGGCGCACTCCTCGATCGCGAAGGCCGCCCGCCTCGCGGG
Source organism: Gemmatimonadota bacterium (assembly GCA_039933845.1). Taxonomy (GTDB): domain Bacteria; phylum Gemmatimonadota; class Gemmatimonadetes; order Gemmatimonadales; family GWC2-71-9; genus Palsa-1233. The sequence continues at coordinate 4,967 of JBDTNH010000079.1, forward strand.
CATCCCGATCGCGCGTTGTCGTATCGTGCCGGTCGACGCACAGTTTGCGATGCGTCCCGACGCCCTCATGTCGATGATCGAGGCCGATCGCGTTGCGGGACTCCTCCCGGGGATCGTGGTGGCGACGGTAGGCACCACCTCCTCCACCGCCTGCGATCCGCTGCCACGAATCGGCGCCTTGGCCAAGTCGGTCGGCGCGTGGTTCCATGTCGACGGCGCGTACGGCGGCACGGCGGCGATCCTGCCCGAGATCCGGCCATTGCTCGACGGTCTCGAGCTCGCCAATTCCTATGTCACCAATCCGCACAAGTGGCTGATGACCTCGTTCGATTGCACCGCGTACTTCGTGCGCGATGTTGAGCAGTTGCTCCAAACGTGCAGTGTGAATCCTGAGTACCTCAAGACCGCACATGATCCCGATGTCGTCAACTACCGCGACTGGGGCATCCCACTCGGTCGGCGGTTCCGGGCGCTCAAGCTCTGGTTCGTGCTCCGGAGTTACGGCGCGGAGGGACTGCGCACGATGTTCCGCACGCACCTGGCCCTCGCCCAGGAATTCGCGGGGTGGGTCGATGCCACCGAGGAGTGGGAGCGGATGGCGCCGGTGCCATTCGGGCTGGTCTGCTGCCGCCATGTGCCGCCCGGGTTGTCCGGCGACGAGCCCGCCTTGGCTGCGCACAATGCGGCGTTGCTCGGGCGAGTCAACGCGAGTGGCCGCGTCTTCCTCACCCACACCACGCTCGCTGGCCGCTACGCCATCAGGATGTCGATCGGTCAGTTCCGCACCGAGCGGCGGCACGTGGTGGAGGCGTGGGAACTGTTGAACGCGATTTAGGCGCGTCCGTCAGGAGGTGCACCGAGATCCAGAGCGCCTCCTGACGGAGGCGCCTAAATGACGGAAGCGCCTAAATTGCCAGCGCCGCGCGCAGGTACTGTCCCGTGTGGCTTGACTTGACTGCCGCGACCTGCTCCGGCGTCCCCATCGCGACCACCTCCCCCCCCCGCGGACCGGCATCTGGTCCGAGATCGATCACCCAGTCCGCACGCTTGATCAGGTCCATCTGGTGTTCGATCACGACCACGGTGTGGCCCGCGTCGACCAGCTTGTCGAGCACGCCGAGCAGGACGCGGATGTCCTCCATGTGGAGGCCGGTGGTCGGTTCGTCGAGCAGGTAGAGCTTGCGACCGGCTTTCTTCGACGCGGTGAGCAATTCGCGCGCGATCTTCAGGCGCTGCGCCTCGCCGCCTGAGAGCGTGGTCGAGGGCTGTCCGAGGCGGAGGTAGCCGAGCCCGACCTGTTGCAGCTGCCAGAGTGCGCGGCCGAGTTTTGGTTGGTGGCGGAATCGGCGGATGGCCTCGTCGACGCTCCAGTCGAGCACATCCGAGATCGAGACATCGCCGATCTTCACCTCGCGCACCGCGGCGGTGAACCGGGTGCCGTGACACGCCTCGCATGGCACGTACACATCCGCGAGGAACACCATCTCGACGGCGATGTGTCCGGCACCCTCGCACACCTCGCATCGGCCGCCGGCGGTGTTGAATGAAAAGGTGCCCGGCGTGTACTTGCGTTGCTTCGCGAGCGGTTGATCGGCGAAAAGTTCGCGGATCTCGTCGAACGCCTTGATGTAGGTGACCGGGTTGCTCCGCGGGGTCCGCCCGATCGGCGACTGATCGACCACAGCGACGGCGCCCAGCGCCTGCCAGCCTTCGAGTGAGGTGATCGCACCGACCGCCTCGCCGAGGTGCGCCTTGGCGCTGTCCTCGCCCTCGAGCTTGCGTTCCAGGTGCCGAAGCAGGATGTCGTGCACCAGGGTGCTCTTGCCGGAACCGGAGACCCCGGTCACCGCGGTGAGCGTGCCGAGCGGTATCCTGATGTCGATCCCGTCGAGGTTGTTGAGCGTAGCACCGCTGAGCGTGAGGGCTGGGCCATCGACCGGTCGGCGGACCGAGGGGATGCCGATTCGCTTCTGGCCGGTCAGGTACTGGGCGGTCAGGGTGTCGGTTGCCTCGTCGACTGGGCCGGCGTGGACGATTGCCCCACCGTGCTCGCCCGCCCCAGGCCCGAGTTCGAGCATCCAGTCGGCCTGGGCGATCGCGGCCAGGTCGTGCTCGACGACGATCACGCTGTTGCCGATGTCACGCAGTTCGCGGAGCAATGCGAGCAATTGATCGGTGTCGCGGGGATGGAGTCCGATCGATGGTTCATCGAGCACGTAGAGGGCATCGACCAATCGGGCGCCCAACGCGTTGGCGAGTGCAATCCGTTGCGCCTCCCCGCCGGAGAGCGTGCGCGTCTGCCGGTCGATCGTGAGGTACCCCAGCCCCACCCGGTGCAGGAACGCCAGCCGCGCCGACAATTCCCGGAGCACCACGTCGGCGATCAGCGCGCGGCTGCCCTCCAACGTACGGCGTTCGAGCCAGGCGATCAGGTCGTCGATGGATGAGCGGGCCGCATCGGCGATCGACCATTCGTCGATCCGGACGGCGAGCACCTCCGGGGCGAGTCGCGCCCCATCGCATGCCGGGCACCGCTTCGCCAGCTGGTACTGGCGGAGGAAGACTCGGATGTACTGTTTGTAGCGCTTCTTCTCGAGCCGAGCGAGAAACGGAAACATGCCGAGGAACTTGCCCCGCGTGCCATGGAGGAGCAGCTCGACGTGCGCGGGATTGAGGGTGCGCCACGGTGCGTCGGGATCGGCGCCGATCTCCCGCGCGGTGGCGAGCAGCAGTTTGCGTTGCGTCTCGTAGCGCGGCTTGGTCCACGGGTCGATGGCCCCCTCGGCGATGGAGCGTTCGGGATCGGGAACGACCAGCGAGAGGTCGTATTCGAGTACGGCGCCGAAGCCGTTGCAGGTCGGGCAGGCGCCGCGGGGATTGTTGAACGAGAACAGTCCCGGGGTGAGCGCGGGTGCTGGACGATCGCATAGGCTGCACGCATCGAACGACGTGAATCGGAGGCGCTGACCATCGTCGGTGAGCACGATCGCGATGCCGTCGCCCTCCAGGAAGGCGGTGGCAATCGATTCTGTCAGGCGATGGCTCTCTGCGCGAGTCGTATCGAGTCGATCGACGACCACCAGCACCTCGTGGGGAGGCTCGAGCGAAAGGTCCTCGGGGAGCTCCTCGATCCGGTGCGGCACGCCATCGACCACGAGGCGGATGAAGCCCATCGCCTGGAGGTTCTGGATCACCACCGCGCGTGTGGCCTTGGTCGCGGCAGGGAGGGGGAAGGTGACCTGAAGTCGCCCGTGGACCCCGCCGAGTGCGTTGAAGACACTCTCGGGTGTATCGCGACTGACGATGCCATCGCAGGCCACACAATGCGGGGTGCCGACCCGAGCCCAGAGGAGCCGGAGGAAGTCGAACACTTCGGTCGCCGTTCCAACCGTGGAACGTGCAGACATGGCGGGTGTTCGCTGTTCGATCGCCACTGATGGTGCGATCCCCTCGAGCCGGTCGACCAGCGGCTTCGGCATCCGCTCAAGGAACTGCTTGGCGTAGCTCGACAGCGACTCGATGTATCGGCGTTGCCCCTCGGCGTAGAGGGTGTCGAAGGCGAGCGAGCTCTTGCCACTCCCCGAGGGCCCCGTCACCACGACGAGGGTGCGGCGGGGGATGTCGACCGAGATGCCCTTCAGGTTGTGTTGTCGGGCGTTCACGACGCGGATCACGGGGCGGGACACGTCAGAAACGTAATGACCAATCGCGATGCGAGAAGCGAGAGGCGAGAAGCGAGAGGAGCCCTCCCAATTGTCGGGTTGACGGATGGGCTGTAGCTTCTGCCACAATGGCCCGCCTCCTCACTCCGACCGCCCTGCGGCGCGGATTCGTGCTCTTCGTCGTCATCTCGCTTGTCGCGTACGCGGCGGTGTTTTTCTATGGCAACGATACCGGGGGGTTCCTGGCATCGCTCGCAGGGATTCATTGGGAATGGGTGCTGGTCGGCCTCTGCCTCGCCTCGATGGATTGGATCGGCGGCGGCTTTCGGCTCTGGATACTTGCCCGACAGGTCCATCCGAATCCGGACCTGCCCGGTTTGATTGTCGCGGGCGGGATGGGGGCTTGGGGGTCGTATGTGACCCCACTCCAGGCCGGCTCGTCGCCGATGATGGTGTACGCGATGAAGCGGACCGGCATTCCGGTGCCGAAGGCGGTGACCGTGGTGCTGATGTCGTTTATCGCCACGGTCATTTTCTTTGCGCTCAGTGGACCGCTCGCCCTGTACTTCGGTGCTGGTCAGGCGCTCGGCGGCCGCGGCGATCTGCTGGGGTTCTCCCTGCTCGATCTTTTCCGGGGATCGATGACCGTCTTCGCGGTCCTGGGTGTCCTGCTTTTGACGGTGATGATCGCCCCGAAGTGGGTCTCGGGTGGGGTGCACCGGCTTGCCGAGTCGCTGGGGCGACGGCACGCGGCGATCGGCAAGCGACTCGAGGGACTGCGGGCCGGGATCGATCAGGCTCACGAGAGCATGCGCGCCTTCAACTCGCCACGGGGCTGGCTGGCGCTCTTCTGGGCCACGGTCGTGAGCGGTCCGAGCCATGCCAACAAGCTGCTTGCGGGCTATGTGGCGCTCCGGGCGGTGGGGATCGAAGCGAATTTCGTCGATGTGCTGCTCGTGCAGACCCTGATCACCTTCCTGCTCTACTTTGCCCCCACCCCCGGGGCCTCGGGGATCGCCGAGCTGCTCAGTGCGGCGGTGATGAGTGTCTATGTCCCCCGGGCGATCGTACCGGTCTACACGTTGCTCTGGCGGATGATCCTGAGCTGGTTCACCATCGCCGGTGGGTTCGCGGTGTTCTCACTCTGGGTCCGGCAGGGGCTCAAGTCGATCGAGGTCGAAAGCGGCTAGGGCCTGTGGCCGGTGCAGGGAAGGGTTGCGAACGATTCCGTGGGACGTTTTCGCTTGCCCCGGTGCCGGTCCGCCGGGTAGGTTTGGCGTTCCCCGAGCTGCACCATCATGTTGATCGAGGAGGTCCTGCTGCGCCACGAAGGGTTGGTGACAGGTCAATCCACGCCGTTCTCCGAGCGCGGTTCCGGAAGCGGTCCGTTGCTGGGCGTGCTAGTTTCGCGGGCCGCGAGAACGGGCGTTCCGGAGCGGAGCAGCATTCGCCGCGTCCCGCTGACACTGGGGCGGGGCACAGGGTCGGATGTCCGTCTGGACGCGGCGTCCGTGGGCGCGCCGCATGCGGAGCTGGCCCTCCGAAGTGGGGTCTGGTTTTTGCGAGACCTGGGATCGAGCACCGGGTCGTGGGTCGATGGTGAACGAGTCGACGGCGTCGCACCCGTGGCACCTGGGTCGACGCTTCGGCTTGGTGAAATTGAGTTGGTATTGGTGCCTCATGACCGATGGGAGCATTCCGACGTGATTCCCGAGTTGGCCACTGATCTTCAAGTCCCTATTGATGCGCCCCGCCACCCCGCGCCCCAGGCGATGTTGGCTCTGGAGGGCGTCGCCGGCGGCGGGCCATCCCGGGCAACCTGGCTACTCGTCGCGACAGTCGCCGTGGTGGCCCTGGTCGCCTTCTGGATCTGGGGTCGATGATGCGCTTCAGTTGCGCCGCGCGCACCGATGTCGGCGTCGTCCGATCGGGAAACGAGGACACCTACCTGATGGCCAACGAACGCGGGCTGTTCGTGGTCGCCGACGGGATGGGCGGCCATGCGGCGGGCGAGGTGGCGAGCGAGATGGCCGCGCGCCTGATCGCGGAGCGCTACGCCCCGGTCAAGGGCATGTCCGACGACGAGTTGATGGGGCAGATGGTCGGGGCGATCCGCTCCGCCAACGCCGCGATCTTCGAGCGGACCGTCACCGAGCACGACAAGCGGGGGATGGGGACCACGGCCACCGCCTTGGCGCTGTTGCCGAGGCGCTACTTGATCGGCCATGTCGGCGATTCTCGCGCATACATCCTGCGCGGAGGTGTCCTGAGCCAGCTGACCAAGGACCATTCGTATGTGCAGGAGCAGGTCGACGCCGGCCGCCTCTCGCCCGAGGATGCTCGCGTCCATCCCTACGCCAATGTGATCACCCGGTGCGTCGGTTCGAATGGCGATGTCGTCCCTGATCTCTACATCGGCACGCTCGATGCCGAGGACCTGCTGCTGCTCGCGTCCGACGGCCTTACCGGGATGATCGAGGACGAGGACCTGCATGAGATCCTGAGCGAGGACAACGACCTCGAGGCGAAGGTCGATCGGTTGATCGCCGAGGCCAACCGGCGCGGCGGACTCGACAACATCACCGTGATCCTGGTGCAGGTCGAAGAGATCAGCGCGCCGACAGGGGAGACGCCGGTCGTGCGGTAGGGGCGCAACATGTTGCGCCCGATGGCGCGGCCCGGCGATGAAGGATGAAGGATGCAGAAAGGGCCGGCTCCCGAGTTGGGAGCCGGCCCTTTCGCTGCGCTGCTGCCTCGTGGATCAGGCGGTGTTCTTCTTGCGGCGCCGAGCCGCTGCCATGCCGGCGAGGCCGGTGGCGAG
>JBDTNH010000080.1:0-11149 GCA_039933845.1 Gemmatimonadota bacterium
GGATGGCCGAGACCACGCACGCCGAACTGGGACGATTGGGCGGCGAGCGGCAGGCTCACAGACACAATAACCGCCACAAGGAACACCAGATGGCGAGTGCGCATCAGAAGCCCTCCACAGCGAACGGCGGCCGGTACGTGATGCGGATGCGCGGGGCGCCCGCACCGGCACTCCGCGTCGAGCGCAGGATGGGATTGATGAACGAGGACCACTCGAAGGCGTGTCGGACTCGCACGATTGCCGGCAGCGGTGTCGTGCCCTGCCAGAGCCGCACCAGTCTGGTCATCTCGAGCGAGATCGTGCCATCACCGGGGTGGATCCACGTCGTGCCACCCTCATTGACAAAGGCCACCGACTTGGCGCCGAAGTCGGTGAGAATCGGGTTCACGTCGATGCGCGTGCTGTCACCCGTGAGGCCCACCAGCGGTGCATCGACTGTCAGCTCGAGCGTGGCACGAATGATCGTCACCGAGTCGCGCAGATAGTCCGGCAACGCGAAGCGGATCAGTGCTCGTGACGCCGGTCGACCGCCGATCAACAACTGGGTGCTGGTGACAGGCGTTGGTGCGGGTTGGACGGTAAAGTTTCGCGCAGGACTGCGCTGCACCAGGGGATGCCGGAGCGCCGTATCCACGACAGGGACCGTTGCCCAGCTCTGATAGAAGACGCCGGCTTCTCCCGCACGGACCGCACCGATGTACGCACCGGCGCCGACCACGGGTGCCACGAGACGCACCCCGATCACGAGTCGGGTGCTGTCCTCGGGCGTGTACGCGAGCTTCGCGAGATCGGCACCGGTGAACCGGAACACGATCGGGCCGCGCAGAAGCGTGTCCGGGATCTCGAAAGTCTTGAGCAGTCGCTCGGGTACCATCTGCGCCGTCAGTTCGGGCCAGGTGATGCTTGAATCGACGTCGGCATCCAGACGATAGAGTTCGACGGCCAGTCCGGAAATCGTGGGCTCTCGATCCTGCAATCCCATGCGGATGATCACCGAATCAATCGCCAACGGGTAGGTGGTGTCCGCGACGGTAACCGAATCGCCACGCGGCAAGAATCGGATCACCGCACGAGACTCGCCGAGGGCGCCACCGTTACTCAGCGGCAACGAGCTCGCATCCACCAAGGACGAATAGCCGGCAAAGGAACTGTCCAGACCGAACAGGGCGTCGATGGTGGTGTCGCGCACCTCAGGCTGCCCGCCTGGGCAAAGGGCCGGACAACCGCCCGGCGTGGTGAGCTTCTCGGTGCACGCCGTGGCGCCGAAGACCATCAAGGCCGCAAGCAGCAAGCGTCTCACGTGAGATCCGATCGCGAGAAGCCAGCGGGGAGGAGTTCCGCGAGCGACCAGTTCCGGCGCGACGTATCGGTGATACTCTCGACCTCAAGGTCGGGCGCAAACTCCCAGAGGGTCTGCCGGCACGAGCCGCACGGCGAGATCGGCTCGCTGGCCTCACTCGAAATCATCAGACGGCGGAACCGGGTATGCCCGAGCCCCACGGCCGTCGCGATGGCGCTCCGTTCGGCACAAATGGTCAAACTATAGGAGGCGTTTTCCACATTGCATCCGGTTACGATGGTTCCGTCCTCAGTCTCCAGCGCGGCGCCCACCCGAAATCCCGAGTAGGGTGCATACGCCCGTTGACGAGCGGCCTTGGCGGCCGTCTCGAGTGCATTCATTCTGTCATGACCTCGCCGAGAAAGGACGTCCCATGGACCAGACTGGGCACGCCCAACCATTCGGCGATCGTCTGGCCGACATCCGCAAAAGACTGACGCGCGCCGATCCCGATCGGTCGCACCCGACCCCCGAGCACCAGGATCGGTATCTGCTCCCGGGCATGGTCGGTCGAACTGGTAGTCGGGTCGTTGCCATGATCGGCGGTCAAGATAACCAGATCGGCCGGTCCAACCCGGTCCAGCAAGCTCGGAATCCAGGCATCGAGCTCGCGGAGACCGCCCACGAAGCCGGCCACATCGTTCCGGTGCCCCCAACTCTGATCAAATTCGATCACATTGGCGAACAAGAATCCCTCGGTCATCCGGTCGAGGGCCCCGTTGATGCCATCGTACGCCTCGCGGTTGGTCGCGGTGTGGCGTGCGGTGATGCCACGGCCCGCGAAAAGATCGTCGACCTTCCCCACCCCGATCGCTGGGATCCGTGCCTCTGCCAGCCGATCGAGGAGGGTGACCCCGGCAGGTTCGAGGGAGAAGTCGCGTCGGTTCGGGGTCCGCTGCCAGGCCCCATCCCGACCCATGAACGGTCGCGCGATCACCCGCGACACGCCGTCGGGAGGCACCAAGATTTCGCGCGCCAGCTCACAGGCGTGGTAGAGCTCATCGAGGGGAATCAGCTCCTCGTGGGCGGCCACCTGAAAAACGCTGTCGGCCGAGGTGTAGACGATCCAGTCGCCCGAGTCGAGCTGCTGCTGCGCCAACTCGTCGAGGATCGTCGTACCGCTCGACGCCCGGTTACCAAGCACGCCGCGACCGGTGCGCCGCGAGAATTCCGCCAGTATGTCCTCAGGAAAACCGTGTGGGTAGGTCGGGAAAGGCCTGTCGAGCACCACGCCGGTCAGCTCCCAGTGCCCCGTCGTCGAGTCCTTGCCCGGCGAGCTCGGCTGAGCCGTCCCCCAGGCGGCAGTTGGTGACGGATGGACGGGGAGTCCCGTGTCGCCTGCGCGCCCGAGCCCAAGTCCGACCAGGTTCGGCAGCTCGAGGCCGGGAGTCGCTCGGACGACATTCCCGAGCGTGGCGCTGCCGACGTCACCATACGCGGCTGCGTCGGCGGCGGCGCCGACGCCCAGACCGTCGAGGACGATCAGGGCCGCGCGGCGTATGGTCAATGGACCTGGCCGGTTGAGAATTGGAACCGGAGGGCCGTGAGCGCCTGGTCGAGCAACTTCTTCTCCTCGTCGTCCAAATTCCCCTTGGTCTTCTCCTCGACCATGGCGAGCGTATCGATAAGGGCCTTGGCGAGCTGGCGCGGATCCGTCGCGCCGGCCGCACTGGCCCCGGGGGGGAGATTGCCGTCAAGGGCCGACTTGGCCTGGGCCGCGAGTCCGAGCACGAGCGAAGCGAAATGGTGGTTCATCATGACCTGTGGTAGCACCTGGGCAACCGGCCCCCAAGTGACGTGAGGAGTTCGTAGGCGATGGTTCCCGCGTTGGCGGCTTGTTCATCGAGCGTGATCAGCCCACCGAAGAGTGTCGCCACATCGCCGATCTCGATAGCCGTGCCGCCGACGTCGACCATGGTGAAATCCATCGTCACGCGACCGACGATCGGGCAACGGCGCCCACGGAGCTCTACGGCGCCAGCACCCGAAAGTGCCCGATGGACGCCATCGGCATAGCCGATCGCAAGCGTCGCCACGGTCGTCGGTTCGGTGGCTCGCCACGTCGCGTCATAGCTCACGGTGTCACCGACCCCGATCGCCCGGAGCGCCACGACCCGAGCCCGCAGTGCAACGACTGGTTCGTTGGCAACGCCCTCGACCGCACCGCCGTACAGGCAGATACCCGGACGAGCAAGCGTTCCGGCGTAGATCCCACCATGACGCCCTGCCGCGCTGTTGCCGACGTGGATCATTGGCGGATAGGCTCCGAGCACCTCCAATGCCTCCTGAAGTCGCTGCCACTGCACGGCGGTGGCCGTGTCGTCGGTCCCAGCTGAATGCAGGTGTGTAAAGCAGCCTTCCCACGAATCCCGACCGACCACCAACGCCCCGGCCTCCGCCAGTATCGCATGGTCGTCCCACGGCAGACCAGACCGCCGCATCCCGGTATCGATCTCGAGGTGGAATGGATCGTTGCTCGCGGAGAGCCAGGCCCGGAGCGCCGCGAGGTCGCCGATCACCGGCCTGAGGCCAAATTCGCGGTGTGGCGAGAGCTGGGTGGCGTCGAGCGGTGTGAAGACGATGATCGGCGCCTGCACCCCACCGGTCCGGAGCTCGCGACCCTCGTCGGTCGTCGCCACACCCCAGCCGGTCGGTTGGATGGCCTGTAGCGCCCGGGCGACATGGAGCGCTCCCAAGCCGTAGGCGTTGGCCTTGATCATGGGCAGGAGTGGCACACCGACCTGAGCCTGATAGCTTCGGGCGTTGCGCACGATGGCGTCGAGGTCGACGTCGACCCAGGCACGCTGGGTGTCGGCAGTGAATGGCGTCCGCACGCGCGGAGACTAGGAGCGAGAGAGTGCCGAAGCAAGACGAGTCCCCGCTCGGGCGGGCAATGGCAATGGTGGCCGACCTCCGGGAGCGGTGCAGCTGGGATCGCATCCAGACCCGTCGGACCCTCCGTCCCTACCTGGTCGAGGAGGCCCACGAACTGAGTGCGGCCCTCGAATCGGGCGAACCATTGGCGATCCGTGAGGAGACCGCCGATCTCATGCTCCACCTGGCGTGGCAACTGGTACTGGGTGTGGAATTGGCCGAGTTCACCGCCGAGGAGATCGCCGATGACCTCGTCGCGAAGATGCGACGGCGGCATCCACATCTATTCGAACTCGGTGAGCGCGAGCGGTGGGAGACGCTCAAGCGGAAGGAACGGAAGTCAGGCGTGGGCGTGCTGGCCGAATTGCCACCGACACTGCCCGCATTGATGATGGCGTACCGACTGCAGGATCGTGCAGCGGGCGTCAACTTCGATTGGCCCGACACTAGCGGGCCACTCCAGAAGGTCCACGAGGAACTCGCCGAGGTCGAGGTCGAACTCGTGGCTGGGGCCGACAATCATGACAGGCTCGAGGACGAAATTGGCGATCTACTCTTCGCAGTGGTCAATCTCGCGCGCAAGGCTGGCGTGCAGCCGGGGCTCGCGCTCGACCGGGCGAACGCCAAGTTCGCCAGCCGGTTCGAGGCGATCGAACGGATCGCCGCCGATCGCGGTATGGTGCTCGGCGAGGCGACGCTCGAGGAGCTTGATGTGGTGTGGGAGGAGGTGAAACGTGAAACGAGAAGCGCACCTTAGCCGCGAGTGTCAACTCGCGGTCGAGATCTGGTGACGCACAGCACGACCTGACCGACAGGGCTCATTGGTCATGCCGCGCGACCTCACGGTCGCGCCTAAGGGTACAACCTGTGGATCTGCCTCGGGAACGCGATCGCCTCGCGGATATGCGGGATGCCGCAGATCCATGCGACCGTGCGCTCGAGGCCGAGCCCGAAGCCGGAGTGGACAAATCCACCGTACTTCCGGAGATCGAGATACCAAGCGTAGGCCGCCGGATCGAGACCCTGCGCGTTGATCCGCGCGAGCAGCAGGTCGTAGTCGTCCTCGCGCTGTGAACCGCCGATGATCTCGCCGTACCCCTCGGGCGCCAGACAATCGTTGTTGAGCACGGTGCGCGGGTCGTCGGGATTCTCCTTCATGTAGAACGCCTTGACCGCCTTCGGATAGTTCATCACGAAGAGCGGCTTGTCGTGCGCCTTGGCGAGCAGGGTCTCATCGTCGGCACCGAGGTCCCGACCCCACTGGATGTCGCTGCCTTCCGCCTGGAGCTTGGCAATGGCATCGGTGTAGCTGATCCGCGGGAACGGGCCGACAATCTTCTCGAGTGCGCTTGTGTCGCGCTCCAGTTCCTTGAGCTCCGGCATCCGGCGTTCGAGCGCCCGACTGACGATGTACGTGAGCAGTTCTTCCTGCACCGCCATGTTCCCCGCCGAGTCGACGAACGCCATCTCGGGTTCACACATCCAGAACTCGGTGAGGTGACGGCGCGTCTTGCTCTTCTCCGCGCGAAACGTCGGACCGAAACAGTACACCTTGCCGTGCGCCGCGGCACTCGCCTCGACGTAGAGCTGACCGGTCTGCGCGAGGTAGGCCTGACCGAGGTCGAAGTATTCGGTCGCGAACAGCTCGCCCGCTTCTTCGCCGATCGAACCGGTGAGGATCGGCGTATCGGTGCGGATGAAGTCGCGCTCATAAAAGAAATCGTGGATCGATTGCTCGACCTCGTGGCGCACACGCGCGATGGCGACTTGCTTCCGTGAGCGGAGCCAGAGATGACGATGCTCGAACAGGAACGACGTGCCGTGCTCCTTGTTCGAGATCGGATAGTCGACGCTCGGCGAGGTCACTGCGATATCGCTGGCGGTGAGTTCGACGCCACTCGGTGAACGGACATCTTCGCGCACCACGCCGGTCACCCGAACTGCGGCCTCCTGGGTGAGCGTGGCGAAGCGATCCCACGCGCCGTCGACGATCTCGTTCTTCGGAAAGACGGCCTGGACGGTGCCGCTGCCGTCGCGGAGGACGAGGAAGGCGATCTTGCCCGAGGAGCGGGTCGTCATCACCCAGCCCTGGAGGGTGACGGTCTGGCCGATGAGGCCCGGGAGGCGCGAAATCGTGGTGAGAGTCATGGCGAGAGGATAACAGCGCCTAGCCGCGGCTGTAAGGCCGAGCCGCGGCTCGGCCAGCGTACGCCGACTCACTGCCCCCTTGACGCGCTACGCTCGCTCGGGGTGCCCGTTCGGTGTGACAGATCCGCATCCAGCTCCAGATCATCGCCGATCTTCGCCAGTCGTTCCGCTTCCTTCCACTGCCACTCCAGAAATTTGAGCTCCCCACCGAGGGCCTCGCGTTCCGAGTCTTCGTTGACCAGCATCTCGGCCGCGAGCCGGAGCTGGTTGGGGAGCTTGCGGATGGCACGCGGCTTTCCGCTCCAGTCATCCGGACCAGCGCTACCGAGTAGGCTCGCAAGATCCTTACGTTCCTCGAGTGTCTCGACGGCGGTGCGAACCTGCTTGGCACTCCCCCCGTAATGATTCACCCGGCCGAGAATCCGACCGAGGAGGGGCACTGCATCGGGCCCGCTGATGAACTGCTCCTGCTTCGAGGCAGACTTCCCCATTCGCCCTGACTCCATCACCTTGGTCCGGATCGCCCAGCCGCCGTTATCCCAGGGCACCAAAGCAGCCTTCGAGGCCAGCATAGGACTCAATTCGATTGGTGGCCGATCGAGGCGTGGCACCCGGATGACTACACGTTTGTGCGTGTAGAGGATGTTTCCGTAGTTGAGCGTCTGCAGCACCCCACCCACCGATATCCCCAACGCCGCGCCGCCCAGCCACACGCCGCTGACCGCGGCGACGCCTCCTGCCGCCAGCAAGACGTTGCGCCGCCGCCGCTTGCCGAACGAGTCGCCGTAGCGCCAGGCAGCGTACTCCGGCCTCAGTGCGGGGCCGATGCGGATCAACTCTAGCCCTTCCCTGACCCGTGCGATCCCGATGTTGTCGGTGCTGAACTGCATTCTTGTGTCGGAAAAGATCCGCTCGCAGGCGTCGATCGTCTCGAGCCGCGTGTCGAACGGCACCAGGTTCCACTTGGCACAGTGCCGACACACCACCCACAGCCGTCCCTTCGACGCGTCGAACGCGAGCCGCCGCCCGATCGGCAACGTCTCGATGGCGTCGTTGCTTCCGAGGTCCTTGGTGCAGTGGAGGCAGGTGGAGTAGATGGTCGGTGGCCTATGGTCGATGGTGGATCAAGGATGAACGATGTCATTCCGACCCCCGCCGCCCTTGGGGCGGGGTAGACTCCGGCCGCGAAGCGGCCGCAGTGGAGGAATCTGCACGTCGGTGCACGGGAGGTGCAGATCCCTCCGCTGCGCGGCCCTTCGGGCCGCTCCGGTCGGGATGACTTGCTCTCGTTTCTCGCTTCTCGCCTTCTAGCCGACGCGAAACAGCTGTTCTCCTCTGGGGTACCGCGCCAACACCCGCTCACGGAGCGGCTTGTTGGTGTAGTGCTCCAGGGCCGGATCGGCATCGAGCAGGGCCCGTGCCAGTGCCCGTGCCTCACCGAGCAAGTCGGTGTCATCGGGGAACCGCGCGACCTTGAACTCGACAGCGCCCGACTGACGTGCGCCCAAGAGGTCGCCCTCACGACGCTCCTCGAGATCCAACTCCGCAATCTTGAACCCATCGGTCGTGGCGGCGAAGGCCTTGAGTCGCTGCGGAATCCGCTCGCCAGTGGTGAGCAGGATACAGTGCGACTCCTTCTGGCCGCGACCGATCCGGCCGCGCAACTGGTGCAACTGCGCCAGACCGAACCGCTCCGGATGCTCGATCACCATCACCGTCGCGTTCGGCACGTCGATCCCGACCTCGATCACGGTGGTCGCCACCAGCACACCGACCTCGCCATCGCGGAATCGACGCATCGTCTCGTCGCGCTCGGCGGGCTTGAGCTTGCCGTGCACCAGCCCCACCTCGACATCGTCCCACGCCTCCCGAAGCGAAGCGGCCATCGTCTCCGCCGCTCGCAGGTCGGCCCGCTCGCTCTCCTCGATCAAGGGCAACACGATGTAGACCTGCCCCCCCCCGAGTGCCGTCTGCCGGACGAACGCAAGCACCCGGTCCCGTCCCCGCGGCGTCCGCACTGCGGTCCGGACCTCACCTCGACCGGGCGGGCGCTCGCGCAGCACCGAGACGTCGAGGTCGCCGTAGCGGGTGAGCGCGAGCGAGCGCGGGATCGGGGTCGCCGTGAGCAGCAGTGTGTCGGGCGCCTCGCCCTTGTTGATCAACGCACTCCGTTGCTCAACCCCGAACCGGTGCTGCTCGTCAATCACCACCAAGCCCAGTCGGTGGAATGCCACCTGCTCCTGCACCAGCGCATGCGTACCGACCACGATCCGCGCCGTGCCTTCGACCAATCGCTGGCGGACCGCCTGCTTCTCGGAGGCACTCATCCGGCCGAGCAGCAAGTCAGGAGCCAACCCGATCGGTGCCAACAACGCGCTGAGCGTCGCAAAGTGCTGCTCGGTCAGCAGTTCGGTCGGCGCCATGAGTGCCGCCTGCGCGCTATTCTCCAGCGCGAGCAACATTGCGCAGAGTGCCACGACCGTCTTGCCGGTCCCCACATCACCCATCAGCAGGCGGTGCATTCGCTCCCCCGCGGTCATGTCGGCGAAGATCTCGCGGATCGCCTGCTTCTGGTCACCCGTCAGCTCCCATGGCAACGATTCCCTGAGCTCCGAGGTGAGGGTCTTCTGCATCACGAACGTCGTGCCACGCTGTCCCTGCTTCGCAAGCAATCGGGTCCTGGAGAGCATGAGCTGCAAGTCGAGCAGTTCGTCGACCGCGAGCCGTCGCCTACCCCGCTCGGCCTCTTGCAGCGTTGCCGGCTTGTGCACGCCACGAATGGCCTCTGCCACCCCAGGCAAGTCGAATCGTTCGCGTAGCTCGGCCGGCAGTGTGTCGGGCACCAGCGGGATGAGCTGGTCGAGATACTGATCGATCAGGTGTCGAATCTGCTTGTGAGAGAGGCCTTCGGTGGCCGGATAGACCGGCAGGACTCGGCCCGAAGACTCGGGATCGTCGGCGTCGCCCAGGATGATCATCTCGCGCGGGGCCATCTGGCGGCCGTGGTAGAAGCGAATCGGGCCGGCCACCAACAGCATCTGACCGACCGTGATGGTCCGGTCGAGGAAGGCCTGTCCCGGCCATGCACATTCAAGGATGCCGCTATCGTCCTGAAGGACGGCGTGGAAGATTCGGAGCCCCTTCCGAGTCGGGAGAACACCCTTGGAGGTGACACGGCCGACACAGGCGACGTCGTCGCCGACCCGAGCCCGGGCCAAGGGAGTCACGTTCGACGCATCGATGTAGCGATGCGGCAGATGGAGGATCAGATCCTGCGCCCGTTCGATGCCGAGCCGCCCGAGCGCCTCGGCGCGCTTCTCGCCGACTCCCTTGAGGAATTGCACTGGGGTGTCGAGGCGAAGAGTCGGCATCCGGGAACGATACCGGGAATCACGCCCGGGACAACTCTCCCGAGTTGGCTACCACTTCGGCCGCTCCGGAGTACTCTCCAGTTGACATCGGATATTCCACACCCGAAAGGCCGGGCCCCGCCATGCCACCATTCCTCAGGAACACCCTCGCCGTGCTCGCGGGACTCGCCGTGGGCAGCATCGTCAACATCATGCTGGTCAACGTCGGCCCCTCCGTGGTTCCCCTCCCCGAGGGTGCCGACGTCTCTACGATAGAGGGACTGGCCGCGAGCATGCATTTGTTCAAGCCGGCCAACTTCCTCTTCCCTTTCCTCGGGCATGCCGTGGGCACTCTAGTCGGGGCGTTTATCGCCGCAAAGTTCGCCGACAGCCACGAGATTCAGTTCGCGCTCGTGGTCGGGCTCTTCTCGCTAGCCGGCGGGATCGCAGCCGTGGTGATGTTCGGCGGACCGCTCTGGTTCAAGGCTGCGGATCTGTTGCTCGCGTACATCCCAATGGCGTTTCTCGGAGCAAGGCTGGCTGGAGTGCCCCAGAGGGCGAGGGCGGACTCATCGTTCGCTTGATTCCCTGAATGCCCTCCCTCCGCACCATCCTGACGTTCTTCGTCACCTGGACACTCGCCTGGTGGATCCCGCTTCGGTTCCTGTTCGCACGACAGGTACCAGGCGGCGACGGAACGCTTGTCGGATTCCTGGTACTCGCGCTCGCCCCGCTCATCCCCCTACTCCGCGCACTGATCGGACGCCGCTATCCGTCAGCGCTGATGCGCGTGCTGGTATTCCGACCATTCTGGTACCTGCTGCTGATGATGCCGCTGGTGAGCCTGACGGGGATCGTCGGAGTGCTGGTGGGATGGCCGTTCGGACTGGCAGGCTCGATCGGTCGATGGGCAATGGTGGGTACCGCAGCTCTGCTGCTCGCACTCGTGATCGTCGGCTACGTCGGTTCACGGCGCCTGATCGTCAAGTCGTTGGCGCTCACCTTTCCCGATCTCCCCGAGGGCTTCGACGGGTTCAGGATCGTGCAGCTCTCCGACCTGCATGTCGGTCCGCAGACCTCGCGGCAATTTCTCGCGCGGGTTGCCCGCGAAGTGGAACAACTCGGCGGTGACCTGATCGCGATCACCGGCGATCAAGTCGATGACTTCCACGAGGACGTCGCAGTGTTCGACAAGGCGTTCGGGCATCTGCAGGCGCCGTTCGGGGTCTTCGCCATCGCCGGCAATCACGATGTCTATGCCGGCTGGGAACCGGTGAGGCACGGGATGGAAGCCGTGGGAATGCGCGTGCTGGTCAACGAGGCCATACCACTCACCCGGAACGGCTCGACGATCTGGCTTGGCGGTACCGGTGATCCGGCAGCTCGCAGCGGTCCCGGTTCCAGTGGTGCCCCCGCGCCCGACATTCCGCGTACGCTC
>JBDTNH010000081.1:0-11140 GCA_039933845.1 Gemmatimonadota bacterium
AGATGCGAACGGCAAGGTGACGGCACTCAGTCTCCTCCAGCGCGGGAATACGACTCGCGCGGTGCGGATTGATTGAACGAGGGGTGTGTCGTCCGAGCCCACGGGCCGCCCCGTTCCGGGGCATGGCCCGGGCTCGGCACCAAGGGCGGGTAAACCCGCCCTGCTCCGAGGACACCCAGAACCTGTCACGCCGAACTGTCACCTCGAGCGAGCGCAGCGAGTCTAGGGGGCAGTGAGGCGGCGGAACGTCGGTTCCCCTGCATGTGTAGGACTTGTTCAGTTGGCAAACCACATCCGGGGGGTGCGTATGAACCGCGAGCTTGTCCGAGTCCACCTCCGTGAGGCCCGCGAAGCGATCGACGCCATCGTCCGTGACATCGAGCAGGATCCGGAGTACAACGATGCTGGGCTCTGGGTCGAGATGCAGCACGTCTATCATCACGTCAACACCGCCTGGAATGCTCGCAACGCCACGGACGCCGCCGCCGAGCCCGTGTCCGAGGAAAACTTCCGGCGATGGAATCGGTTTCCTCTCGACCTGCCGATGATGGAGTAGCCGCGTGCCACCTTCGAGTATCCAGAGGGACGCGCCATCGGTGGGTGCGCGAACTGCAAGAGTTGCGGGGCTGATCGCTGTCATTGCCACCACCGGCGCTGTCTTCTGGCGAACCGCCTACCCGACAATCACTTGGTGGGATTCCAGTAGCTATTCGCTTGCCGCCGCGACGCTCGGCATCACGAATGGTCCCGGCTCGCTCCTGCTCACGCTGCTCGGTTGGCCGATCACTCGGCTAGCACAGAGCTCCGCAATCGCTCACGCGCTCAACCTGTTCGCTGGCCTGATCGCCGCGGGAACGGCTGCGATACTCTACCTCGCCGCGTGTCGCCTGAGGGCAATCTCAGACCCCGACACGCGCCACCCGCGAGCAGTGGCAATCGGCGCGACGGTGGGGGCGATTGGGTTCGCCCTGAGTGCCAGCATTTGGGAGTACGCGGTGACGTTCACGCCGTACATCCTGACCGTGTTCTTCACGGCGTTGATTCTCCTGACGCTGCTCACGTGGTGGGCGGTGGCCGACACCACGGGCAGCTGGCGCTGGCTCTTTGTGCTCGGCCTGCTTGTCGGACTCGACTTCAGCGTCCATCGCACCAACGCCCTGCTCCTCCCCGGCGCGTTGGTGTGGATCAGCCTGCGCCATCCGCGCACGCTCGCCAGGTGGCGCACGTGGCTGCTCGGTGGCGGCGGCATGGTGCTCGGATTGACGGTGCAGTTGCTGATCATCCCGATCTCACGAGCCACCACGTCGCCACTCAACATGGGGAACCCCGACACGCTCGCCCGCTGGTGGGACTATGTCACCCTCCAGCAACTCGGCGGTCATTTTCTGCTCAACCTCTGGCCCCGAAATTCGCCACTCTGGTCCAATCAGGTGGCCGATGTGGTGCGGATGCTTGGCGACAGCCTGTTCCGTACCGGCACACACGGTGGCTTCTTGGGTTTGTTCTCGCTGGCGATGGTGGTGGTCGGGCTTGTGGCGCTCGCTCGACGCCGGGGTCGACTCGCACTCGCCGTGGTGGCCGTCCTCGTGCTGCAGGCGGTGTGCACGGTGCTCTACTTCAATATTCCCGAGGCGTACTTCCGCTCCCTCGATCGGCACTACCTGCCGTTGCTCGTGACACTCGGGCTGCTCATGGCGTACGGATGCGTGACCGTCGCGGTCTGCATGTCCTCGTGCCTGGCGGCGAAGCGGTGGATCCCAGCGGTCTCTGGCGCCGTGGCACTCGCGGCCGTGCCACTCTTGCAGGCTGTCGGTAATGCGAAGGCATCCGACGCATCAGACCGGTATTTCACTTGGGACTATGCGCACAACGCGCTCAGTTCGCTCCCCCCCAACGCGATCTATTTCACGATGGGTGACAACGACACCTTCCCGCTCTGGTACCTGCAAGCGGTGGAGCACGAACGGCCGGATGTCCTCCTGATCAACATCTCCATGACCAATGCTGCCTACTATCTCAAGCAACTGATTCGTGACGATCCCAAGGCGCCCCTGACGCTCAGCCCTGAACAGCGCACGGAGATGACTTCCCGGGAGTGGACCGACTCGGTCCAGATCGGGCCGATGTCGGCACGCTTGCAGCCAATGTTCACTGGAACCACTCTGTTGCAGGATGTGGTGCGGCTGGAAATCCTCCGGGCCAACAACTGGGTCCGGCCGGTGACCCTTTCGGTCACTGTCGGCGAGGGGGGGCTCGGCTGGCTCGCGCCGTTCGCGCGCCTGGACGGACTCCACTGGACGGTCGTTCCGGCGGGCGATCCCGCGCCCGACCCGGAACTGCTCCGTGCCAACCTGACCCGGAACTTCCGCTATCGCGGGTTGGGTGACACCCGCGCCCCGTTGGACCGGACGACGCGGTTCATGGGCGGAGTCTATTACCCGGCGATCCTCAGTTTGATAGCTGCGACACGCGCTCGCGATGGCGACGTTGCCTGTCGGCGTCAATTGGAGTGGTTCACGACGACCTTGCCGCCAGACGAGCTCACGTTGACGGACGAGGTTCGCGAAGCACTCAAGCGTGCCTGCGCCGGATGAGGCGGAGTGCACGCGCAAGGCGGTGAACAAGGTGACGGCCACGACGTTTCGGGAGTAGGGGTGAGGTCGGCGGGCGGCTCGAATGTCCGAGCCCACGGGCCGCGCCGGCTCGTGGCTCAAGCCACGGCTCGGCGATGGGGGCTCAAGCCGCCTTGATCGCCTGAACCCGATATTGCTTGGAGCAAGCTCGCTTCAGCGAGCACCGCCGAGCCCAGGCTTTAGCCTGTGGGTCGGGAGTGCATGGTACCGAGGTCGAGCGTAGCCCCCTCGCTACGCTCGGGGTGACAGGGTGTCGGGTATCAATGGAGCAGCCCGGGGGTTGCCCCGTGGTGACGTCCGACTTCCGCGTTCCGCTTCCGACCTCTAGCTTCTCCTCATGACCTTCTCCTTCAATCCCGACATCACTCGCGCCGAGACGATTCCCTCACGCTGCTACACCGACCCAGCGTTTGCGGAGCTGGAAGTGGAGCGGATCTTTGGGCGCAGCTGGTCACTCGTTGGTCGAGTCGCCGACGTCACCGAGTCGGGGCAGTTCCTGACGGCGCAGATCGGGGATGAAGCCATTGTTGTTGTCCGCGATGGCGAGGTGCTCCGCGGGTTCCACAACATTTGCCTTCATCGTGCGGGACCGGTGGCCGAAGGGTGTGGCAAGCGGAACACGTTGCAGTGCCGCTATCACGGCTGGACGTATCGGCTCGACGGCTCGCTCTTCCGCGCACCCGAGATGGAAGGGACGGAGGGCTTCGACGCCGAGTCGATGCGATTGATGCCGGTCCAGGTGGCAACATGGGGACCGCTGGTCTTTGTCAATCTCGATCGGGACGCACCGTCGCTCGGCAGTGTAATCGATGGGATCCCCGAGCGCACCGCCAAGTTTTCACCGGATGCGATGCAGTACGTCAGAAGCAAGTCATGGAGCGTGGCTTGCAATTGGAAGGTCTATGTCGACAACTACCTCGAGGGCTATCATCTGCCGGTGGTCCATCCTGGGCTCCACAAGGAACTCGATTACGACGCGTACCGCGTCGAGACGCATGGCTGGTGGTCGCTGCAGCATGCACCGCTTCGGCAGGGGCATCAACCGGACCGGAAGTACATCGCCACATCTGACGATGATGACGCGCAGTACTACTGGCTCTTCCCGAACATGATGCTCAACATCTATCAGGGGCAGATGCAGACCAACCTGGTGATTCCTCGTGGCGTGGACGCGTGCGAGGTGATCTTCGAGTGGTATGCCGTGGACCCGCCGGTCGATGTGGCCGCTGATGCGGGATGGACCACTCGACTCCAGTTCAGCGACGAGATTCAGGACGAGGATATCGCGATTTGTGAGCGTGTGCAGCAGAACCTGCGGTCACGCGCCTATGATCGTGGCAGGTACTCGGCGGCTCGTGAGAACGGGGTGCATCATTTTCACGGGTTGGTGCATGGGTGCGTGGTGTGACGCTTGGGCGTGATGCTGTAGCAACCGGCTCGTGGCTCAAGCCACGGCTCGGCGATGGGGGCTCAAGCCCCCTTTATCGCCTAAACCCGATATTTCTTGGAGCAAGCTCGCTTCAGCGAGCACCGCCGAGCCCAGGCTTTCAGCCTGTGGGCCGGGAGGGCATGGTACCGAGCTCGGGCGCAGCCCCCTCGCTGCCCCTTCGACTCGCTACGCTCGCTCAGGTCGGCGGCTCGGGGTGACAAACAGCCGCCTCACCACCCACCGTCCCCACCAAACACTTAGGCATTGACATAAGTATTGCCCCGCCGTAGACTCCTTCCGTCCGATCGAGCTCACTCGCTATCGAATGGAAGTGCCATGGCTCAATCCGCCGTCGCCGACGATGTCTTCCGCGCCCTCGCCAACTCCACGCGGCGCGCCGTGCTCGAGCAGCTCTTCGTCGGGCCCGCCACGGTCAGCGAACTGGCGGAGCCGTTCGACATGGCCCTGCCCTCGTTCGTGCAACACCTGGCCGTGCTCGAGGAGAGCCGCCTGGTGACGTCGAAAAAGCATGGCCGCGTCCGCACCTACCAGATCGCACCGGAGCGGTTCAAGGTCGCCGAAGCGTGGCTGGCCGAGCAGCGCGAACTCTGGGAAACCCGCTTCGATCGGTTCGACGCACACGTCATCAACCTCAAGAAGAAGGACGCACGATCATGAGCACCCACATCACCGCCGACCCGACGCTCGATATCGTCATCGAACGGTTCATCGATGCACCAAAGCACCTCGTCTGGGAAGCGCTGACGACCCCCGAACACATGATGCAGTGGTACATGCCCAAAGCGTGGGGACGCGTCGCGGATTGCGAACTCGACCTTAGACCCGGCGGCATCTTCCGCATCGACATCTCCGTCGGCGACGGTCCCGACATCCCCAACCTCGGCTGCTTCCTCGAGGCCGTTCCGATGGAGCGCCTCGTCTGGACCTCGATGCTCTTTCCCGGCTATCGGCCGGCCGTCTTCGACGACATTCCGATCACGGCGATCGTTACGATGGAATCGGTCGGCGCCGGCACGCGCTACATCTTCACCGGCCTGCACCGGAACGAGGCGGACTTCATGACGAACTCGACCAGCGGCTTCGCCGAGGGGACCGCGGTAGCGATTGATCAGATGGTGGAGTTGGTGAT
The DNA here is from genome assembly GCA_039933845.1 of Gemmatimonadota bacterium. Taxonomy (GTDB): domain Bacteria; phylum Gemmatimonadota; class Gemmatimonadetes; order Gemmatimonadales; family GWC2-71-9; genus Palsa-1233. Next base: position 5,213 of record JBDTNH010000081.1, read on the forward strand.
GTCGATGAAGTAGGGGACCTCCAACGCATCGACAAGGCCGAACTCGTTGCCACCTGGACTGAGATCGGGAATCGGAAACGTTAGCGTGGCATCAATGACCAAGTCGACGGCATACCCGAGGTCGGCGGCAACCCGGGCAGAGGTCTCACAGCACTGTTCCATCTGAATGCCGGTGATTGTCACCATGATGGAGGACCTCCACATGGTGCTGGCAAAGAGCGATCTCGAGATTGCGAGTCGGTACCGGAATCCCTACGTCGATCCGTTGAGTCTCTTGGAGGTGGGGTTGCTCGAAACCGTCAACGATATTTCGCAGGGGTTGCAGAACACCGGGTGAGCCGTGCCTACGGCACCAGCCAGACGACGACCGCGGCCAACAGTGCGATGCTCACCCCCAGTGCGATGAGTCCGCCCTGCCGACGCTTGGGCAGCGCCAACCACATCACGATGCCGGTCACCGAGGCGAGCAGCAGCAGGATCGACGACGCATCGAGCACGAGGCGCCACGCCCGCCCCGTGTCCTTGCCGCGGTGCAGATCGTCGAGCTGCACGAGCATCCCGCGCCGCGTGTCCCGGATCGTTGCCGTGCCGCTGGTACGATCGATCTCCGCTTCGAAGGTGCGGCCTGGCCCCTTGAGCGTCACGAAGAGCGTGTTGTCGTTGACATCGAACGACGACACAGCCCCACCCGCACCGTAGTCGCTCCGCAGATGTTCGATCACCATCAACTTGTCAGGCTCGGTGAGCAAGTTGGGCGCGATGCTGCCGGTGGTCTCGACCAGCGATTCGCCTGGGAGGAGATCCTCGTGATTGAGCAGCAGCCCGGTCACGCCGAAGAAGACCATCAGCACGAACGCGAACATCGTGAGATAGATGTGGAGTGTGCGCGACCACGCGACCGTCGTCCGCCAGGCAGGGTGCATATGGCTCATTTGGCGGGCGTGGCGGCAGGGCCACACGACACCTGTCCCCCCGCAAATGCCGCCGCGCTCGGCAACGCTCCCGTCGCCGGAGCGCTACCGCAGGAGACGGTCACACTCTGGATGCTATGCGGTCCGTCCTCGTAGGCGGCCTCGAGCCAGAAGACATATTCGCCCGCCGGCATCGCGGTACCGGCCTGATCGGTGCCGTCCCACTCCAGCGTGTACTGGCCGGCCATGCGTGTCGCGCGAGTGACCGCGTCGACGAGATCGCGATCGCCGGAGAAACTCCCCCACCACTTGGTCAACTCGCGCTGGTACTTGGTTCGGTCACCCCAGAACGCGAGCGTCCGGACGTGTCCGCCGGCGGTGTCGGTGATCCAGGCGGCCACATATGGGCGATGCCGATAGCGTGACGTCGGCGTGAGGTCGAGTTCGAGGCGCGCTTCGAATGGTGCGGGCACTGCCGCCGGCCGCGTGGTAGCGATCTCGTACGCCGCGAAGCCTGGTGATCGCACCACGCCTGCATCACGGGTGACCCAGAGCGCTGACGCGCCAGGCACCGTGGCCAGCAGCCGCTGCCCATCGATCGGACCGAGTACCGAAAGCGTGGTCGACAGTGCATTGGCGGTCGCATTGTCGGTTGCAATGACCGTCACGCCGAGCACGTCGTCGGCGGGTTGCCCGGTGCGGGGGTCGATGATGTGTGAATGATGGACGCCGGCGATGTCGACGCCGCGGGCATAACTGCCGCTGCTGGAGATCGCTGCCGCGCCGAGCCGGAGGCGCACCAGCGGCGCGCCGTTGTCGAACGGGTCACGCGGGTCGATCACGCCGACCTGCCAGCATGGTGCATTGGCGGGCGCGCCCCAGGTACGGATATCGCCGCCGATATTGATCAGTCCACCGTCGAGTCGGGGCACCTTCGCGCGCACTGCCCGGACGACCTGATCGAGGATGAACCCCTTGCCGAGCGAGTTCAGGTCGAGCGGTCCCGGGGCCAGGAGCGTGATGGCGCCGGAGGTGGGGTCGATCTGCCAGGCCGGAGTCTGGATCTGGGCGACCGCCGCTGCGAGCGCAGTGGTCGACGGGACCTGTCCGCGCTGTGCCGCCGCGGACCAGAGCGTGGTCAACGCGCTCACCCGGGCCGTGTAGGCGCCGCCACTCGCCGCGTGCCAGCGTTCGTACTGACGCAGGACGGCGGTGAGCTCAGGAGACGGTGCCGTCAATCGACCCGCGCGCACCAGGGTGGCGAGTTCCGAGGTGCTGTCCCAACTGCTCAGGATCAGGCGCAGCTGTTCGATTTCGGCGAGTGCCACGGACTCGGCGGCGGCGGCATCGGCGGCGCGCGCCGTCACGAAGCGCAGGTCGAGCGACGTGCCGAGCACGGCGTCGTGGTGGTAGCTGTAGTCGCGGACCGTCGGCGGGGCGGCGCTGGGGGCGGATGGGAGGAGCACGGCGACAGCGGTGAGCAGCGGGATCACACGAGCAATCAAGGCACGGCTCCGAAGCAGGAAGGACACGCCCCCGGTTCGGGGCGAGGCGGATTGCATCATAACTACGGACTGGGGCGGCCAGATGTTGCCCGTGATCTGGGGACGCTCGCTGATCGTGTCTGGCGACGGCCAGACCGCGCGGATCGAACGGGAGCAGTGAGGGGGGCAGACGCTTGGCCAGCGGCTGATAGCCGCTTCTCGGCACTGAGGGCGGGTAAACCCGCCTCTACTCCCAATGAACCCAACGATCCCAATGAGGCTTCAGCCTCGGTCGGTGCCGAGCCCAGGCTTTAGCCTGTGGGCTCAATCGCGGAACCCGAGCACTGTCACGCTTCGCTCTTTGTGGGATCATTGCGAAGCATTGGCGATCGCCTTGCCGTCGCCCCATACTTGACGGATGCAACCACGCCACCTGCGCTTCGCCACCATCACCGGGTTCGCCTTGCTGCTGGGAGGTCCGGCCACGAGCTGGGCACAGACCACATCCGTCGGCGTGGCCGAGTCGCTCTCTGTCGGGGACAGTGCTCCGCCCGTCGCAGCACTGCCAGAACCGGTCACCACGTCGCGCGCCGAGCAGGACCAGGCGATTCGTGGGGCATTGCAGGCGGTGTTCGACCGGGTGCCGGGGCTGACGGGCGTGAAGGTGACGGTGGATGCCGGCGTCGTGCGTCTGACCGGCTCGGTACTCGACAAGGAGACTCGGACAGAGGCGGGCGCACTCGCGGCCGACATGAGCGGCGTGGTGTTCGTCGACAACCGCATCATGGAATCGACGTCGCTCGAGGAGCAGCTCGCCCCGACGTGGGCGCGGCTCCGCGCGATGGGCTACGGCGCGATTGCCAAGTTGCCGCTCTTGCTGGTGGCGCTGCTGATCATCGGCATTGCCGGATGGCTCGGATCGATGCTCGCTCGTTGGAGGGGACCGTCGTTCCTCCGCACCAGGAACCCCTTCCTGCAGGGACTGATTCGCCGGTTCATCCAAGGCGTGGTCGTGGTGCTCGGCATCATTCTCGCCCTCGACCTGCTGGATGCGACCGCGCTCGTAGGCGCGATCGTCGGCACGGCGGGTCTCGCCGGTCTGGCGATTGGCTTCGCGTTCAAGGACATCGTGGAGAACTACCTGGCCGGGACGATCCTCGCGATCCGCCAACCGTTCGCGAAGAACGACCAGATTCGAGTCGACCAGTTCGAGGGCAAGGTGCTCCGACTCACCGCGCGCGAGACGATCCTGATGAGTCTTGACGGCAACCACATCCGGTTACCCAACGCCCTGATCTTTCGCAGTCCGCTGATCAACTTCAGCCGTAATCCACTGCGTCGCTTTGAATTCGATCTGGGGTTGGGGACCACCGACGACTTGGCGCATGCGCAGGAAGTGGTGATCGCCACCTTGTTGGCGATGCCGGGTGTGCGCAACGAGCCGGCGCCGCAGGCCCTGGTGATGGGCGTGGGCGACTCGACCGTGACGATGCGGTCGTTGGCGTGGATGGATCGCCGCGACGCGGAATTCGACCGAGTGCGCAGCGAAGCGATCCGGGTCGTCAAGCACCGGCTCGAGGAAGCCGGCATCACGCTCCCCTCGCCTGAGTATCTGGTGCGGATGGTCTCGGAGCCGGCGCTCGAGTCAGCGGAGCAGCAACCGACCACGCCCGAGAAGCAGGTCACCCACGCGGACGTGTCGGTCGATGATGCGGTGGACCAGCAGATCGAGGCCGAGCGGCAGACGAGCGACGAAGAAGACCTGCTGGAGGGGCCGCCCCGCAGTGGGTGAGTGCGCCACGCTCACGCACACCACCCGTGCTGCGGTTTTGTTTTAGGCGTTCGCCCAGGCCTTACGATAGGCTTCGAGCGACGTCGCCGCCGCGCCCTCCATGACCGTCAAGCCATCATCGGTCAGGACCTGCAACACGGCCGCCGGAATGAGATGATGGAGCCGCTGGATCATTCCCGCGTGGTCCTCGAGGTGCCGTTCGGCCACCGCCGCCGTGCCGGCATCATTGAGGGCGATGGCTGTGGTATGTAGCATCAGATAACCTGTGGCGGCGAGTGAGCAGGCGGTGGCATCGTCACGCAGGTTCTTGGCGAGCTTGCCCGGCCGAAGGATGTCGATCACGGCAGCTCCAAGCCCCGCCACGATCGAGCCGACCCGCTTGAGCGCCTCGCCAACTTCCTGCGCCGGGCCGGCTTGCCGAGAGTCCTCGAGACCCCGCAGCGTCGAGATGTGCTGCTCGATCGTGCCATGCATGGCACGGAGCGCCAATACGGCGTCCGGTTGATTTTCCAGGGCCTCGATCTGGCCCTCGAACGCCTGCGAGATGTGTTCCTCGAGGGCGAGCATATCGGTCACGTAGCTGTGGATGGCCTGCTTGGCATCGGACGTCATGAACACATGCTCCTGGTTGCATTGGGTCTGGGACCGTGGCGACGAACGCGGGCGGGCAAGTCGCACATCGGCGCCTGAGTGCCGATCACGCCAATCCCCTCCCAGAACCCCGCATCGCTCAGCTCACCGCACCACGATCGGCGCCGTCCACCTGAACGTGCCCCACTCGAGCACGAGCATTCCATGTCCGGCCTCTGTCGGAATTACGCTGATCGTGAACGCTTCGACCGGCGTGGTCACCGTCTCGCGAGTGAGCACGGCGGTGCCGAGGTCTTGGTCGCGATCATACTCGGTACCCCACTGACCGGCCTGTCGGTTGACGATCAACTGAACCTTGCTCTCGCTCGGCACGGTCCAGAGCGTGTAGGTCCCGGTCGCGATCTCGAGTCCACCCAGGCTGATTGGTGCGCTGGTAGTGAATTGGGTCGCGGCGTTGGCGCCGGTGCGCCAGACGCGGTCATACTCGATGAGATTGCCCAACAACACTCGACCGCGCGCCAGGGGCCGACCATAGTCGACGCTGATATTGGCAGCACCGACGCTGCCACGCGTGGTGTCCCGGACGCTCAACTGAGTTGCACCCGCCTGTTGCTCGCGCGTGGTAAATGCGGCACCGATCGCGTCGATATCCCGGAGTTCGGTCGAGCGAGTGACCTCGACCTTGTACGTCGAACGCATGCCGGAGTAGGTCAACATCCGTCCCGCACTGTCGATCGTCACATCACCGGCACCGGCCAACCAATCGTGTCGCAGCTCGACGTTGCCCTCGCCCTTCGGCATCACGCGACCGCTATGGAGCACGAAGCTGCGACCGACATCGCGATCGGGATAGAACTGGCGGAAGAGGAGCGGGCCTCTTGCGCCGGCTGCCACAGCTCGCCGCATACTCGAGGCGATCTCGAACTCGATCACGCTGTAGAGCATCGAGACGTGGGGGACCGTCAGCGCGCCCTCGGTCGCGAAATTGCGGCCCGTGGTGCCGCTGCTGTCGCGGATGGTCACCATCACGGAGTCGTCGGTGAACTTGGCGACCACTTTGCGCCAGCGCTCTGCCGGTGTCTTGCCGCTGGGAGTCCGGATGTCCATCACCATGCGGATGAGTCGTCCGTCGGGCGCGATCTCGAACTCG
>JBDTNH010000082.1:0-10883 GCA_039933845.1 Gemmatimonadota bacterium
TCCTCGGCATGACGATCAAGGGATTGGTCGTCAACAAGGTGCTCGTGGTGCCGGCTGCCGACATTGCAACCGAGAGCTATGTCGGCCTGATCCTCGATCGCGCCACGCAGCTGCCCGTCTTCATGGTTTCGAGTGCGGGCGGGGTCGACATCGAGGAGGTCGCCGCGAAAACCCCGGAGAAGATCACTCGGCTCGCGGTGGATCCGCGATACGGTCTCCTGCCGCATCAGGCGCTGCAGCTCGCGCTCGCCCTCTATACCGATTGGAGCCAGATCAAGGCCGCGGTCAAGATCATGCACCAGCTGTACAAGGTGTTCATGGCGAATGGTGCCTCGCTGGCCGAAATCAACCCGCTTGTGACGACGCCTGAAGGACAGGTGCTCGCCCTCGATGCGAAAATCAGCATTGATGAGAATGAACTCGATCGGCGACCCGATCTGGCCGTCCTCCGTGACGAGTCCGCCGAAGAGCCGAGCGAAGTGGCGGCACGGCGCGCGAACCTCACCTTCATCAAGCTTGACGGTAATGTGGGCTGCGTGGTGAACGGGGCAGGGCTCGCGATGGCGACGATGGACCTCGTCAAGTTCTATGGTGGCGAGCCGGCCAACTTCCTGGATATCGGTGGTTCCTCGAATCCCGAAAAGGTCGTCAACGCCCTCAAGATCATCACCGCCGATCCAGCCGTGAAAGTGATCCTCTTCAACATCTTCGGCGGGATCACCCGGACCGACGACGTCGCCAACGGGATTCTCGAGGCCACGAAGCAATTCAAGGTCGAGGTGCCCATCGTGATTCGCCTGACCGGGACCAATGAAAAGGAAGCGTTCAAGATCCTCGAGAGTGTCGGCATGGCCGCAATGAACGACATGGATGCCGCCGTCGAGAAGGCCGTGGCACTGGCCAAGGAGGCCGCGTGAGCATCTGGGTTGACAAGGACACCCGACTGATCGTCCAAGGCCTCACCGGTCGCGAAGGCTCGTTCCACGCTCGCCAGATGATGGAATACGGGACGAATGTGGTTGCCGGGGTGACGCCGGGGAAGGGCGGCCAACAGTTCGACGGTTCGGTGCCGGTCTTCAATACCGTGGCCGAGGCTGTCGCAGCGACGGGCGGCAACTGCTCGGTGATTTATGTGCCGCCGGCGATGGCGGCCGGTGCAATCGAGGAAGCGTCGGATGCTGGCGTCGCGCTGGTCGTCTGCATCACCGAAGGCGTCCCGGTGCTCGACATGACCATGGTCATGCCATTCCTGCGCGAACGTGGCACTCGATTGATCGGCCCGAACTGCCCCGGACTGATCACCCCTGGGGCGGCCAAAGTCGGCATCATCCCGGGGAGCATCGTGACCCCTGGCCCGATCGGGCTGGTCTCGCGCTCCGGGACCCTGACCTATGAGGTGGTTCACCACCTGAGCCACAACAATCTCGGTCAGAGCACCTGTGTCGGCATCGGTGGCGATCCGATCGTCGGGTCAAACTTCATCGATGTGCTCACGGCGTTCAACGCCGATCCCGCCACCGAGGCGATCGTGATGATCGGCGAGATCGGCGGGACCGCGGAGCAGGAAGCGGCCGAATACATCAAGCAGCACGTGAAAAAGCCCGTGGTTGGCTTCATCGCTGGGCAGACGGCGCCCAAGGGTCGCCGGATGGGCCATGCCGGTGCCATTATCTCGGGTTCGAGCGGCACAGCGGAAGAGAAGTTCCAAGCCTTCGAGGCGGCCGGTATCGGGATCATGCGGCGGCCGGTCGATGTGATCAAGCTGCTACAGGGCAAGCTCAAGTAGATTCTCAAGTGGTGAGTCATAAGTCATTACTTGTGAGGTATTTAGACTCTCTCATGACTGAGGACTTACCACTTCAATATCTCGGACTTTCGAGGTCTCGCATGGCGGGAAGCGTCACATTCGCGATGGTCAAGCCCGACGCTGTGGCCGCGGGGAACTGCGGCAAGGTGTTGGCCCATATCGAGGCGTCCGGCTTTCGCATCATGGCGATGCGCCTGGTGCGCCTCACCCGGGCGGAGGCCGAGGCGTTCTATTCGGTCCACCGGGGTCGACCATTTTTCGATGAGCTGGTCGAGTTCATGTCGTCCGACTGCGCGGTGGCCCTCATGTTGACCGCTCCCGAGGCGGTTTCGTCGTGGCGGCTGGCGATTGGCGCGACCGACCCAGCCGAAGCGGCCGAGGGTACGATCCGCCGCCTGTTTGCCGAATCGAAGGGCCGCAACGCCGTGCACGGCAGTGATAGTGACGAGAACGCGGAGCGGGAGATCGCCTTCTTCTTCACCGAGCGTGAATTGGCCGGACTCGGAATCGCCCTCCCGGCTTGACCGTGTGGGGGTTAGCCAGATATTTTTGATGGCTATGCTATGTATTGACGTTCGCCAGATGGGCAGCGCCGGGGTGCCCACGGACGGGGTACTCAGCCCGGATGATCCGGCGTTCGCGGGATTGCTGGTACCGTTCGCCGCTCCGATCGAGGTTGAGGGGACGTTGCGGTTGACCGAGGGAGGCGACTATCTCTGGCGGGCGCATGTGCGTGCCACGCTTCGGGGTGAGTGTCGTCGGTGTCTGGCACCGGCAGTGCAAGTGGTCGAGGACGATTTCGACGTGGTGTTCTCCGCCGATCCCGAGTTGCTTGAGGATCCGAGTGTCTATCCCGTGCCCGCCCACGCCGCGTCGATCGACGTCGCATGGGCCGTTCGGGAGGAAGTGACCCTGCGTGCATCGGCGTTCCTGCTCTGTCAGGACGCGTGCCAGGGACTCTGCCCGCAGTGCGGCGCAGACTTGAACGCCGGGCCGTGCCGATGCGCGGCGCCCGACTTGACCAACTGAGGCAGCAATGGCCGTACCGAAGCGAAAGCTCTCCAAGTCCCGCAAGCGGCTCCGCCGCGGCCACCACACGGCCAAGGGCATTCCGACTCAGGCCTGTGCACGCTGCAGTTCGCCGAGACTGCCGCACCGGGTCTGCCCGTCCTGCGGGTACTACGCGGGCAAGAAGCGCCTCGAGGTCGAGGACAACTAGGCCGTGATCCGCGTCGCGATCGACGCGATGGGCGGTGACAACGCCCCGGCCGCCGAGGTCGATGGCGTGGCGCTCGCATTGGCGGAATTGACGCCGGTGTTCCGGATTGTCCTGGTGGGTCGGCCGGAGGTCATCACACCGCATCTCGACCGCCATCCGGAACTGGATCGCTCGCGGATCGAGATTGTGCCGGCGACCGAGGTCGTCGCGATGACGGACCGTCCGCTCCAGGCAGTACGCCAGAAGCGTGACTCCTCGCTGGTCGTCGGGATCAGCCTCCATGCCAAGGGCGGGGCCGAGGCGTTCGTCTCCGCCGGTAACACTGGCGCCATCCTCGCAGCATCCACCGTCCTGCTCGGACTCCACGAAAATGTCGATCGTGCCACGGTCGCCTCCCACTTTCCGACACCCACCGGACCGGTGCTCGTGCTCGACGCCGGGGCCAACCTCGAATGCTCCGCGCGCGAGCTGTTGAACTTCGCCCACCTTGGGTCGATCTACATGCGGGATGTCCTCCGTCGGCCGAATCCGAAGGTCGGCTTGCTGAACGTCGGCGAGGAGGAGGCGAAGGGCACCGCGATCGTCCGTGAGGCACATCAGGCGCTCAAGGCCGACCGCCGACTCAACTACGTTGGCAACATCGAAGGCCGTGATATTGTCGTGCCACATCCTGTCCATGGCCAGCTCGACGTCGTCGTTTGCGATGGGTTCACCGGCAACGTCGTGCTGAAATTCTATGAGTCGATGGGCCGCCTCGTCCAGGCGCTGCTCCAGCGGGAATCACCCGGGCTCCTTGGGTCCGAGGAGCTCCGCCCCCTGACGCGCTTTCTGGACTACGGCGAGTATGGCGGCGCCCCCTTGCTCGGTGTTCGCGGTATCCCGATCATCTGCCATGGCAGTTCGACTCCGCTGGCAATTCGCAACGCGATTCGGAAGGCAATCGAGTCGGTCGAGGGCAAGTTGACGGAGCATATCGCCGCCGAAATGGCGGCCATGGCATGAGCCTCACGCGTCCCATCGCCCGAATGGCAGGCATTGGGGCCTCAGCGCCTGAGGGCCGCCTCACCAACGCCGATCTCGAGCGCTACCTCGACACGTCCGACGAGTGGATCGTCGAGCGCACCGGCATCCGCGAGCGCCGCATCGCTCGTGCCGATGAGAGCCTCACGTCCTACGCCCTGATCGCTGCGCGGCAGGCGATGGAGCAGGCCGGGGTCACGGCGGCCGACCTCGACGGCATCGTGTTCGCCACGGTGACGCCCGATCGCCGGCTCCCGTCCGCGGCCTGTGATCTGCAATCACTGCTCGGCGCGAAACGGGCATGGGCCTTCGACTTGGTCGCGGCCTGTCCTGGCTGGGTCTACGGCGTCACCGTGGCCGAGGGGTTGATCGCCGCGGGGCAGGGCGACACGGTGCTGGTGGTTGGTGCCGAGAAATTGTCGAGCATCACCAATGCCAGCGACCGCTCGACCGCGATCCTGTTCGGTGATGGTGCCGGGGCATGCGTGCTTCGTCGGAGCGAACCCGGGGACGAGCAGGGCATTCTGGCAACGTACCTTGGCGCCGATGGCGATCTGGCGGAGTTGTTGTACATCCCGGCTGGCGGCTCGTCGGAACCGCTCACGCCTGAGGGCATCGCCGAGAACCGTCACATGATGAAGATGGCCGGTCGTGAGGTCTTCAAGGCCGCCGTCCTCGCGATGAGTCGGAGTACCGACGAGGCCCTCCGACGTGCCGGCCTGACGCCCGAGGCAGTCGACCTGCTGGTGCCGCATCAGGCGAACCTGCGCATCATCGACGCCACAGCGAGGTACGCAGGGATCCCGATGGAAAAGGTGATGGTCAACCTTGATCGCTATGGGAACACGTCATCCGCGAGTATTCCGCTTGCCTTGGTTCAAGCCCAGGAAGAGGGGCGTCTGACCCCCGGTTCGATCGTGATGCTGGTGTCGTTCGGGGCGGGTTTCACCTGGGGCAGCGTGGTAGTGCGGTGGTAGCGACGATTCTCCTGTTCCCTGGGCAGGGCGCCCAGAAGATCGGCATGGCGAAGGATGTGGCCGAGCGGTTCCCGGTCGCGGCCGACGTGTTGGCGTCCATCGACGCCGCCCTCGATAACGCGATCACTGGGGTGATGTGGGAGGGAACCGATGAGGATCTCGTCGCGACGCACAACGCCCAGCCGGCCATCCTTGCGCACAGCGCAGCCGTCCATGCCGTGCTCGCACCTCGACTTGCCGGCCGGGTCGTCGCGGCCGCCGGGCATTCGCTGGGCGAGTATAGCGCCTGGATGGCCGCCGGATCGTTGACGCCAGCTCGTGCCGCGCTCCTGGTTCGACGTCGGGGTGCCCTCATGTTCGAGGCAGGCCAGGCACGACCCGGTGCCATGTCAGCCATCCTCGGCCTCGACTCTGCCGAGGTGGAGCGTCTCTGCAAGGAATCGAATGGCACCGCCGGGACAGTGGTCGCTGCCAATCTCAACGCGCCAGACCAGACAGTAATATCCGGCGATCCCGCGGCCGTCGAGGCGGCAGGGGCGGCTTGCAAGGCCGCGGGCGCGAAGCGAGTGCTCCCGCTCAATGTGAGTGGCGCATTCCACTCGCCACTCATGGAACCTGCGGTGGCCGGACTGACTGAGGCCCTTCGAATTACGCCTTTTGACACCTCGGCCTTCCCGGTCATGGCGAACGCCACGGCCGAGTTGGTGCCCGATGTGGGCGACGCCGCACGCTTGCTCGCTGAGCAGCTCACGGCCCCCGTCCGTTGGGTCGACTCGATGCGACGCCTCGCAGCCGAGTGGCCGGATGCCGAGTGGCTCGAGCTTGGTCCGGGGTCGGTGCTCGGAGGATTGCTCAAGCGGATTGTTCCCGGGACCAACTATACGGCGCTTGGGACGGCCGATCAGCTTGACGCATACCTGGAGCGACCGGCATGAGGCTCGACCTGACCGGCAAGATTGCCTTCGTCACCGGCGGAACGCGCGGCATCGGTCGGGCGATCGCCGAGTCCCTTCACGCTGCCGGAGCCTCGGTGGCCCTCACTGGGCGCTCAGAGGCAGCAGCCGAGGCGGTGGCTCGAGAGATCGGGGATCGGGCTCGGGGCTTCGGCTGCGACCTCCTCGAGCCCGCGACGGTCCGAACTGCGGTGGCGGCCGCAGAGTCGGCACTCGGTCCGATCGACATCCTGGTGAACAATGCCGGCCTCACGCGCGACAACTTGATGCTGCGCATGTCGAGCGACGACTGGAACGACGTCATCGCGGCGAACCTGAGCGGCGCGTTTCATACGACCCAGCCGCTGCTGAAGGGGATGATGAAACGTCGCAGTGGCCGGATCATCAATATCACGAGCGTGGTCGGATTGGTCGGCAACGGCGGGCAGGCGAACTACGCCGCATCGAAGGCTGGGCTCATTGGGTTCACGAAGTCGTTGGCGAAGGAATATGGCGGACGCGGCATCCTCGTGAACTGCGTCGCACCGGGCTTCATCGAGACCGACATGACAGCCGCCTTGCCCGACGGCGCTCGCACGGCATTATTGGAGTCCATCCCGCTGGCCCGACTGGGTCGGCCGGAGGATGTTGCAGGGGCGGTCCTGTATCTCGCCTCGGATCTCGGAGCCTACGTCACGGGCCAGGTGCTCGTGGTTGATGGCGGCATGACCGGTTGATCGAGGCCCGAATTCACACCTGGCGCAATGAGGCATCTGATGAGTGACGTGGAGGAGAAGGTCAAGAGCATCATCGTCGAGGAACTTGGGGTTGAGCGCGAGAAGCTTGCTCCCGAGGCATCCTTCATGGAGGACCTCGGTGCGGACTCCCTCGACACCGTCGAGTTGGTCATGGCGTTCGAGAAGGAGTTCGACATCGACATCCCCGATGAGGAGGCTGAAAAGCTCCGCACCGTGGGCGACGCCCTGAAGTATCTCCACGACAAGCTGGGCTCGTGACGTGAGGCGCCGCGTCGTCGTCACCGGCCTCGGGCTGGTGACTCCGGTGGGCCTCACGGTCGAAGAGACCTGGAGGAACCTGTTGGCCGGGACGAGCGGGGCGGCGCCAATCACCAAGTTCGATGCCTCACGACATCAGGTTCGGTTTGCCTGTGAGGTCAAGCAGTTCGATCCGCTGCCCTACATCGACCGGAAGGAAGCCCGCCGGTACGACCTGTTTGCGCAGTACGCGATTGCCGCGGCACATCAGGCCGTGATGCAGGCCGGACTCGATGCCGCGACGAGCAACGCGAACCGGATCGGCGTGGTGATGGGCAGTGGCATCGGCGGGATGCAGACCTTCGAGGACAACTGCAAGTTGTTTGTGGAGCAGGGCCCCGATCGAGTCTCACCGTTCTTCGTACCGATGTTCATCCCCAACATGGCCGCCGGTCTGGTCTCGATTCGGTACGGCTTCAAGGGCCCCAACTTCGCACCGGTGTCGGCATGCGCTTCCTCGGCACACGCGATCGGCGAGAGCTATCGCATGATTCGTGATGGCGACGCCGACGCGATGATCTCTGGGGGCAGCGAGGCCGCCATCACCGGCCTCACCGTGGCGGCGTTCTCCAACATGAAGGCCATGTCGACGCGGAACGACGACCCCACGGCGGCGAGTCGCCCGTTCGACAGTGGACGCGATGGCTTCGTGCTCGGCGATGGCGGCGCGGCGGTAGTGCTTGAATCTCTCGAGCACGCCGAGCAGCGCGGCGCCACCATTCTCGGCGAGGTGGTCGGATACGGACTGTCCGGCGACGCCTACCACATGAGCGCACCCGCGCCCGAAGGTGAAGGGGCCCAGCGCGCCATGCGCATGTGCCTCGCGGACGGCGCGATCGATCCCGCTCGCGTCGGGTATGTCAATGCGCACGGAACCTCGACTCCCCTTGGCGACATTGCCGAGACCGAGGCAGTCAAGGCGGTCTTTGGAGCGCACGCGAGGGATCTGGTGTTCGGGTCCACCAAATCGATGACGGGCCATCTGCTTGGCGGCGCGGGTGCGCTCGAATTTGTGGTGACGTTGCTCGCCGCGCGGGAGGGTCGAATCCCGCCGACGATCAACATCACGAACCAGGACCCCGCGTGCGACCTCGACTGCGCACCGAACACCGCCGTCGATCGTTCAATCGACATCGGGCTGTCGAACGCCTTCGGATTCGGCGGACACAACGCCGCACTGGCCGTCCGGGCGCTGTGACGCCGACCGGAGTCGAGGAGACCCTCCCACGGCAACTGCCGGGGAGGGTCTCCTCGTTTCGGCCCCTGACGGTCGCGCTGTCGGTCGTCGCGCTGGCACTGCTGCTCGCGCTGGTCTTCGATCGTTGGGACAACACGATCGCCGTCGAATACGCCCGAGGCGCAGCTGTCGGGCGGCTCTCCCCGCGTCGCATCGCGCTGCAGCATACGATTACCCAGGGATTCTCGATGCTCCCAGGGCTGGCGGCGCTGCTCTCGATCCACTGGGGCGATCCCGATCTCTCCGACCAATTCGATGCGTTTGCCGAGGAGCTGCATCTCGAGCATCGAACGAGCATCCGGACGCTTCAGCGTGTCGATGCTGGCGTGATCATCCACGTCTGGCCGATGGCGGGAAACGAGGGTGCGTTGGGCCGGGATCTCCGGCAGGACGCGCGTGCCGCCGTTCGGAACGACTACCTCCGTGCCGTGGCCGACACCGAGTTCCGGATTGCCCTCTCCGGCCCGATCCCGCTCTACCAGGGGGGGGATGGCCTGATCGGACGGCTCCGCGTGACAGTCCCGGACGGCGAGGGACCGGTACTCGTCGCTGCCGTACTTGACTTGCCCGAGGTGATCAGCCGGAGTGGCCTCGCCGACACCACGTCGGTGAGGTGGCTGGTCCGAGATCAGGACGGGACGCGGATCGCTGGCGAGCCGGATTCGATCATGGCTGGACTCGATCCGGTGATCCTGCCGGTTCGGCTGGTCGATCGGAGCTGGTCGATCGAGGGAGTGCCGCGGGAGGGCTGGTCACCCGCCATCGCCAATCGGCGCGCCTCCCGCCGCGTGGTTCTTGGCCTCATCGCCGGGTTGCTCGGAGCCCTCGGCTACCTGTTCCAATCTCGCCTCCTTTCCCGGCTGGAGTCGACGAGGCTCCGCGAGCTTCGAGCGGCAGAGGAACACTTCGCCCTGCTGTTCCAGCTGGTCCCGGATGGGGTGGCCCTGATTCGCAGTGACTCTGACCGCTATGTCCAGGTGAACGATGCCTTCTGTGCCGTCACGGGGCGGAGTCGTGAGGAACTGGTCGGTGGAACGGTCACCGAGAAGGGCGTCTGGTCCAATCCCGGTGAACGCACGCGTGTCATCGCGGCCATCCGTGAGACCGGCGCGGCCATCGATTTGCCCTTCACCGTGGCGAGGCCAGATGGTTCACTTCGCGAGACGCTCGTCTCGAGTCGTCGCATCGATCTCGACGGCGAACCGCACTGCCTCACGGTGGTGCACGACGTGCATGTCCGCCTGACACTGGAGCGGCGACTGGTCGCCAGTCAGCGACTCGAAGCGATCGGCCGCTTGGCGGGTGGTATCGCGCATGACTTCAACAACCTGATCACCGCGATTGGTGGTTACGCCGGGCTGGCCCTCTCGGCGACTGCCGAGGGCGACCCGCGTCAGGTCGAGCTCCGTGAAATTCAGCTCGCCAGCAACCGCGCCGCTGGGCTCACGCGCCAGCTGTTGACCTTTGCGCGCCGACAGGTCGTCCTGCCGCGCCGAGTCGATCTGGCCTCACTCCTTCACGGAATCGCACCGTTACTCAGGCGCTTGGTCGGTGAGCAGGGGACGGTGGAGATTCTCGTGGCGGGCTCGCCGATACCGGTCACGGTCGATCCATCCCAGCTTGAGCACGCCATCGTGAATCTCGTGGTGAATGCGCGCGATGCAATGCCGGGAGGTGGCGTCGTGACTATTCGCGTTGCCAAGCAGGAGGGATTCTCGGTGCTCGAGGTACGCGATACCGGGATGGGAATCGCCCCGAGCGCGATGCCTCATCTCTTCGAGCCGTTCTACACGACCAAGCCTCCCGGGAAAGGGACGGGGTTGGGACTGGCGACCGTGTACGGCATCGTCGAGCAGGCCGGGGGGACGATCCACGTTGCAAGCGAGCCGGGACACGGGACGACGTTCACCATCGCCCTGCCGACCACAGAGAGCGCACCGAACGACGACGAGGTGGTCGAGCGTCGTGAACTCCCTCGGGGTTCCGAGCATATCCTGGTCGTCGACGACGAGTCGCAGATCCGTGATATCTGCGATCGGCTGCTCACACGGCTTGGCTACACCGTGACAATTGCCTCCGAGGGTGGCGAGGCACTGGCCCTTTTGCAGGCGAATCCGGCGGTGCCGATCGATCTGGTGCTCACCGACCTCGTCATGCCAGGCATGGGCGGCCTCGAGTTGCGAACCGCGATCGCGGCGGTGGATCCCACCCTTCCGCTCGTGCTCATGTCGGGGTACAGCGAGGACGCGCTCATGATCGAGGCGAATCAGGGTGCGTTCCTGCCAAAGCCGTTCACCGCCGAGGAGCTGGCGATCGCCGTCCGTCAGGCCCTCGGAGCGGCTAGGCGTCCGGACTGACCGCCGGCGGTACCCCGTCGGAGCCCGTCCCGATAGATTCCGGAATGACCGATCTCCTCGATCGACTCCGCGATACCGCGCTCCTTCCGATTCGTGATCGGGTCGTGGCCGGCGAGCGCCTCACGCGCGAGGATGGGCTCACCCTGTTCGCGACGAACGACCTGATCGGCCTCGGCCGTCTCGCCGACTTTGCGAATCAGCGCCAGAACGGCGACCGCGTCTGGTTCTCGGCCAACCAGCACATCAACCCCACCAACGTCTGCATCCTCCGGAACACCT
>JBDTNH010000083.1:0-10400 GCA_039933845.1 Gemmatimonadota bacterium
TCTCGCTTCTCGCTTCTCGCTTCTCGCTTCTCGCTTCTCGCTTCTCGCTTCTCGCGTTACCGCACCACGATCCCGCGGCGGCGGACAACCGTCCGACCTCCGCTCGACACCGTGACCTCGAGCGCATAGGTGCCGGGATCGAGTTCGCCGAGGGCGATCGCGCGGTGGAGCCTCAGGGTTGGTGAGTTGGGATGGCTGATCTCCTCGGAGAGCGTGAGCTCCGTCTTGTGACCGCCGAGGAGGCGAGCCAGTCCGGTCCGTGGACGCGAGATTGCGACCGTGAGCGTGGCGGGCGCTTCCGGTTGGAGCCCATAGGCCTCCAAATACATGGCGAGGGTGTCACCCGCGGCATAGATCCCACCCGCATCCAGCCACGCCGTATCGGACGGGGTCACCCGCCAAGGCAGCGATCGGCCGACGACGCCAAGCAGGACGGCCGAGAGTTCGAGTGATCGGGCATCCGGTCGCGGGGCAATCAGCGAGTCGACCGGGAAGATGCCCCCGACCTCCGGGCTGAGTTCGACGCCGACGCGCACGCGAAGCGGCCCCGGACGCACCAGCACCTCCGCGCGTGCCGCGACGAAGCGTGCCGCGGCCGACGGGACACCGACGAATTGGAGGGTGTCGAGTCTGGCCACGGTCCGGCCGCGTGGATCCAGCACCGCCACCCGGACACGGACACCGACCTTCCCCTCCCCGCTCATCAGCGCCTGGACGCGCACCGCATCGGCATCGATGGCGTAGATCAGATGGAGGAGTGGCTGTCCGTTCCGGACGCCCGTCGCCAGCCACTGGACCTTCCCGCTCAGAAGGTTGTCGTACCCGCGCTCCCACGAATCGGTCTGCGTCGCGATGGCAGCCGAGAGCCGACCGCGCTGCCGCACCTCCTCGGCGACCCAGCCGGAGGTCGCCGGACCGGCGCGGAGCATCCGGGCCACTCCTGGCAGCTCATGGGCATGAGACGCCAGTTCATCGACGGCAACATCCAGTTCGGTCGGTCCAGACACCAGCCGGAAGTCCTGAGGATCCTCGCGTGCCACGAAGTGGAGCGTGAGCAACCCGTCAGGACGGTCGTAACGCCAAGACTCGGAGCCGTAGGTCCGGTCGAGGGAACTCGGATGGAACGCCTGCCTGTTCAGTGGCCAGCGCACCCGGACCGTTGGTTCGCCCTGACGGATGTAGACGATCCCTCGATCGTCGAAGTCGGCATCGCCACTTCGGTAGAGTTCGATCCCGTACAGATAGCGCCGTCGGAACGGTGGCAACCGGAACTCCTGCATGGCCACATTCCAGCGACGGTAGTGTTCTGCCAGCCGGGCACCTGGCTCACGAAGGTCGACGGCATCGCGATCGCGCCAGAACGCATCGAGTGTTGCCACACGACACGTGGCATCCAATTGGGCAAGGCGGTCGAGAAATCCCGGGGGCGCGATCGGTTCGAGGTCTCGGGCGTAGCCGGCCATCACGTCGGGTGACGCGTCTCGGGCTCCGGCGAGGTAGATGCGCGTCGTGGCGTCGCGACGTTGCTCACCAGTCGTTGTCGTGTCGAGCGGCAGGGTGCGCGCGATCTCCAGCCACGCCAACCCATTCCGTGCCCCGAGCCGCTCGGCTCGTCGGAACGCGAGGAGCGCGGAGTCGGGGTGACCCGCGAGTCGCTCGAGCCGGCCGCGGGTGAGCAGGAGATCCGGATCCCAGGCGACCGGACTCGCGGTGGCGACCCGGATGGTGCGGAGTGCCGCATCGATCGGCGCCGCGATGCGCTGAGTGAGTGCCACGCGCGCGAATTCGAGGATGCCACTCACAAAGAGCGGATCGGCTTCCAATGCACGACGAAACGCGGCACCGGCGCGCTGGTCGCGATCGAGGCCGAGCATGACGAAGAGTCCCCCGGCGGCGCCGGCGGCGCGATCGGCGCCGCGTGATTCGGCCAATCCCAGTCCGAACCATGGCCACGGCCAGTCGGGCCGCAAGTCGGCAGCCCACTCGAATTCCCCGAGGGCATCATCCAGGTGCCCGTTGGGTGGCATCACGTCGGCGAGACGCAGGGCCAACACGCCGAGGCGAAGGTGAGACATGGGATCACTGCGGTCGGTGCTGGCGACCGCGATCAGCGTCTGCTCCAACGCGAGCAAGCGGCTGGAGTCGGCCTGCAAACCCAGGGAATCCCGGAACCGATCGAGTGCCCGACGCTCCGGTTCAGACTGCGCCCCGGCCCGGATGCCGACGAGCAGCGCGACGCTCAGGCCCAGGCGAACGATCCGAGGGATCACTCGGTGACCGTGAAGCTTCGACAGCGGCGTGCCGTCTGTCCATCTGCGGAGGTGATGGTCACACCGAGTGTGTAGGCACCTGGCTGGAGGCGCCTCAGCGACACACCGCGCTGGAAGCGATTGACGCCATCCGCGGCGTGCTGATCGAATCGCAGAGTGAGCATGGCGCCGGCCGCGGTGCAGGTCGGGGCACCCTTCGCTTGGCGATCGATCGCGAGATCGACCGTGTACGATGAGCCCGGCGCCAATCCATCGGCCTCGAAGTAGAGTTGCATCTCGCGCTCGCGCGCAAACGTGTGGCGCGGATCGGACCACGCGGTGTCGGCGGTTGATGCGCGCCAGAGAATCCCGACACTCCGTTCCCCGATCGACAGGTCCGACAGCGTGGGCCGGCCACGTGCCGGGTCGGCGATCGTCACCACGGTAGACGGGGTCAGGGTGCCGCGCCGATCGGCCTCGAGTGCCACGCGAACGCGGTAGGTGCCTGGCGCCACCTTGATCGGGAGCTGACCGAGGAGGAACTGCCCCGGCCTGAGCGTCGCCGGTGCCACGAACCCGCGGGTGGTATCGACCTGGACCACCAGCCGGCCAGTGCTGTCGAGCACGGCCACCCGCATGCGAATCGGGTAGACGACGCCGGTGTGCAGCCGGCGTGCGGTGAGCCCCCCCCCGGGTATCGCGAACGCCACCTGGAGCAGCGGGCCGTCGGCATCGGACCCGATGGTCAGAATGTCGATGGCCGCCGCGAGCTCGAGTTCGAACCCGAGCTGATAGGTGCTGGGGAGGGCAAGCGCCGTCCGCCCGATGTCGCGCTCGACGGCCTGGAGGGAATCGGCAGTCCGCTTGCCGCCGACGAGCATTGCGGCGTACACCGGTGAGTCGGGCATGCGCGAACGGAGCAATTCCTGGGCGACCCCCGACACGAGTTCGGCGCCATAGGTCTGCACCGTGACGCGGGCCGAATCGGCGGTGAGCGGTCGATCGGTGTCCTTGCGGAACATGTTGAATTGTCGCGTCGAGGCGAGAATGTCAAAGATGCTCTCGGCCGCAATGAAGTCCCGCTGACCGATCGGCACGTAGAAGTGATAGAGCAGTTCCCCGAGGCGATCATCGTCATACCGCCAGCTCTCGTTCTCAGGCATCCCGATGATGCCGAGGGTGTGGTCCACTTCCGGGCCGCCACTGTTCCCGATCGAGGTCCGACTCGCGGGCGAGCCATGGAGCAGCATGATGCGTCCGCGCGCATCGAGCGCTGTGACCGGGAGGGTGTCGCGGAGCACGACACCCTTGTGACGCCGCAGCGAATCAAGCACCGTACCGCGCACATAGTTGGCCCAGGCAAAGTCCACCCTGCGGTAATGCTCCGCGAGCCGTTCAACCGCACTCGGGAGTCCGTCGAGATCCTGCCCTGACCAGAAGTCGCGCATGAGTTGACTCCGGGCCGGTCCAGCGAGGTCTGGCAGCCGGAGCCTGATCGAATCGGGCACCACGAGCTCGAGGTCGTGGAGATAGCTCGAGAGCGCCGCCCCGGTTGCGTGCTCGAGGCCCCGGAACCAGGGCCCGGCACCGTCGCCGCGACCATACACGAACCGGAGCAACCCCTGGACGCGCAGGATCTGCGGGTCATCCGGATGGACCCGAGCCGCGAACTCGATGGCCGCAAGGGCTGAATCGGGGTCGCCAGCCAGTCGCTCGATCCGGCTCCGCCACAATGCAACCTCGGGGTGCAGGATGACCACCCTCGGCGAAGCCGCCCGGAGGGCGCGAAGCGCCACCTCGACGACGACATCGTCCTGCGCGTTGATCGCCCATCCCCCGAGTTGCACCAACCCGTCTCCGTAGCTGCTGTCGGGCCCGGTGCCTCGGATGAAGGCCTCGACCAAGGGTTTCGCCGGGTCAAATCCCATCATCGCGCGCATCGTGTACGCGAACGCGCCCTCGGTCCGGTCCTCCCTGAGATTGGCGAGTGCATAGAGGGATCCCGCGACCGGCCAGTCAGGATGGTCCTCCTGGACGCCGCGGAGCGCACTGGCGGCGGCACCGTAGAGCTTGCCATTATCCGTGAGATCCGCCAGCCGGAGCTCGACCAGCGCCAGACGGATGACCCGCACGGATTCGCCATGACTGGTATCGGCCGCCGCGATGGCGGCCGTTCGCAACTGGCGAACCGTTGCCACCTCGGTGACGGCGGCCAACGAGTCCCCCCACTGGGCGAGCGCGGCACGAACGCCGGGGTTCTGGGCCGGTGCCCGGCCCGGGAAGATGGCGAGTGCGAGCAGCGCGACCTGCCCCAACCGCCGGCCGGCGACCGCGGTCATCGGTCCACCGTGAAGATGCGAGACCGGGTCACCTGGTCGCCCCGATCGGTCGCGATCTGCACCTCGACATGGTAGTCCCCCCTCGAGAGCTCTGCGAGCGACACCGCGCGGCTGATCCGGTCGACGCCACCCGGGTGCACCATGGGGAACTCGAGGGTGAGTACTGCCCCCCCCCCGAACACCTTTCGGAAGACCCCCCCCCCTGATTTCAGGACCCGCAGCCGGATATGATAGGGCGTCCCGGCAGGAAGCCCGGTGACCTCGAAGTAGACCAGGACCGGCTCGTCGCGGCCATAGGTCCCGACCGGATTGAACCACGCCGTATCCCGCGCGGTCGGCGACCAGCGCAGCGGGACGCTCCGCACGCCCATCGCGATATCACTGAGGCCGAGCGATGGCTCCGCAACGGCGACGACCTGCACGGTGTCACGCGGCGTCGTCATCCCGGCGGCGTCGGTCTCCACCACCACTCGCACGGTGAGGCTGCCAGGCGGGACCGGAATCGACTCATGGCCGAGGATCCGGGCGTCGGCCGCCGGCACATCGGCCAGGACGTATCCACGCGTCGTGTCGAAGCGGGACACCACGCTGCCATCTTGGTCGAGCACGGTCGCGCGGGTCCGCACCGGGTAGGCCAGCCCACCGGGGACCGGCCGTGGGGTGATCTCGGATGTTGGCACCGCGAAGCTCACCTGCAGATGTCCGCCAGCGGTATCGGTACCCACGGCCAGGATGCTGACATCGGCCTCGAGCTCCGAGTCGAAGCCGAGCGGCCAACTGTCCGTGGAGGCCGCGCGCGCGATCGCCCGTCGGCCGACCGCGCGTTCGTCGGTCATGAGCTGGGCAATCCCCCCGCGCCCCGCCCCGAGCATCTTGCCGTAGAGCGGGGAAAGCGCCTGTCGGGACCGGAGGAGTTCCTCGATCGCCGCGACATCGGGGTTCCCGGGGGCCTCGTCACGGAGGGAGGCCAGGTCCCGGATCGCGACCGTCACAGCGAACGGAAAGACATCGAGCAGGCTCTCCACGAGGCGGAAGTCCTGGACATCCTCGCGCGCCACGAAATGGAGGAGCATGTCACCGTCCTCACGGCGGTAGAGCCACGATTCGTTGGGTTCGATGCCGGGCGCAAAATATTGTGACCGGGCGTCGGGCTCCCCATGCCGGATATACATGACGCCACGATCGTCGTACTCCACCTGACCCGAGCGAAACCGCTCCGCGATGTCAAACTGGCGACGTTCCGAGACCAGTCGATACGCACGACGGGCGTAGTCCAACCGACGGAAGTGTTCGGCGAGCCGGGCACCCGGCGGGTGCAGGGCATCGACGTCCCGCGCATTCCAGAACTGACGCAACAACTCGGCGCGTTGGCGCGGTGTCGCCCGATCGATGGCGACCAGGGTGCTGTCGGGCAGCACCAATATCATGTCCCGACGGGCCAGCGAGGTCACGGCCGAGTCGCCGGTGGCCACCACGGCATACCAATCACCTGCCGCGAGCGAATCACCACGCAACAGGTTGGTTTGTGCCAGTTCGTACCGGGCCACGGCATTCGCACTGTCGATCGCCAGGAGTTGCTGGAGCGCGACCTCGGCGGAGTCGAGGCTGCCCGCGACGCGCTCGACCCGCGCGCGCGCGAGGAGGAGATCGGGGACCTGAACGTTGGTGGTGCGCGCCGCGCGCCGAAGGGCTGCCAGTGCAACATCCATCTTGACATTCACCCGCTGCCGGAGCGCCGTCGTGCTCAACTCGACGAGACCGAGCACGAAGCCCGGATCGACCTCCGCACTGCGGGCGAAGGCGTCGGCAGAGCGCGAGAGGGCATCCCGACCGAGCATGGTCTGGAGACCCTGCACGAGGCCCACTTCCGAATCACCCACCCCCAGTTCGGCCAGACCGAGCCCGTACCATCCGTATGGCCACGTTGGGCTCATCTGGGTCGCCCATTCAAACTCCCCCGCCGCTTCGTCATAATGGCGACGAGCATCGGAGGCGCGGGTGAGCTGTCCGAGCCGGAGGGCCACGAAGCCGAGACGCAGGTGGAGGATGGTCTCGGTTGGATCGGCGCGGGCGCGGGTGATCAGCCGGGCCTCGAGCTGCTCCACGGCCTCCACTTCGGCCAATGCCGCAACGGAATCGCGAAAGCGCTCGAGGTCTCGACGCACCGAGGGTGCCTGGGCGGGAAGCGTGGTGACGCCGAGAAGTGCCGTCGTGGCGGCCGAGGCGAGGAGAGCGAGGCGGGCGCGCATGTTGCCTTTCAATCTACTGGGGGGCCGGATCCGGTTACTGTCAGGGACGAGTGAGAACCGGGCAATGGCACGACTGCGTTGACGCGTCCCCGTAGGGCTCCTATCTTCTTGCCACCCGCCGTCGTTGGCGCGGCAGACGGGATCGCCACCAGGTCCATTCTTTCCGGGATGAAGACGCTGCCGCCCATTCGTGCCACACTCTATGCCCTGACCGATCGCGGTCGCACGCGAGACCACAACGAGGACACTTTCCTTGTGGCCGACTTGGGTGCCACCGACGTAATCCGGGAATCGCGCCGCAGCGAGCACGAGATCGGGGATCGCGGCATGTTGTTCCTTGTGGCCGATGGCATGGGTGGTGCAGCCGCGGGCGAACTCGCCTCGGAGATGGCCGCGGTGCAGATCCACCGGCACATGATCGAGACCTGGAGCAGCGCGCCGATTGTCACGGCCGAAGGATTCACCGCCTTCCTGCGCGAATCCGTCGAACGCGCCAACGGTGAACTCCATGCCTACGCCGGCACGCATCCCGATGTCCGTGGCATGGGTACCACTGCGACCGTGGCCGGCATCTGGGGCGACCGGATCTATCTGGCGCAGATCGGCGATTCGCGCGGCTACCTCATCCGCGGGGGTACGGCCCGCCAACTGACGCGCGATCAATCGCTGACCCAGCGCCTGGTCGAGGTGGGGGAACTCACCGAAGAGGAAGCGGAAGCGAGCGAGCGGCGCAACATCATCCTGCAGGCCCTCGGCCCCGAACCCCGCGTCAAGGTGGATCTCTCCTCGCAGGCCCTCCAGCGCGGCGACATCCTGCTGATCTGTTCGGATGGCCTGACGAGTGTGGCCCGCCGCGAGGACATTGCCACCGTCGCGAGCGATGAAACCGACGTCCAACGGATCTGCGAACATCTGGTCACACTTGCCAACGAGCGTGGCGGGCCGGACAACATCACCGTGGTTGCGGTCCGGTTCGATGGCGAGGGACTGCCGATCGAAGCCACCGAGCCTCCCGGCTACCATGAATTCGCGACCGGGCCGCGGCCAGCACTACAGGCGACGGCTGCCTTCCCCTCGCCGACCCCAGCCCCGAAATCTGCGACAGTCGACCCGACCGCGATCGCCCCCGCGGTTGCGCGGCGTGGCTGGCCCACTGGCTTGGTCCTCCTCGCAATCGCTTCCGGGATGGCGCTGATCGGTCTCGCGCTCTGGCTGAGTCGCTAACGCGCCTCAGGCCGGCACGATCGACCCCAGCACGCGGGCATTCCTTGCACCAGTGACCCGAGGCAGACTCCCGGGTTGGCCATGCAGCGTCAGCCATCCCAGGACCCCGAAGGCCACCGCCTCCTTGGCTGCCGCTGGGAAGAAGCGTTCATCGAAACGCTCCAGCACTCGGCCCGAGCGGGCGAGCCGCTCCGCGAGCGCGCGCATCAACACGGGATGCTGTGTCCCCCCCCCTGATGCCACCACCTCCTCGGCGGGCGGCAAGAACGCCTCGCAGAAGTGCGCGATACTTTCGACCGTGAGGGCCACCGCGGTGGTCACCGCGTCGGCGCCGGGCACCGCGCGCAGGAGCCGGGCGGCGAAGTCCTGCCCGAACTGTTCGCGTCCGGTGCTCCGCGGCGGGGGTTGCCTGAAGAACGGGTCGGCCAGGAGGTGCTCCAGCATGGCGGCATCGATGCGACCGCGGGCCGCGAGTGCCCCGCCGGCGTCGTAGGGCAGCGCCGGATCGATCATTCGAGCCAGGGCGTCGATGATGGCCATGCCCGGACCCGAGTCCCCCGCGACCACGTCGTCGAGCCGGGCGCGCCCCGCCACCCACGTGGCATTGGCCATACCGCCAATGTTGAGCAAGATCCGTGGTCGATCGGGCGCCGCGAAGCAGAGCGCGTCGATCATCGGTACGAGGGGTGCCCCTTCGCCGCCTGCTGCGACATCGCGGGCCCGAAAATCGTGCACGACGCGGACACCGAACCGTTCGGCGATGCGTGCGGCGTCTCCCAGTTGCCAGGTGACCACGGGCGGTTCGTGCCAGATCGTCTGGCCCGGGAAGGCGATCGCGGTGAGACCATCCGCACGCTGGTGCGTGTGCTGCAGCAGCAGCTCCACCGCCTCGACCGCCCAGTCACCGATCGCCGCGTGCAGGCGCGCGACATCGGCGACCGGTCCCCCGGCCAGCACGTGCTCCAGTCGCGAGCGCTCCACGCGATCATAGGGCCGTTGCACGAAGCCGACCAGTTCCACCGCCGTGCTGCCGTGGATCCTGATGAGTGCGGCATCCATGCCATCGAGGGAGGTGCCCGACATCAACCCAACCACCAACGCGGGAGCCTCAGTCATGGCCAGGAACCGGTGGCGGTGGACCGAGCAGTGCGCGAAGACGATGGTCCACATCGGCCAGGCGTTGTTCCGCCCGGAGTCGGTCGATCCCAAGATGCTGCATCGCCATGGCGGTTCGGATGCTGCCATCGGCGGCATCGATCGCCCGTCGCGCGGTGGCCCGATCCACGCGCAACACCTCCATCAGGATCCGTTCCCCCCGATCGTGGAGCTTGGCATTCCGTGCCTGCAAGTCGACCATCAGGTTGCCGTAGGTCTTCCCGAGCCGGATCATTGCCCCGGTGGTGAGCATGTTGAGCACCAGCTTGGTGGCGGTGCCGGCCTTCAGTCGCGTGCTCCCGGTGACCAGCTCCGGACCGACATCGAGCCGAATCACGACCGCGCATCGTGACGCGAGCTCGTGGGGGGGGGCTGCACAGGTCACCAGCACAGCGGATGCACCCTGCTCCCCCGCGGCTTCGAGGGCCCCCACCACGAATGGCGTATCACCACTCGCGGCGATGCCGACCACCACATCGGGAGCCGCCACGCCCAGCGCCGCGATGTCGGCCGCGCCGTCCTCGGCACGATCCTCGGCGCCCTCCACCGCGTCGGTGAGGGCCGCTCGTCCGCCGGCGATCACGCCGCGCACCATCGCGGGATCGGTCCCGAAGGTCGGCGGACACTCCGACGCGTCGAGGACGCCCAGACGGCCGGAGGTCCCCGCCCCGACGTAGATCAGTCGGCCACCGGCCCGAAATGCCGCCTCGACGAGCTCCACCGCACGCACGATATCGTCGCGCGCCCGCGCGACGGCACCGGGCACGGTGGCGTCCTCGTGCAGGAAGAGGTCGACCAGTTCCGCCACCTCAAGGCGATCGATATCGCCGCTGGCAGGGTGTCGCCGTTCGGTGGCCCGCGGCGGACGTGGTGCATCCATGGGTACTCCGGAGGTGGCTGGACGGTGTGGTCGCCTTAACTTACAGGGAACCCCCCGCCCAGCGACTTTCCCACCGTTCACCCCTTGGCCAGGAATCGTCCATGTCCGTGAAGTCATCCCTGACACTCTCGCTCTCCCTGCTCCTTGCCGCCGTGCCCCTCGTGGGCCAAGCGCCCTCGGTCCTGCCGAGCACGTGGCGGCATACCGGCAAGGCGGTCATCACCACGGGACGGCACGCGATGGTGGTGTCCTCATCGCCGATCGCCAGCCAAGTGGGGCGTGACATTCTCCAGGCCGGTGGTAA
>JBDTNH010000084.1:0-10387 GCA_039933845.1 Gemmatimonadota bacterium
CGCTTCTCGCTTCTCGCTTCTCGTGTGACCAGCATTCCTGACTACTCACGGAGTTACATAGCGTGACCACTGAACGCGACACCACTCCGCCCTATCTCTGGGCCCTGTTCACCTTCGCGCTGGTGATGGTGATCTACTACCTGACGTTGGCGCCGACGACCGCGTTCTGGGACACCTCGGAATACATCGCGGCCGCCAAGGTGCTCGGCATTCCGCATCCGCCAGGCAACCCGCTGTTCACGGTGCTGGCGCATGTGTGGGGACTGATCCCGTTCGCAGGTGAATACGCTCGACGAATCAACCTCTTCGCCGCATTCACCAGCGCGGCCGGCGCCGGGCTCTGGTTCCTGGTCGCCGAGCGCTGGTGCCGCAACATTCTGCCGGCACGCGGGCCCCGGATTGCCTCGGCCGTCATGGGTGTGCTCGCGGGTGCCACCGCGTGGACGGTCTGGAACCAGTCGACGGTGAACGAGAAGGTGTACACCATCTCGATGCTCTCGATCGCACTGGTGAGCTGGTTCGCCGTGCGGTGGGCCGATGAGCCCGAGGGGGAACGGCGCGACCGGTGGCTGGTCGCCTCGATCTACTTGTTGGCACTGACATCGACCAACCACCAGATGGGCATCCTCGCCGCACCAGTGCTCGGCGTCTACGTCCTGGCCACCGATTGGCGAGTGCTCACCAAGCCGTGGTTCCTCGCCACCGTGTGGCTCCTGCTCCTCGGGCTCGGTGGCATCCTCGGTGCGGCCGGAAGCGTGCTGGTCGGCACCGCGCCGATGTCGGCGAGTGTCGGCCTCGGCATGCTCATGGCCGTCGGCCTGATCGGTTGGGCGATCTCCCGCGACCCGAAGCACCCCGGCGTCTGGGTCGGCATCGCAGTGATCGTCGCCGGCTTCTCACTCAACTACATCTATCTCCCGATCAGGGCCGGACAGTTCCCACTGATCAATGAGGGCGAACCCTCGGGCTTTTTCTCGCAAGCGTTGAGCGATGTGTTGGGCCGCGTCCAGTACGCCAAGCCGCCGGTGACTCAGCGTCAGCCCGCCGTGCCAGGCGCGCCCTACCCGGCAATGCTGGCCCAGCTCTCGATGTACTGGCAGTACTGGAGCTGGCAGTGGGGTCGGGACCTCGGTGCACTGGTGGCGCCGATCACCGGACTCTTCTCTGCCCTGACGCTCGGCGGCCTCTGGACCCTGATCCGCCGCGATCGCCGAGCCGGACTGGCGGCAGGCGCGCTCTTCGTCACCCTGACCCTGATGCTGATTTTCTACCTGAACTTCAAGTACGGCTTCTCGTTCAAGGGGTTGAACAATCCACTGATCGACGACCTGACCATGCGCGAGGTCCGTGAGCGCGACTACTTCTTCGTCTGCTCGTTCGCGTTCGCGGGGGTGTTGATCGCGGTCGGGTTCGCGGCCGTCGTGCGGGGTATCGGCGACTGGCTCGGCACCCGGGTGCCAGACAATCGCCGATACCTGATGGCGACGCCGGTCCTGGCACTCGCGCTGATCCCGCTGGTCGGCAACCGCATCACCGCCTCGCGTGCGCACGAAACCCTGCCGCGCGACTTCGCGGTCGACATCCTCGAGTCCGTGGCACCCTATGGCATCCTGATCACGGCGGGCGACAACGACACCTTCCCGCTCTGGTTTGCACAGGAAGTGCTCGGGGTGCGCCGCGACGTGACGCTCGCCAACCTGTCGCTGATGAACACCCAGTGGCACCTGCGGCAGATGCGGAGGCGCCCGACCGAGACGTTCGATCCCACCACCGCCGCGCCGATCTGGCGGCCGGGGACCGATACGGATTCGATTCCACTCTGGGGCGAACCCGACGGCGGTTGGACCAAGCCGACCACCCCGGTCTTCGCCATGACGATCGAGCAACTTGACGCGTTGAACGACATCTCGGCGACGCCAGCGTCGGGTGGCGCGCAGATCGGTAACGTGACCCTCACCTTTGGCCAGAACTACCTCACCAAGAGCGACCTTGCCACGGTGCTGCTGATTCGTGACAACCTCGGCAAGCGTCCGATTTACTTCTCGTGGAGTGACGGCGGATATCCCGACACGGTGCTCGGACTCCGCGCCTACCTGGTCACGGAGGGCCTCGTCCGCCGCCTGTACGACGGACCGGTGACGCCCGACGGTCGCCGGATCGTCGTGTCGCCTGATATCGGATACATGGATGTGCCACGCACACGTGCGCTGGTCGAGGATGTCTACCACTGGGAGGCCGCCGCACGCGACCGGCCGGCCGGTTGGGTCGACGTGCCGTCGGTGTCGATTCTCTCGCTCTACAACATCGTCTATGGCAGCTGGGCGCGGTGGCTGCAGAGTCAGGGCGACACCGCCGGTGCAGCGCGACCCGACAGCATCAGTCGCGCCATCCAGCAGAACTACCGCTAGCCGGACATCCCGTCCGATACCGGTGTCGTGGCGGCCGCTACGGCACCGGACCTGGACTCCGGGCCCTCGCCACTCGCCCCTCCCCCGATTTCCCCTGCCCCGACCAGGCCACGGCGGAACAGGATCGGCCCGAGCGTGCCGTTGACGGCAATGATCGCAAGCAACAATGCGCGCATCGACACCGCGGCCTCCGGATACGCCTCCGCCACAATCCCGACCAACCCGATCGCGACACCGGCCTGCGCCGACAGACCCTGCCAGAGCGCGCTCTGCTGCGCCGGCTCGAGCCCGAGTCTGCGGGAACCCACATGCACGCCGACCCGGAGAACGATCAGCCGGCCGATGACGATCGGGACCACCACGAAGCCAAGCCCGACGGCCGCAGGGACGTCGATCGCCACGCCCGCCAGCGCGAAGAAGACGACGAACACCGGCCCGGCCGCGCGCTCCATCGAGTGGCGGAGCTCATCACCGTCGTCCGCACGTGCCAGGTTCACCGCGACGAAGCCGGCCACGAGCAGGGTGAGCAGCACCTCGACATGCAGCAGGTGCGAGATCTGTTGCCCGAGCAACGCCGCAAGCAACGCAAAGACGAATCGGTCGTCGCGCACGACCCTAAGCGCGAACGCCACCGCAACACCCAGGACCACACCAATCGGCACCGAGCCCGCGATCTCCCAGATCACCGACAGCACCCCACCGCTCGGCTCGGATGCTCCCGGCAACAAGCGTTGGGCTGCTCCGAGCAACAGTGAGAACAGCAGGACCACGACCACCTCGGAGAGCAGCACGACAGCGAGGGTGGCGCGTGCGGCAGGACCCTTGGCCTTGGTCTCGGTCAGGATCGCCATCACGATCGCTGGCGAGTGCATCACCGCGATCAGGGCGAAGAGCATCGCGAAGAGGATCGTTCGCTGCATGTCGGTGCCAGCGAGGAATGGGATCCACTGCTTGAGTGCGAGAGCCAGGCCGAACAGGGTGAGGATCCCGAGACCCAATTCGATCACCGTCAGTTTGAGCAACTGGGTACCACGCGCCTTGACTTCGTCGAGATCGAGCTCGGCGCCGGCAAGAAACGCGATCAGGGCGATCGCGAGATCGCTCACCGGACTCAGGCGGAGCGCCGCCGCCGCGGTCACGGTGCCCAGCACGGTGGGACCGGCCAGCACGCCGGCGATCAGATAGCCGATGATCTTCGGCTGCTTGAACCGGGCCACGAGCTCGCCCGCGGCGTAGGCAGCAAGGATCAGGAATCCGAATGTGAGCAGCGCATCGGGCGACCCACCGATCCGACCGAGTGGTTCGATCAGGCGCATCGCACCAAAGAGCAAGGCAAGCACGATGAGTCGTCTCATGCGGTGGCCTCGGTCGAGGACTCGGGTTCGGGCATTTCGACCTCCTCCGGCAGCGAGGCGACCACATCGCGCGCGAGCCGCGCCGAGAAGAGGTCGGTCAGCAGTACCGAAGCGAGTGCGGCAGTGAAGACCAGATTCGGGAGGACGGCAGCCCGGCTCAGCGAATAGTCGAGCGCGATCGCGATGGCGAGCCCACCCTGCCCGACCAGTGCCAATCCCCAGCGTGGACCGAAGGAGGTGATGGCCCCGTTGGCACGCGCCGCGAGCCATGCGCCGCCAACCTTCCCCACCAACCGCAGGCCGAGGAAGACGAGGAGCAGGACGAAGACATCGGTGGCACTCGGTGCCCAGAGCGCACCGGCCGATACCAGCATCAAGAAGTACAGCGGCCGATCGACACGCGTGAGCAAATCGCCCACGAGGTCGCGCTGCTTCGAGGTGTTCACCAGGATGAAGCCGAGCAGGAAGCCGGGCAGCAGCGCACTCATCCCGATGTAGTTGGCAGCTCCCGTGGTCAAGACGACGGCACCGGCGACCGCAATGAACAGCCGATCCGGCGATCGTTCATTGCCGAGGAAGAGGTGGAAGAGCCACCCCCCGACCAGGCCGATGGCCCCCGAGATCACCATCCACTCGGTCGCCGTCGGCTCGCGCACCAGGACACCGACCGGCACGTGAAACATCGCAAGCGCCACCGACACAGCGAGCACGGCGACGAACGCATCGATCGACGCGGCGACCTCGAGTTGGCGCACCGCCAGGTTGCGACGCCCGAGTGACTTGGCCGCAATACGCGCACCCATCAACGATGACGTCGCGGCGATCGCACCAAGAATGGTGGCCGGAAGCGCCGCCGTGATCGGCGGCAGTGGTCCGGGCCCGACCGGCGCCCCTGAGAGCAGGAACCAGCAGGCACCACCGACTAGACCCATCGTCACCAGCGACTCGATGAACGCCAGGCGGAAGAGCAGGCCAGGCGTCCGGGTGAGAACCGGCAACCAGAACTGGAAACCGATCGATGCGCCCATCCAGCCGATCGCAAGCGTGAAGAAGGGTGTCAGGGCACTGAGCTGTTCCGGCTCCAACATGCCCGTCCCGTGCGGACCGAGCAGCAATCCGAGCACCAGATACTCGGCACCCGAGACCACCAGCGCATGACGCGCCAGCCAGTCCACCGCGAAGCGAGCCGCGAGGTATCCGAGGACTACCAGTAGGATAAGGAGCATGGGGTGTAGGAAAGGTAGCCCGAGACCGTCTATCGTTCATCGTTCATCCTTCCTCCTCCGTCCTTCATCCTCCGAGCCGCCCATGCCCCGCCTCGTCAGTGCTCTCATGCTCCTTGCCGTCCCCCTCGCCGCGCAGACGGCCGAGGAGCAGCACTCCCCGATCCCCGGACTCTTGCAAGCCGTGAGTCCGGTGAGCGATCAGGTGGTCTGGGTGAGTGGTCATCGTGCGGCGGTGCTCCGGACAACAGATGGGGGCACCACGTGGTTGCCGCGCACAGTGGTCACCGGCACCGACACGACACTGCAATTCAGGGATGTGCATGCCATCAGCGCCGACGAGGCATGGGTCATGAGTGCAGGCAATGGGCCGGACTCCCGGATCTACCATACCCGGGACGGTGGGGCGCACTGGACACTCCAATTCCAGAACGCCGACAGCGCAGCGTTCTTTGATTGCATGACCTTCTTCAATGCGCGGACCGGCGTCGCGTTCAGCGATGCATCGCACGGACGGAGCAACGTCCTGCGGACCACCGATGGCGGGATGACGTGGGCGCTCTTGCCGCCGAACGCCGTGCCGGCCCCACTCGATGGAGAGGGCGCCTTTGCCGCGAGCGGTGGCTGCCTGACGAGTGTCGATGGCCGGCATGGTTGGGTGGCACTCGGGGCACCCGGGGCCCGAATCTGGCGTACCACCGACGCGGGCGCGACCTGGACCTCGCACGTCACACCACTCGTGCGGAGCGCCTCAGCTGGAGGTGCGGCGGCGGCGTTCCGTGATCCGATGCACGGCATTGTCGTGGGCGGGGACATGGGTGACTACCGAAACGATGCATCAACGGCGGCGGTCGCGACGACAAGCGACGGCGGTGTCACTTGGAAGTTGGGGGCACGCCCGGTTCTCAAGGGCACGCCGTTCGGAGTCACCTGGGTCCCGGCGCTGCCGGAGACGGCGCTGCTGGCTTCACCTGGGGGGCTCTCCCTCACCCGCGACAGCGGACAGACCTGGACCACCGCTGCCGAGGGCGTCTTCTGGAGTGTCGGTGCCTCGGGGCACACCGCATGGGCGGTGGGTGCCCTGGGTCGCGACGGCCGGATCCTCAGGCTTTCGTTCTAGCCCGGAACCGAAGCAGGCGCGGGGCGGCCAGTAGGGCCGCGCCCGCGAGGCAGACCATTCCCGTCACGGTGTTGCCGAACCAGACGAAGCCCGAGAGCCAGAACGACGACAGGATCAAGGTCGTCAGGGTGATCGGAACGCCGACCGCCAGGAACTCCTTGAATGTCACCCGCGTCCCGTGCCGCGCGGCGATGTCGAGGGTGGTGACATTCGCCGATGCCCCGATCGGGGTGAAGTTGCCACCCAGACAGGCGCCCAGCGCGAGGGCCCACCAGAGCACCGTCGTCTCGCCCGGGAGTGTCGCCGTCAAGTCCGCGAGGATCGGGATGCTTACGGCCACGAACGGGATGTTGTCGATCAACCCCGACATGATACCGGACACCCACAGGATCAGGAGTGCGGCGAACAGCAGCGTGCCTGATTCACCCAGCCCCATCGTATCACTTCCGACCACAATGCCGCGCTCCAGTGCGTGCGCCAAAGATCCGATCAGGCCGGTCTCGACCGCCGCACCGACCGTGATGAACAGCAGCGCAAAGAATACGAGGGTCGGCCATTCGATGTCGTTCTCGAGCACGTGCAGGATCCCGTGCTGCCGTTCCGCTTCCGAAGGCGCCGCGGTCTTGAGGTAGAGCACATCTTGCAGGAACAGTGCGGCGGCTGCCCCGACCACCGCCGGGATCGCCGCGGGCATGCCCGTGATGCCGTGCGTCAGGAAGCCGACGAGGATGAAGCCGCAGATCCATGCCATCCCGCGGAGCAACGCCGGATCCACGATCGGCGGCACCACCTGCGTCTCTTCGTCCTCAGGTGACCCGCTCAGGATGCCGTGATAGCGCCGGTGCGCCATCATGTCGAACACCAGGAGCATGAGTAGCACGAGTGGCCCGAGGGTCACGAGGAACGACACGAACGACAGGTGCGCCGCGGACCCGATCAGGATATTGGGTGGGTCGCCAATCAGGGTGGCCGTGCCACCGATGTTCGCCGCCATGATCACCGGAAGCAGCAGGGCGCGCGCGTCCACCTTCAACTGGCGCGCCACACCGACCGCGATCGGCGCGATGAAGATCACGGTAGTGACATTGTCGAGGAACGCGGATGACACGGCCGTGACCCACGTCAGGATCGTCAAGACCAGGAGCGGCTGGTTGATTCGCCCCGCAAGCATCCGGGCCACCATCCACTCGAAGACCCCGGTCGACTTGAGCACGCCCACGACCGCCATCATCCCGGCGAGCAGGAGCAGTACGTTGAGGTCGAGGGCCCGAGAAGCGCCCTCGAGCGACACCAGATGCCAAGGGGAGAGGTAGCTCAGCAGCCACAGCAGGGAGACGGCACCGAGCGCCAGCAGGACGCGGTGGGCCTTCTCACGGGTCAGGAGCACGAACAGGACGACGAGGAGCACCCCGACGAGTGCCTGCGAGACGGGGTCAGTCGTCGCTTGGAGGGATTCACTATGCATGCGGACAAAATAGGGGGGGTCCGGTCGGGCCCGGGAATCTGTTCCCTGCCCACCGGCGGACTAGATTTACCCGAATGCCCGATGCCGGGCACGCTGGCCCCAGGCGCGGTGGCAGAGCGGTTGAATGCACCGGTCTTGAAAACCGGCGGCCCTTTACGGGGCTCGTGAGTTCGAATCTCACCCGCGCCGTCGATACTAGGCGTTTGACTCTTTCACCCAGGATGGTTCCATGCGTCGCACCCTCTCCGCCCTGCTCCCCCTGTTCCTCGCCCTGCCGCTTGGTGCGCAGGGTTTCGAGGGCACCATCAACATGCGAATGACCACACCGCAGTCGCCCGATCCCATCACCACGACGATGCATATCAAGGGCAACATGATGGCGATGGTCATGAACCTCCCGACGACGGCTGGCCCGATGGCCGGCATGGAAGCGCGGATGATCCTCGACCAGAGCGCCAAGAAGATGACGATGCTGATGCCGATGCCGCCGGGCATGCCGGCCATGCCGGGCGCCAAGGGCATGAAGATCGTCACCGACCTGACCAAGGTGCAGGGCGATGCCGACAAGGTCCCCGAGGTTGCCGTCAAGAAGCTGGGAACCTCGCAGACCATCGCCGGAATGTCCTGCGATGACTACCAGACCACATCCGGCAGTGAGATTATGAACATGTGTATCACCGACAAGCTCGGCCGCTTCACCATGCCGAGCACTGGTGCCGGGGGCGGGTCCCCATCGTGGACGCGGGCATTCGGTGACAAGCCGATGTTCCCGCTCAAGGTCTGGACCAACACCACCGGCCATAGCGTCGCGATGGAAGTCACCTCTGTCAAGCGCGGCACCGTGCCGGCCGAGGTATTCGACACCTCACCGGAAGGCTACCGCGACATGTCGGCGATGATGGGCGGCATGGGTCGCCGGAACCCCTGACCCAGACACTCCACTCTCGAAAGCGATCGAACCTCATGCGACGCACCATCCGTTTCGCCCTGACCGTCGCCCTGATCGGCGTTCCCTCCCTGCTCCAGGCGCAGGGGGGGGGAGTGTCCGTCTGGGCGATGCATGGCACCCTGCCCGACACCGTCCAGAAGGCGGCACGGGGGATGCTCTCGACCATCGACCTCCGCATGACCATGGCGACCGACGGCAAGCGCGTCAGCATGCTGATCGCCCCAGGACCCGAGATGATCGCGGCCAGCCTGACGACCGACCTCTCCATGGTCCGGTTGCAGATGGTGATGTCGAGCAGTGACGACACCGTCCACATCGGTGTGGTCCTGCCACCCGAGATCGCCGCGATGATGGGCGGCGGGATCGGCTTCCGGATGGACTTGCCCCTCCCAGCGTCCCTGATCGAAGGGATGCTACCGGATTCCATGCTCGCCGTCTTGGCATCCGACTCACTTCAAGCCAAGACGCAAGAGTTCCGCAACACCGGGCGGACCGACAAGGTGGCAGGGCTCGGTTGTCAGATCTGGACCATGACAGGTTTCGGCGGCGACAAGGCCGATTCGCTCGAGATGTGCCTTGCCCCGCAGCCGACTGCGCTCAAGGCCGTGAGCGACGCCATGCAGACGAGGTTCGCGTCACTGTTCTCCACGCTAAAGAAGTTCGGCAGGGACAAGGCCAATCCATTCGGCACCGAGGACCTGATGCCGGTCCGGTTTCGCATGGTCGGCGAGAGCGACATGACGTTCGAACTCATGTCCGTTTCGAACGACGCGCCAGCGGCCTCGTTCTTCGAGTTGCCGGCTGGACTCGAGCCGTTCCCGATGGAGATGCTGCAAGGGATCACCGGAGCCGCTGGGCAGCCAACCGGCACATGATCCGAGCCGCTCTCTTCGGCGCGCTGGTACTCGCCGCCGGATGTCGGAGCGAGCCTGCTCCCGCACCGGCGGCGATCACCTTTCTGGGCCCTGACGGCCAGCCAGTCACCTTGGCCCAACTGCCGGTGTCCCGGATCGTCTCCACCAACCAGGCCGCGACCGATTGGCTCGTCCGACTCGGCGCGGCCGATCGCCTCGTGGCACGGACCGACTTCGACAAGCAGCCGGCGCTTGCCGCACTTCCGTCGATCGGTGGCGGCCTCGAGACCTCCGCCGAGGTGATCGCCGCACTCCATCCTGATGTACTCCTCGCGTGGCGGAATGGCAGCTCCGTCGGTCTCGCCAAGGCGCTGGCACAGTTCAGTATCCCGGTGATCGCGGTGGAGGTGACCGATACGGCAGAGGTCTTCGCCCAGCTCGAGACCATTGGCCGCCTGATCGGCAACGTCACCGACGCTGATTGGGCCGCCGAGACTCTTCGCGGTGAACTTGACTCGCTCCGCTACAGTGCCTGTGCTGACGACCGCCACCCCGAAAGTGTCGTGATCGAGACCTGGGACTCCCCGCCCAACACCGCGGGTGCCTCCGCATGGATGTCCCAGCTCCTCGCTGGTGCGTGCCTGACCAACATCTTCGCCGACGTTGACGTCCCGTGGCCTGTCGTCAGCATGGAGACCATCGCCGCCCGTCACCCACGTTGGGTGTTGACGTCCACCGGGAGTCCCCCCGATGGCCGGCTGGCCGCACTCCGGAAGACACCCGGTTGGCGGGAGCTCGAGGCCGTCAAGGCGGGCCGCGTCATCGAGATCGACCCCGACATCTTCAGCCGCGCCGGGCCGGGGCTGGCCGACTGGATTCGGGCTGTCCGGGCCGCCCGCGACCGCATCGAGGAGGGCGGCTGACGCCGGGACCCGATCTGTGTATCTTGTTCCGCTTGGGAGCGATGGCCGAGTGGCTGAAGGCGGCGGTTTGCTAAACCGTTTTAGGGGGGT
>JBDTNH010000085.1:0-10326 GCA_039933845.1 Gemmatimonadota bacterium
CCCGGTGATCGAGGCAGCGAGTCCCAAGTGTCGACCGTTCGCATTGAGCTGCGCATACCACAGCGGAGCACTGCGACTAAGACCTCCGGAGCGGGTGTGGCTTCCGGCGAACTGGAACTGGACGCTGTACTGGTTGCCCAACAGCAAGCGCCCATCGATGCTCGCGACGCGATTGACGTCACTGGCCTGTCCCCGTTCCGTGTAGGCCAAGCCGAGGCGTGATTGTCCGCCGAGGTCCTGCTGTGCACGCAGGATCCCGAAGTAGGAGTTCTCACTCTTCCCGCTCGGTGCGCTCTCGTTCGCAATCGCACCCAACGCGCCGATAGTCGTGCCGCCACGATTGGAGGTGACCTTGAGCGCGGCAATCGGGTCGGCGATCCGCCGGGTGTAGATCAATGGTAGCGGCAGCTGAAAGAGTTCGATGCCATCGAGAAAGAACGGCCGCTTTTCCGGAAAGTAGAGGCGCTGACGGGGATCGAAGGTCAGCTGACCTGCATCGGACTCAACTTGCGAAAAATCTGGGCGCACTGTGGCATTGAGCGCGACATCGTTGGAGATCCCCCAGCGGAGGTTGCCGCCAAGGCGGGGATTCTCGGCTCGGTAGCCGTATTCCCCTGCGGTAGGGGAGCCGGCGACGGACTGGGTCAATTCTGGATTGATCTCCATCACCAACCCTCGATGCAATTCCGTAAGGTCGGCCAGGGTGCCGGATTGGCCGAGGAACGACGCGCTTGCCCTTCGCACCGGTGCCCACGAGTCGCTGACAGCGGAGTGTTTCACTTCGCGCACAACGTTCAGGCTCCAGTTCTGAGTTCGGATCGACTGATAACGCAGGCTCCTGAAGGGAATACGCACTTCCACTTGGTACCCCCAGGCAGTCAGCTCGCCCTTCGATTGAAAGTCGAAATCGGGGCTGAGGTCGGGCGCTTCACGGGAGTTCCCGGTAGCGCCACCCCCTGGATTGCCGCTTTCGGTTGTCACACCATCACTTTGTTGCCCTAGGGGATTGACCGCGAAGACCGTTGCTTGCTGGCCACCTGGAAACGTCCCGATCAGGAGCTGGACATTGTCGTCGGCAGAAATGTGGTCGCGATCGGCAAATGTGGCGTGCGGAGCACCGTGAGATTCGAAGGCACGAATGCCGAAATGGATCGCCGTCGAGGAGTACCAGACCATTACCTGGGTCGAATCTTCCGCGGGGATCCCATCGGTCGGTGAAAATTGTGAGAAACCGGTGAGAATCGCGGCACGCGACCAAGCTGGTTCAGCCAGCTGGCCATCAATCGTGACCGGCTCGTCCAGCCGGGGAATCGTGACAGTGAGTTGGCGGTCAACGCCAGAAAACACCGTCGGTGGTGTAGCCACCACAGTCTGCGCCATGAGTACGAATGGAATGAACATGCTGCAACCTACGGTGCAAACATGCCCAATGGATTCGCGTGGATGTTACCGTCATGTGAACGTCCGTCAGGTGGTCACTAGGCGTCCACATTCAGGCGGTAGCCCGTCTTGCGAACAGTGAGAATCCAGACAGGGAACCGTGGATCGGGTTCGAGCTTCCGGCGCAATCCTGCGATGTGCGTATCGAGCGTGCGACTGGCCACGCTCTTGTCATAACCCCACACTTCTTGCATCAAATCGTGTCGGCTGACGACATGGTTCCGATGCCGCATCAGCGCCACCAGGAGTTCGAACTCTCTGGGCCGGAGTCCGACCGCCCTTCCGGCGCGGAACACCTGGTGCCTAGCAGTATCGACCTCGATGTCGCCAAAGCCGCGGGGGAGCGGAGTCGCGGCCTCCGAAGGATCGGGGTGGTTGGCCCGGCGCAAATGGCCGGCCACTCGAGCAAGTAGTTCACGGATACCGAACGGTTTGGTGACGTAGTCATCGGCGCCGAGAGTCAGGCCACGGACCTTGTCCGCCTCGTCGCCTCGTGCCGTGAGCACGATGATGGGTGTCTGCGAGTCGACGGCGCGCACCCCATCGAGGACTCGGAAACCGTCGGTTCCGGGCAGCATCAGGTCTAGGATAATCAGGTGGAAGCGACCGGTTCGTGCAAGCATCAATCCGCTCGAACCGTCATGGGCCACGACCGCCTCGTACCCTTCGGCGACGAGGTTGGCACGGAGCCCATTCGCGAGGTTGCGATTGTCCTCGATGATCAGGATGTCCCTCGAAGCCGTCACTCTGCCCTCGCATCCTGGGGACTCGAGAGGGGGGTGTCGGCCGGAAGCAAGACCACCACGCGGGCACCGCCGGCGATTCCAGGCTCTATCCAGCAGCGTCCCTGCTGGGCAAGCACGAGTGCGCGCGTGACAGCGAGTCCGATGCCACTCCCGGGGACACTATCGTCTGGGCGAATCAGTCGAGTGAATGGATCCCACACTCGCTCCCGGTCCTGGCTCATGATGCCGTTGCCCTGATCCTCGAACTCCAGCCGCACCATCTCGCCCTCGACCTGTGTACCGATCGTGATAGTCTGGCCCACTCGGCCGTACTTGATGGCATTGTCCAGGATGTTGATGACGATCTGTCGCAAGGCGTCCGCATTCGCCCGGACCGTCGTCCGGCCGTCGAGCGCCAGTGTCACCTGCATCAGCCTCGCCTCCAGCGCTACCGAGAGTTTGTCGACCGCCTCGCGGATCTCCCGGGCAAGTCCGAGCCGGTGCGTGACAATCCGCAGGGTGCGACGCTCAGCACGGGAGAGTTGCAGTACGTTGTCCACGATCTGAGTCAGGTGATTCGCCTCCTGGGCGATGATGCGTACGGCTTCCCGACGCTCAACCTCGTGGGGGAAGCGATCCAGTTCAAGGGATTCGGCGTAGAGCAACACCTCCGCAAGCGGGGTCCGGAGTTCGTGAGAGACACTTGTGGTAAAGTCGGCACGCAGCCGCATCAGCTCCTGCTCGCGTCGAATCTGCATCACGGCGACGATCAGGACGCCGCCCGTGAGCCCTAGCAGGCCGAGCAGCAGGGGCAATCGCGATTCGGGGAGGCCGCCGAGGACCAGCTGTTCCGCAATATCCGGACGCAGTGTGACTCGGAGCCGGATGCCGCCGCGGCGCCCGGCAGTGTCGTTTACCTCGGCCGTGTAGATGGGAGGGTAGTTCATGGGGGATCGGTAGTGTCCGCTGAATTGACCCCAGGCGGTGACGTCGACACTGAGGAGCGAGTCATTGGGGAGCTTCCCCACAAGAGTCGCCGGTAGCAGCGGGGTGCGCATGATCCGGCGGAAATTGGATTCCCAGATTGCCGCGTTGCAGGTCTCAAATCCGTACGTTGCGATAGGCGTATCCTCAAGGTCGCGCACTGCGACGTAGAGCAATGCCCGCGGGCCGGAAGCGGTTGAGCGGAACATCGGGGCGAGATACCACGTTTCGCGGTCGGCGAAGGCTGCGGCGATGCGCTGTCGCACGCTGTCGGTCACCAGCGCCAGCACGTCATCGGGCGGCCGCACGCCGCTGGTCACCATGCGTCCGTCGCGAAGATCGAATCGAAAGTAGAAGCGTTCCCCATTCAGGGCGGTTGGCGTGCACGTCGCCACGGTGTCCGCCGTGGGGATCATCGACTCTAGCGGCGGCAACTCCGCGTCATGCTTGACATGGAGCCCCGCGAGATGACCGAAGGCGAGGGGGATCGAAAGGAAGTCCGTC
This sequence comes from Gemmatimonadota bacterium, assembly GCA_039933845.1. GTDB lineage: Bacteria > Gemmatimonadota > Gemmatimonadetes > Gemmatimonadales > GWC2-71-9 > Palsa-1233. The sequence goes on from JBDTNH010000085.1 coordinate 3,654, forward strand.
ATTCCCTCGACAAAGAACCTCAGGGCCGCCAACTCGGCGTATTCGTGCAACACCCGGTCGGTCGTCTGGCGATGCGCGCGTTCGGCGTGCCAGGCCTGATACCCGAGCGCGCCGGTCAGCAGCAAAGCCGCAACGAGCAGTCCAATGGTCATCTTGGCGCGGGATTGAACGGGGCCGCCCGGTGCGCGATCAGGCGAGTGCATGCCAGACTCTCCAGTGAGGCGACCGTGGAAGATGGTGAGACTCCCATGAAGTTACACCACCGGATTGTCCTGGGGTGCGATCGAGGGCGGGAGGGCTTCACAGAACGCTCACAAATCTCGTGAGATTTCCAACTTACATTCCAGAATGAAGGTCGTTTTCCTCTCGGTCGCCCTCAGCGTTCTGTTCTGGTGTCATCCTGCCCGAGGCCAGAATCCCCCCGATCCCCGACTCCTCGATCCGGTTGCGGGAATCCTTGCTGCGTTCCGAACCCACGACCTCGTCGCCCTGGGGGAGATGCATGGACTCCAGGAGGAGGCCGACTTCGTGCTGACCCTGCTACGACATCCCCGGACTGCCGGGGTCATCAACGACATTGTGGAGGATATGCGTGACATCTCGACGCCTACGGCCGGGACGAATCATCTCACTGTCAGTGGGCGGGGCTGCGCTTCTCGTTGGCGTCCTCTCGCTGGTCCATCCGTGGGTTGAAGATGGTCCTATCGCCGTCACGGTGTGTTACCCCATCGTCGGACCCGTGCAACGATTCAATCCCGGTCTGACGGACACGCTACTGCCACGCGTGCGCGCACACGAACAAGCTCACGCGGCGCAGTGCCTACGCGATGGCGCGATCTGGCACAATCTCCGTCGCCTCGCTCCCGGCGGACGCCTCAAGTCAGAGGCAGGCGCATATTGTGCCGAGGTGCGATTAAGCGTCGCCACCGGGCGGAATGCACGCTTGGCCTATCCATCGGCCCTGGATGAGCTTCGGGACGAAACGTGGTTCCACCGATTCACGGATGCGGAGCTGGCGACCGCCCTGAATCGGGAGTGCCCCGACATGGCGGAACTCGCGCGTGGCGAGGAGACGAAGTGGCGAGACTGGGTTAACGCGAACCACGCCGCGAGTGAGCAGTTAGTCGACGCCCCGCACGAACCCTGACAGGCGAAACATTCCATCTGGGGCTGTAACACGCGCCTGGTGACGAAGTGGGTGTAACCCAAGGCCGGAGTATCCGGCAGATACAGGGGAAAGACGATATAAGTGGTGACGAACACCGCCAGCGAAGCGACGAGGAGTTTCCTTCGCAGTCCTGCTGCCTGCATTCCGCGAGTGGACCTGAGCCCCCATGAGGTGGTATCTGCTGACGATTCTGCGCGAAGTCCGGGGGAGTACCGCGCCCCTAACCAGGATCGGGTGGATGCGGACAAATAGACCTGTTCAGAAGGTCGACGGTGTGATCGAGTGCGGGAAGCCTTCACAGAATGCTCACAAATCCCGTGAGAGCTCTACCTTAACATTCAGGAATGAAGATCTTTTCCCTCGCGGTCTCGCTCAGCGCGCTGGTTGGGTGTCATCCTGCCCGAGGCCAACAACCTCGCGAGCCCCGACTCCTCGATCCGGTGGTCGGTATTCTGGACGCGCTCCAAAGTAGCGATCTCGTCGCCCTGGGAGAGATGCATGGACTCCAGGAGGAGGCCGATTTTGTACTTACCCTGCTTCGGGACCCTCGGAGCGCTGGGGTAATCAACGACATTGTGGTTGAGTTTGGGAATGTCCGGTATCAGCCGGTCATCGATCGGTTCATCGGCGGCGAGCAGTTGCCCGATAGTTTGGTGCGCCTGGTGTGGCGCAACACGACCCAGATCTTCGTCTGGGACGCTCCAGTCTACGAGCGCTTCTTTCGGGAGGTGCGGAAGATCAACGAGGGATTGGCTCCCTCCAATCGATATCGCGTTCTCCTGGGTGACCCGCCGATTGACTGGTCCGCCTCTCCCGACAGCATGACCTGGGAACATTTCATCGGCCTGCGGGCAGCCAACTATGTCGAAGTCACCGTGCGAGAAGTGCTGGCGCGGCATCGAAAGGCGCTACTCGTTGCGGGGACCAGCCATCTGACGCATTCCAGCGGTTGGCCCACGGGAGAGGGTACCGAAGTCTGGACGTTGGAGCGCAAGCATCACGCCAGGGTATTCGTCGTGCTTCCCCACGTCGGTTTCCTCCGCGGCAACGACCAGCTTGAAGGTCAGCTGACGTCGTGGCCGATCCCCTCGCTCGCGGTCATTAAGGGAAGTTGGTTGGGTCAGCTCTGGCCCGAGCTGATCTATGGCCCGCAGAGCTTTGAGGAAAACGGGAGAACGGTGCGGAGATTCGAGGGGACAAGTCTCGAGCGGATGGCGGACGCCTACCTGTACCTCGGCACGCGCGCTTCCCTCACCCGGTCTCGAATGCCGGAAGGGTACTACCGAAATGACCCGATCTATTTCGGGGAGATCCTGCAACGGTACCAGATGATGTTCGGTCAACCGCTCGATACCGTGCGCCGCACCCGTCGGCGGGAGAGTGCCTATTTCACCGAGCCGGGAGCAATACAAGAATGAATCCTGCTGGTCTCTGGAGTACTCAGAGCTCACTGGCCGACGGAGGATCGCTCATACGCCCCCCTGACACACGGTAGAGCGCCATGAACGGACGAACCGGAAAGCCCCTTACCCCTCCCTCAGAATCTTCGCCATCTTCCGACCCTTCGCCAGTTCATCGACCAACTTGTCGAGGTACCTGACCTGCTGCGTCAACGGGTTCTCGATCTCTTCCACCCGGTACCCGCAGATCATTCCGGTGATCAGGGTCGCGTTCGGATTGAGGGTGGCATTCGCAAAGAACTCCTCGAACGTCACCTTGTCCTTGATCATCTTCTGCAGCCCGGATTCATCGTAACCCGTCAACCATTCGATCACCTGGTGCAGCTCGGCAACCGATCGGCCCTTCCGTTCGACCTTCGCGACGTAGTGCGGATACACCGAAGCAAAGGTCATTGCCGCAAACCGTGCATCGTGGTGGCTGGTGCTGCTCATCTGGAGTTCATCCGCCGAAGCACGACATGGGTGGCCTTCTCCGAGGGCACACACTCGACGCATTCGTACCCCAGGGTCCGCAGGTCAACGCCCTCGAACAGCCGTTCTCCCTGACCCAGCAGCACCGGCGCAATCGCGATGTGCAGTTCATCAATGAGACTCGCGCGGAGATACTGCTGAATGGTGTTCGGCCCACCGCCAATGCGCACGTCCCGGCCGTCGGCCGCACCACGCGCCCGATCCAGCGCCTCGTGGATGCCCCCCGTGACGAAGTGAAAGGTCGTGCCACCGTCCATCTCGATCGGTGGACGCGCGTGGTGGGTCAACACGAACACCGGCACGTGATAGGGCGGATTGTCACCCCACCAGCCCTGCCAGTTCAGGTCGGGCCACGGACCGCGAATCGGTCCGAACATGTTTCGGCCCAGGATCCAGGCACCGAGGTTCTCGAATCCCCGCGCCGCGAAATCATCGTCGATCCCGGTCGTTCCGTCGCCAGCGCCGTGCGTACGCTGGAAGGTGCGCGTCGGAACAAACCACTGATGCAAGTCACTCCCGCCCACGCCGAGTGGATGGTCGAGGTCCTGACTCGGCCCGGCCCCGTATCCGTCGAGTGAAATCGTGAAGCTCTCAACTCGAACCCGTGTCATGGGAGTCCTCAATTGTGATCGCCAACGGCTTGTGCTCGTCCGGCGTCGAGCGCCGATTGATCAGCACCTGCCGGGTGCAGCGCAGGCACCGGATCGCGGTAGGAACGATTCAAGCGCCACGCGGCCAACCCAACCCCACCTGCCGAGAGCAAGAGGAACAATCCTTCGGAGCCGAGGAAGAAGCCGAGTACCGCGCCGACAAGTCCACCGATGGCTGGCTCGAGAATGGTGCGCCACAGCGGTACACGACGCATTGACGACCACGTCAGTATCGGGCTGAACAGCGCACCCATGATGGCAAAGGCGCGCATGTTCCACACATAGTTCGCGAGGGTCGCGGGATCGGGTGCCTCGGTGATCACCTTTCCGAGCCAGGTGAGTGGGATGGACGCGAGTGCGCCACCAATGGCACCGAGTGCCATCAGGAGCAGATAGATGCGCAGCGTTGAACCAGATCCAGGCTTGGGCATTCTGGAGACTCCATTCCGGTCATGATACCACCTGCCGCTTTTGTCAGGCCGGCCACAACATACTCTGGACCAGCCTGGCCTCAGGCGCAACTACAGGGGCGGGGCCCGAGCAGGATCGCTCGCAGCGGCATCGCGGACTTGCGAGCTGACCGCGGACGGGCGATGATCGGGACCACGCCGGCAGTGTTCACCTCAGACAGGACGGCCCCGATGACCGAGACCTCCCGCGGCGCCCTGACCCGACTGCTCGTGACGATGGCCGCCGCCGTCCTGGTCCTCGCCGGCCTCCGTGCCGCCAGCTCCGTGGTCGCTCCGGTCTCGATCGCCCTGCTGATCACCATCGCGTGGAGCCCCGCCTCCAGGTGGCTGCAGCGGCGCGGCTGGCATCCGACCGTGGCTGCACTCACGGGCATCGTGGTGGGCGTCACCGCAGTTGTGCTGCTCGGGTTGCTGTTCTGGTCCTCGCTGCTGCAACTCCAGTCCGAGCTGCCGGCCTATGCGGAACGGATCGGCGCCCTACGAGACACACTCACCGCGTTCGTCGCCGGCCTCCCGTTCGAGGTCGACACCTCGCGACTGACCTCGGCTCAAGCGCTTCAACCGGAAGCGATTGTCGGCTATGCGCTCGGTTTCATCGGGGGGACTGACCAGCACAGCCGGTAACCTGGCGATCCTGCTCCTCATCATGGTGTTCATGATGATCGAGGCTGAGCGCTACCCGCAGAAAATGCGCGACGCGCTTCGGGCCTCGGGCGCCTCGATCGATCGACTCGACGGGTTCGTGTTGAGCATGCGCAGCTACGTGGTGATCAACACGATCTTCGGCCTCATTGCAGGTGTGGCGAATACCCTGCTGCTCCTGGCGCTTGGCGTCGACCTCGCACTCCTGTGGGGCGTGCTGTCCTTCCTGATGAGTTTCCTGCCCAACATCGGCTTCGTGATCGCGCTGGCGCCCCCCGCACTGCTCGCCCTGCTCCAGTACGGGATCGGGCGCGCGTTGCTGGTGGTGGGCGGTTTCTTCGTGATCAACCTCATCATCGACAACGTGATCAAACCGCGATATCTCGGTGACTCCCTCGATCTGTCGCCAGCCGTGGTGGTAGTCTCGCTGGTCCTGTGGGGGTGGTTGCTTGGCCCCGTGGGCGCCCTGCTGGCGGTGCCGTTCTCGATCGCGCTGCGGCTCCTGGTCGACTCGCACGACGAGAGCCGGTGGCTCGGGCACCTGATGAGCGACAGCGATGCTGGCAACCCACCGGCGGCGAGTGGGGACGCTGCCAGCTGATCGTTCGTGCATCGTGGTGGCTGGTGCCATTCAGCTGTGGTTCATGCTCCACAATAGAATAGCACTCTCACGGTGGGCATCCTCGTGAATGCCGAGTGGGTGCCGATGCTGTGCGAAAGGAGGCTGAGGCTCTCCGAGCAGCCGATTCGGCATCGGCATTGGAAAGCGCGCTAGCCGACCCGACATGTCGCACCTCCCCGAGGATGGTGCCTTCATCGTTCTCGTGGCAATGCTCGGGGACCCTCCGCCCACGCCCTCGCTGGACCCAGCCACGCCGATCGAGGTTCGAAGAACGTGCCGTGCCCGAGCCCCAGCCCGATCGGAATCTCCTGAACGCGCGAGCCCGACCCTTGGTGCTCAAAGAGGGGAGCGCAGGACACACCCAGGGAATCACTGGTCTCGTAGAGCGACAGAAGCCGACCTGTCACATGGAGTTCAGGCCGCTCGAAGGCCCACGGTCCGCACGCCGCCATGAACACAAATGAGATGGCAGGATTCCGCAGTCGTGCGGAAGCGAGAATCGCAATCCAGCCACCCTTGGAGAAGCCGATGACCGTGATCGCCTTCGCCGGGACTCCAAGCGCCAACAGGCTGTCCACCTGCTGTGCGACGTGCAAGGCCGAAGCATCCGAGTCCGCCATGGGCGGCCGCTGATCGCTCAACACGATGACGCCCGGGCGCCGGAGACTGTCCAGGATCGCGTCATACTCGTATGTGCCGAACGTGGAATCGGTCGGCCGACGCCCCTCGGTCTCCACGATCTTGGCATGCAAATAGATGATGTAGCGAAGCGGGTCCTGCCGTTGGCAGGCCATACCGCACACCACAATGAGCAGGAGCGATACCCCCCTCATGCCGGCGGCACCTGTCCCGCAGGTTCGAGCACCGCAGTCGCGCTCACCGTGACCCAATATCCGTCCGGGTCCCGGACCGTGAACTCTTCGCTCCGAGTGTTCGGATTCACCTGGGGCTCCGCGTCAAACCTGGCGACGAGTTCGCGTGCCCTGCTCAGCGTTTCCGTGTAGTCGTCGACCCGAAAAAAGATGAGGAGGCCGTTGCCGGGCGTCCCACACTCGGGACTCATCAACGATGCGTGGTCGTGCGCGCCCCACTGATGTAGGCAGAGCAGGACAGTGCCGTCGGAGTCGAGGATCTGAGCGAAGTAGGAATGCGCTGGCGGATTCGTGGGGAGCCCGAGGAGCGACTGATAC